>JAJTGZ010000001.1 GCA_021299385.1 Phycisphaeraceae bacterium | reverse complement strand
CGGCTGATGCAGTTGGCTGGTGGCCCGAGGGATGAGGCCGGGCTTGCGGCGTTGCAGGAGCAGGTTCGGCGGTCGGCTGCGCGGGCGGAGGCGCGTGGGCGGCTGGTGCCGGTGCCTGCGTTTGCGATGGACCTGCCGGTGTTGGCCCGGCGGCGGGAGATTGCCGAGGTTATTGGTAAGCACCAGGTCTGTGTGATCTGTGGCGAGACGGGTTCGGGCAAGACGACGCAGTTGCCGCAGATTTGTTTGAGCATCGGGCGGGGTGTGCACGGGATGATCGGGCACACGCAGCCCAGGCGGATCGCGGCGCGGAGCGTGGCGCAGCGGATCGCCGATGAGCTTGGCACAACGCTGGGGCCGCAGGGGGTGGTGGGGTACAAGGTGCGTTTTGGCGATGAGACCAGCGACCGGACGCTTGTGAAACTGATGACCGACGGCGTGCTGCTGGCCGAGGTGCAGAACGACCGCGACCTCTTGGCGTATGACACGATCATCATCGACGAGGCGCACGAGCGGTCGCTGAACATCGACTTTCTGCTCGGGTATCTGCGGCAGTTGCTGCCCAGGCGGCCGGACTTGAAGGTGATTATCACGAGCGCGACGATCGACCCGCAGCGGCTGAGCGGGCACTTTGGTGGACCTGGGGTTTGTCCGGTTGTTGAGGTTTCGGGGCGGACGTATGCCGTGGACATCCGGTACCACGAGATGAACGAGTTTGAGAAGGACGACTTTGAGGCTAATGAAGAGGTGGCGGTGCTTGATGCGATCGACGAGTTGACCCGGCCGGGGATGGGGCGGGGGGACATATTGGTGTTTCTGCCTGGCGAGCGTGAGATTCGGCTGACGGCCGAGTATCTGCGTAAGCAGTTGCCGGCGGGGATGTTCGAGTTGATCCCGCTCTATGCACGGCTAAGCCCGCAGGAGCAGCAGCGTGTCTTTGCGCCGCACCAGGGGACGCGGATCGTGCTGAGCACGAACGTGGCGGAGACGTCGCTGACGGTGCCGGGGATCAAGTATGTGATCGATAGCGGGCTGGCGCGGATCAGCCGGTATAGCCACAGGACCAAGGTGCAGCGGCTGCCGATCGAGTCGATCAGCCAGGCGAGCGCGAACCAGCGATCGGGTCGGTGCGGGCGCGTGAGCGAGGGTGTGTGCATCCGGCTGTATACCGAGCAGGACTATCAGGCCCGGCCGGTGTTCACGGATCCGGAGATTTTGCGGACGAACCTGGCGGCGGTTATTTTGCAGATGAAGTCGTTGCGTCTGGGGCCGATCGAGGAGTTCCCGTTTGTCGAGGCGCCGGACGGGAGGATGATCCGCGACGGGTACGACACGCTGCACGAGCTCAACGCGATCGACGAGGAAGGTGAGTTGACGGAGACGGGCAGGCGTCTGGCGAAGTTGCCGACGGACCCGAGGCTGGCGCGGATGCTGCTTGCGGGGGAGCAGGAGGGGTCGCTGGAGGAGGTGCTGGTAATAGCCGCGGCTCTGAGCGTGCAGGACCCGCGCGACCGGCCGATGGAGAAGCAGCAGGCGGCGGACTCGGCACATCAGCCGTTTAAGAACGACACGTCGGATTTTTTGACGCTCTTGAATATCTGGGACGACTATCAGAAAGCGCGGGACGACCTGAGCCACAGCAAGCTGCGTGGGTGGTGTCGGGATAAGTTTTTGTCGTTCAACCGGATGCGCGAGTGGGAGGAGACGCACGGGCAGTTGCGTGGGATCTGCGAGGAGATGAAGCTACGTTTTCACCTGCCTGGCAAGCAGGTGGAGGTCAAGACGGGCAAGGCGCCGGTGCTGGCTGGGGGGAACGACGCGGTGCACCGCGCGCTGCTGGCGGGGCTGCTGTCGAGCGTTTTGTGCAAGGACGAGGCGAACGCGCAGGGTGAGTTTTATGGGCCGCGTGCGTTGAAGGCGAGCATTTTTCCGGGGTCGGCGCTCTTTAAGAAGCCGGCGAAGTGGATCATGTGCGCGGAGCTTGTGCAGACGACGAAGTTGTACGCGCGGACGTGCGCGAAGATCGACCCGGCGTGGATTGAGCGGATCGCCGAGCACGTGGTCAAGAGGAGCCACACGGATGTGCACTTTGTTCGTGAGACGGGTCAGGTGTGCGTGTGGGAGCGTGTAACGCTGTACGGGCTGGTGCTGGTGCCGAGGAGGCGCGTGCCGTATGGGCCGATCAATATGGGTGAGGCGCGGGAGGTTTTTATCCATGATGGGCTGGTGGACGGGCAGTTCCAGACCGATGCGCCGTTTGCTGAGCACAACGCGAGGGTGCTGGAGCAGGCGCACGAGATGGAGGCGAAGCTGAGGCGGACGGACATCTGGGCGGAGATCGATGCGCGGTATGAGTTCTTTGACAAGCGTCTGCCGGCGGAGGTCTGGAATAAGAGCACATTTGAGCACTGGTACCGCCAGGCGTTTGCGCTGGATAAGAGCGTGCTGTGCATGCAGATCAGCGACGTGCTGCGGCCGGACGCCTCGGCGAGCGAGGTGGATTTTCCGGTTGAATACGCCGTGGGTTCGGGGCGGGCGCTGGTGGATTACAAGCTCGACCCGGGCAAGGAGGACGATGGGCTGACGCTGAACGTCCCGCTGGAGGCGCTGGGGCAGTTGGATGCGCAGAGGCTCGAGTGGCTCGTGCCCGGGCTGCTGCGCGAGAAGGTGCTCGCGCTGCTCAAGACGCTCCCAAAGCAGTACCGGACGCAGTTTGTGGGGACCAAGGGGGATGACGGCGCAAGCGGGCTGTCGCGCCTGGCCGAGGAGTGCTCGGCGGTGATGGCGTTTGGCAAAGGGTCGCTCACCGATGCGCTGGGTGAAGCGGTGGAGGTGCTGCGGGGGATCAAGGTTCCGAGGGATGCGTGGCAACTGGGGGCGATCCCGCTGCACCTGCGGATGAACATCCGCGTGATCGACGACCGGCACGGGCATGAGGGCGCGGGTGCTGATGCCGGGCGGGAAGCCAAGAAACTCGGCGAGGGGCGCGATGTTGAGGACCTCAAGAAAAGGTTTGCCGGCCAGGCCCGGCGTGCGCTGGCTGGGATGGCTCGGCAGGAGTTCGGGCGCGACGGGCTGACGGCCTGGGACTTTGGCGATCTGCCCGAGCGGTTTGAAACGCTGCGTGCTGGCTCGACGGTTGTTGGGTATCCGACGCTTGCCGACGCGGGGGACTCGGTGTCGCTGACGCTGGCGGAAAGCCCTGAGCAAGCCGGGCACCTGCTGCGGCGTGGGTTGATAAGGCTGTTTGTGCTCCAGTGCAAGGATGAGCTTGGGCACAGGCTGCGTGCGCTGGCGGGGGCCGATGAGATGTACCGGCACTATGGCCCGATCGGGGATGCCAAGGACCTCAAGGCCGCGCTGATGGACCTGATTGCCGAGCGGACGTTTTTGCACAATCAGCCGGGTATACGGAGCAAAGAGGACTTTGACACCCGGCTGATGGCCCAGTGGGGTCGGCTGGGGCAGCACGCGCGGGAGGTTGGGGAGTTGGTTGCTCGGGTGTTGATCGCACGGCAGGGCGTTGCCGCGCGGCTTGGCAAGGGGACGCCGAGGCAGTGGGAGTCGAGCATCGCGGACCTGCGCGAGCACGCGGCGTATCTGCTGCCGGCGGGGGTCTTTGGGCATGTGCCGCTGGAGAGGCTTGTGCACTACCCGCGGTATGCCGAGGGGATGCTCAGGAGGCTAGAAAAACTGCGTGAGGACGGCACAGCGCGCGAGGCGCGCACACTGCCGGAGGTGCAGACGGCGTGGAAGAGGCTCACGGGGTGGATCGCCGTGGCGTACGCCGAGGCCAAACGGAGGGCCGAGCAGATGGGTGAAGAGCCGCACGGCAAGGCAGGCGCTGGTCTGCCGTCGCAGGGAGCGGGCAAACCAAAGGGGGCCCTTCCGGGCGCGATCGGCAAACGCGCGCGGGTGGTGATTGCCACCGACGCGGCGGGGTGGTTTATGCAAGCGCTTGGGCAGGGGCAGATACCTGCCGAGGTCGAGGCTTATCGCTGGTTGCTGGAGGAGTTTCGGGTATCGAGTTTCTCGCAGGAACTCGGGACGGCGACGCCGGCGAGCGCCAAGCGGGTGCAGGATGCTTGGGAGAGGGTCAAGTAGAGCCGGGGTTTTGTGCTTGGGCTATTGCCAAGGCCAACCCCACCCCTGCCCCTCCCCTCGGGGGAGGAGTTCTGGGTATCCCGGATCTCCGAGCCGGGTGTTTTGGACTTTTTGTCGGCAACAGCGCTGGCCAACCCCACCCCTGCCCCTCCCCTCGGGGGAGGGGTTAAGAGACCCTGCGTTCGGCTTAGTCGAACTTGAAGACGCCCTTGCGGTAGCCGTAGACGTAGGCGACGATCGTTGTAAAGATGAAGAAGAAGATGCGGCCGAGCCAGACGCCGCCGTCGACGGTGGTCATGTCCAGGTTGCGGAACGTGACGGCCCAGGGGAAGAGGAAGATGATCTCGATATCGAAGACGAGGAAGACCATCGCGATGAGGTAGAAGCGGACGTTGAAGCGTTTGCGTGCCGAGCCGATGGGGTTGACGCCTGATTCGTACGTCGCGTCCTTGACTTTTCCTTTGCGCGATGGGCCGAGGAACTTGCTGATCGTTACGTTCCCGACGGCGAAGAGGATTGCCGAGAGCAGCAGCAGCAGGATGGGCAGGTACGCGTTGTTGGCGTAGGCGAGTGTGGTGGGCAGCTGGCTGATGGTCGGGATAGTCATCGCGGAAGGATACCCACCAAAGGGAGGGTTTGCGGGCGGGGCAACGCCGGCCCCCCACTGCTGGCTAGATACGCCGGCCGATGCGTTCGTACAGCTCGACAACCTTGCTGACCCAGTGATAGGCCAGGCGGTGCTCTTGGATGTATGCGCGGGCCGACTGCCCGAGGGTTGCCGCACTGGCCGGGTCGTCGAGCACGCCAGCGATGGCACCCTGCCACGCGGCGGGCGTCGGCAGTGCGACCAGGCGTGCGCTGAGGGCATCGATGAGGTTGGAGGCGAGTTCGTCGGCCTGGGCGATGACGGGCATACCTGCGCCCTGTGCGGCGAGGACCAGGCCCGACTGCTCGCCGGTTGCGCCGGGGATGAGCAGGGCGTCGGCGTCGAGGGCCGGCTCCCACCCGGCCAGGTCGCCGGGGACGATGCTGAGCATGTGTTCAAGGCCAGCACGCCGAGCGAGGGACCAGAGGCCCAGTCGGCGGGAGGTTGCATCGTCGGCCAGGAGGGCCAGGCCGCGCTCGGGGGTGGTCCACTTGGACAGCCCTTGCAGGGCGGGGGTGAGGTCGCCGGTCCAGCCGTCGCCGGCCCAGAGGAGGATGCTCGCCTGACTGGTTGGGTCGATGGCGCGGTGTTGCGTCTGGCCCAGGTGCACGCCCCAGGGGCAGGCGACGACGCGCTCCTTGCACGCCGGGGGAACGCGCACGCTCGCATGCAAGGCCAGGGCCGGGTCGGCGACGCTGAGCCAGACGTTCGCCGGCTCGCGCCCGCCGAGCCAGCGGGCGGATTGCTCGACCATCTGGGGGGACCAGATTTCTAGCACAAGCGCGGCGTGGACATGCCTGGCCGCGTGCCAGGCCAGGTCCCAAGCACCCACGCCCATCGCATGAACGACCTGTAACCCGCTCTCACCCGGCAGCGACGCGGCGGCCTCTGCTAACAACCGGGCCCGCGTGGGCCCGGTGAAGGGCAGCCCCTTGGGGGCATACGCCACATCGGTGGCAAAGAGGCCAAGGCTCGACCCCGAGCCGAAGCCCGCGGGTTGTGCCGCGGCGTCGACGGCGTTGAGCACGCGGACTCCCTCGTCGGCCAAGCCCGTCGCCAGGCGGCGCAGCAGCACACCCTCTCGGCGGGCAAAGCCAGGCTCGGGCATCAGCAAGACGCGCATCGGGCTGCTCCCTCAATCGCCAGGCTCATGGCACGCCATCGCTCCGCGCGTCGCGCCGCAGGGCCTTGTGCACTTCCTCGATCAAACGCTCGGCCTGGAAGGGCTTAAAGAGCACGCACTGCAGACCCTCCTGACTGGCACGCACAATTGAATGGTGCGGGTCATATCCAAAGCCCGTCATCAGAATAACGGGCAACCCAGGGTTGGTCTGCTTGGCGGCGGCGAAGATTTCGTACCCCGTCTTGTCGGGCAGGCGGATGTCGCTGATGAGCAGCGAAAAGCCACCGGCATGCGATGCAACCTTGCCGACGGCGCGCTCGGCACCGGGGCCAGCGTGCCCGCGCCCGGCCGCACGCGCGTGCAGCGTGTCGATGGCCGACTGCGCGTCCTGGCAGACAACGACCTCCGCACCACGGCGCGAGAGCACCTCGCGGATCACCTGCCGGATGCGTGGCTCGTCGTCGGCAACGAGCACACGCTTGCCGGCGATGATCGGGTCAACGGTAACATCCGTCAGCGCTTTCTCCGCGCCGAGAATAAACTGCCCGCCCCCGGCTGTTACGTCCTTGACCCGGCGTTTGAGGCTCTCTAGGTCCGCCCCGAGGCGGCGCATCGCGGCCTCATCACCGGGCTGGTCTTTGAGTTTGGCTAGGTCCGCCGTGAGTTCGGCGATCGGCTCGGCGAGTTCGTCCTCGACGTTGTGCCCGACGGTCTGGCCCGTCTCGACGCGCTCGACGACGAGCAGGTTGAGGATGTGCAGCGCCAGCGCGATCGAGCTGACGAACATCTCGGCGTACTGCCGGTCTTCCTCGTCAAAGGCGTTGGGGCGTACGGCCTCGACGTTGAAGACGCCGATCACTCGGTCGTTGAGCCGCAGCGGCACCGTCAGGCTCGAGCGTGCCCCCTCAGCGCCGACGAGGTAGCGCGGGTCGGTGGTGGTGTCCTGGCAGAGGTAACTGCGCCCCGTGCTGGCGACGTGCCCCGAGATGCCGTTGCCATCGGGCTTGGCGAAGAGTTCGAGTTCCATCGCCGCCGAGGGGAGGCCCTTGCTCATGACCAGTTCGAGCTTGCCGGTGTGCGGCTCGATGAGGCGGATGGCAAAGTGGTCAAAGTTGAGCAGTTCGCGGGCCGAGCGGATGATTTTTTGTTCGAGCACGCGGAGGCGTTCGCCGGTGTGCTGGGTGCGGATCGTCTCGGCGTCGATGCGGACGAGTTCGTTCCCGGCACGCTCGATGGCCGCCTGCTTTTGTCGGCGTCGGCGGATGACCGAGACGTCGCTGACGACCCCGGCGACCATCCGCACAACGCGCTGCCCGCCGGGCTGAGGGGTATCGTCAAAGATCGGCGAGACGAGGACTTCGAGGAAGGTGCTCTCGTCGGTGCCGGGCACCTCGATGCGCCTGCTAGTGCTGTCGGACTGCGGGCCAGCCGGTTGAGCAGCATCACCGCCGCTGCCATCACTACCGACGCCCTGACCCAGCCGGGCGTCGCTGCCGCGCCCCGCCGGGTCGCTCATGGTGCGCACGGCCTGTCGGCAGGCGCGGGCGATGCGGGCCTGGGTGCTGGTGTCGTAGCGCAAGAAGCGGTCGTTGCACCAGAGCACGCGCCCATCAAGGTCGGCCAGCAGCACGCCGTCGGCCAGGCCGTCGAGGAGTTCGCGCGCCCGCCCCTGCCCCAGCCCCCGGCAGATATCAATAAAACGCTGCGTGCCCAGGAGGAGAAAGTCGAACCGGCCGGTCTCCATCGCAGCCGAGAGGCCCTCGGGAGTGGTGGCCTTGACGTCAAAGATCGGCTCGACGCGCTCACGCAAAGCCACGGCCTTGCCAGCTTCCGCCGAGACAATGAGGAGTTTTGGCCGCTCGCCGAGCATGTTCGTGTGGAGCGTATGCGGGGTGCGGCTGGTGCGATGTAGCCGCAACTTCACAACCCTCTTCCAGAACAATCTGGCGACGAGGGCAGGTGTGGGGTTTGGTCAGCGATGAGTCGTGAGTGATGAGCGACGAGTGGTTTTTTGTATCAGAACCACTCCCCCAGAGCAATCTAGCGGTGAAGGAGTTGGGTGGGGTTTGCTGCTATCAACACACGCACACACACAAGAAAAAAACCCCGCCACCGGGCGGGGTTCTCAAGCGAGGGCGACGGGACTCGAACCCGCAACCACCGGATCGACAGTCCGGTACTCTAACCAATTGAGCTACGCCCCCGTTTTGCGTGCCAGCCTGGGCGTGGTTGCCCGGTGCTGGCAGAAGGGTGCTCGCTTGTCATCCACGCGCGGTTTGGGCGTTGCACACGCCTGTCGCCGCGAGTGGTCAGGACTCTAAGCCGCCGCGGGGCAGAGTCAAGCCCAGGCGGGGGTAGAAACTATCAAACCGGGTCCGTAACCGCAAGAACATGTGCCCAAACCTGATGGGGCAGGCTTCCCAGCCTGCCCAGTTTGCCATGTGCCCCCAGACCAACGGGCAAAGGGGACATGGCTCAGAGTCCATTCACTTTGACAGTGAGATTTTCCCAGACTCTTGCAGGCTCAGCGCGCTGCCGTCGCGGCCGAGTTTCCCACCCTGCACCCATAGGACCACGCACGCCACCGCCAGCGCGACGACGGCAAACGCGAGGACGCCGGTGTAGACGTTCATCTCCGGCCCCCGGCGTTTCAACCCGCCGGGCATGTTCATTCCCATCTGGCTCATCACGAAACTCCTGATCGTTGGGCGGTCGGTGCGGTATCAGTTCACGCGGCTGAGGACCTTGTCGTCGGCAAGAACGTCCACGCTGCGACCCAGGCGGTCGATGCGCCCGGCGGCCTCGCCGGAGTCGACAACCGTGATGATCAGCGAGGCAACAAAGTTCCCCTCGCGCACGATGTGCATCCGCTGGCCGACCTTCACGCCCGAGCTGCCCCCGACAGTGATGAAGGCGAGGTCCTCGCCATTCTCGGCACGGACGACCTTGCGGACGCGGCCGGTGACGAGTGGGCCGAAACTCTCAACGCCGCCCGAGGGTGCCGCGGCAACCGCCGCCGTGGCGCCCGATGATGCAGTGGCCGACCCAGCCGAGCGTGCCTCGGCCAGTTGCTCCTGCAACGCCCGGACGTTCTGGGTCAGGACCTGGTTCTGGCTCTCGAGTTCGCTAAGCCGCTCGGTGAGCTCGGCCTCACGCTTGGCCGAGTCCAGCCCGCGTGTGCGGAGGGTGTTGGCCTCTGTCGAGAGGGCCTCAACGAGTTTGGTGTTGGTCTGTAGGATGCCGTCCTTGGCCGCGGCGAGGTTACGCGAACGCTCGGCCTCGAGCTTGGCCTGGCTGGCCTCGGCCATCAGGCGGTTACGCTCGGCGCTGAGCGTCTCGTTCTCTTGCTTGAACTTGCCGATGTTCCCGGCCACGGCCTCCATCTCCGCCTTGATCCGGGCGAGTTCTGAGGACGTCTTGGTCCGCTCCAGATCGAGCGCCGCGATCGCCGCCTGCCGGGCGGAAATCTCCGAGCCTACATCCCCGCGGATGGTGTTGGCGTTGGAGGCAAACGCCATCGCCAAGGCCGAGAGCAAGATCGAGAGCAACGCACCGAAGACGATCAAAATCTTGGTTACCACATGCACTGGCAGACTCCTGAAAGTTGGCCCGGGCGGCACGCCCTTTGGCCCGATCATCTCACCGATCCCCCTGGCACATCAGGGCCAGGGGCTTGACTGCGACGCAAACCAACCCAAACCGCAGGCCAACATCAAGACCAATCCGAGGCCTTCGGGGGACGACAGTAGTATCGCCAAACCCCCGGCGTTGTCAAATCTCTCTGCCCCCAACACCGGTCATGCCAAGTTCATACGCACCGGACACGCAAGGGGATCCCCCCAACACCCAAACTCCACCCGACAACCCCTGCCACCCTCCAAATACCCCAGCATCCTTGGCAGGTGGATAATGGTCCATGCCCACACCCCAACTGCTGCCCGTTGCGCTCGATGCCGAGAACATTGCGGTGATCACCATCGAGCCAAACCAAGGGCCGATGGTGATCCTGGACCTTCCGCTGATTCAGCGGCTTGAGGTTACCTTCAAGCACGCTTTGACGCTCGCCCCGGCGGGGTTGGTGCTGGCGAGCGGGTCTGGGCGGGTTTTTATTGCCGGGGCTGACCTGAAGAGTATCGACGCGATGAGTCAGCCCGAGCTGGAGGCTTATCTGCGGTATGGGCAGGAGGTCTTTGGTTTGCTGTGCCAGATACCGTGCGCTACTGCCGCGGCGATCAACGGCGCTGCACTCGGCGGTGGCCTGGAACTCGCCATGCACTGCGACGGGCTGATCGCCAGCCCCCCGGCACCGGGCAAGGACGGGGCCATCCGCCCCTACCCCATCGGCCTGCCCGAGGCGGGGCTGTGCATCTGCCCGGGGTGGGGCGGAACCAACCTGCTGCCAGCACGCCTGGACCCCGACGAGGCACTCTTGCGGACATGCACCGGGCGGACAATGACGATCGACGAGGCCGTCGCAAAGGGGGTCATCGATCTCCTTGCCGATGCGCCCGAGGGGCTGATCCCGACGGCCAAGGCGTGGGTGAAGGCCAACGCCCATCACGCCGGGGCGAGGCGCGACGGGCAGCCGAGCCGGTGGATCGGGCGGAACGCATCGCGCAACCGGACGACGATCGCCTACACCACCGTCCACGACGAGTGCGCGGCAACAGACTGGGGCAAAGCCTGCCTGCGCGGCGTTGCCACGGGCCTGGAACATGGCTGGCAAGAGGCTCTGCGCGTCGAGAGAGAAGAGCTCAACCGCCTGCGGGCTGCACCTGCGGGCAAGGGGGCGATCACGGCGTTCTTGAACAAGGGGAAGTGACCCCAAAGGCCAGTTGCATTGACTTCTTAACCCCTCCCCCGAGGGGAGGGGTAGGGGTGGGGTTGGTATGTTCAGAAAATACCATCTTGGTTATTATTTATAAGAACAGAAGTGTTGTACGGGCGCGTTCACGGGAGCGGGGTGGGGGCGAACCCCACCCCTGCCCCTCCCCTCGGGGGAGGGGTTCTAAAGACAAGCAAAGTTGATTCTCATATCTAACACCCAACACCCAACATCTAACACCCAATACCTAACACCTAACACCTAACACCTAAAACCTAACACCTACCCCGTCATCCCCTCCCCCGCTGTTGCCACAGTGTCACGGCCTCGGGCTGGCGCGGGTAGATCGGCAGCAGGTGCTCGCCGTCGATGGGTGGAAGCAGGGTGCTTACGCGAGCGAGTGTACTGGCAGCAAAGCGTGGGGTGTGGATCGGCACGCCTGCGATTTGCATGGCTGCGCGGATGGATTCGTCAAGGTGGCCGTCGGCTAAAACAATCGCGGGGTGCGCGCCAGCGAGTTGCTCGGCGGTCATCACACGCCCGTCGCAGGCGGCGTGGGCGTGCGCGGGTGTTGGGATCCCCTCGGGGAGGATCGCGACCCACGCTGACCCTTTTTTGCTTGCCAGGGCGATGGCGACACTCTTGCCCGGTGCTGCTTGCGGGCGCTGGTCATCAGCGAAGGCGACGAGCGCGCTGGGGACGCCACGGCATGTTGCACCGAGTGCCTCGGCGATGAGTTTGCCCGCCGCACAGGCGACACGCGTGCTGGTAAAGCCACCCGGGCCGATCGACACAGCGACGTCGGCGATTTGGCTGCGCTGCACGCCAGCGCTCTTGAGGAGGCGGTCGATCGCTGGCAGGAGGTCGTCGTGCTCGAAGGTGGCCGGGGCGACGCCCTCCTCGGCCAGGAGGGTGAAAGGGCCGCCTGTGGCCAGGGCAACGCTCCCACCAGAACCTGGGTGGGAGGCGGGGTTGGAGATTTCGATGGCAAGTGTGACGATGGCGGCTTTGCTCGTGGCTGGAAGAGTCATTCCGACCCACCCCGCAGGCGTTTGATCCCTGCGCGCGTTTTCTTCTGCCGAAGCCTGCGTTCGACGCTCCCCTTGCTCGGCTTGGTCTTGCGCCTGGGCTTGGGCCGGGGGATGGCCTTGAGCAGGAGCATGCGGAGTTTGGCCAAACATTCCTCGCGGTTGCCACTCTGGGATCGCCCGGATTCTGAGTCGATGAGCAGTTCCCCGTCGCCAACGAGCAGGTGCCCGGCGAGGGCCTCCAGGCGCAGGCGTGCCTCAGGGTCGATGGGCAAGTCGGCGAGTTTGAGGCGGAGTTGGCAGCGTGTCGAGAGTTTGTTGACATTCTGCCCGCCGGGGCCGCTGGAGCGAGAGAATGAGATATCCACGACGGCCCGCGGGATGCGGACGCCTGGGGCGAGTGTCAGGGTGCCGTCACCTTGCTCTTGCATGGGGGGAGGATAGATGGACAGGAGGTGGTGCGCTGCTGGTGCAAAGGCTTGGGGCGTGCCGATAGACGTGGTGCATGACCGATCCGGGCACCACCAACGTGCACAGTGCGCCTGCGCCGTCACCCCAACGCGCACCTGGGGCTGGCGGGGGTGCGGCCCCTGCGCGTCGATGGGTGCCGCCGTTGTTTGATGCGGGGTGGCTGCTGCTTGTGCCGGGGATTGTGATCGTGGCGTTGATGGTGCTGCTGCCGGCGGTGGAGGATTTGGAGCGGGCGCGGTTTTATCGGGACCGGGCGAGGCTGGCCGAGCAGCACGCCCAGGCGCGGCTGGCGAACCATGACGAGTATCTGGCCGCGCTCAAGCGTGGGGATGAAGGGGTGATCCGGTCGCTGGCGGCGACGCAGTTGAACAAAGCCCCGGCGGGGATGCAGCTGCTGCGGCCCGAGGGTGAGATCTCCACAGAGAGTGCGGCGATCTACGACCGGCTGGAGCCGCCGGCGCTGGTGCTCAACGAATACCAGCGTTCGTACTCAACGCTGGAAAAACTGGCGCTCGGTGAGCGGACGCGGCTGTGGGGGATCGGGCTTGGAGCGCTGCTGATCTTTGCGGGGCTGCTGCCGGGGAGCCGGGATTAGGCTTGGCGGGTATATGAGTTGTTCAGTGAGCCAACCCCACCCCTGCCCCTCCCCTCGGGTGAGGGGTTCTTAAGCGGAGAGGTCTAGTTTTTTGACTGGGGCTGCCGGGGCCTTTGCCGTGGGTGGTGGCGTCGCGGCGGCAGGGGCTGCTTGCTTGTGCAGTTCGACGACGTCAGGCTCGTGCTCAAGGGTCTTTGGTTGGCCTTGCTGCTGCTCGTGGTGCTGGCGTCGCCGGCCATCGCGGTTGACGCGCTCGGCGTGGGGGCCTTGGCCGAAGGCGTTGGTGCTGCTTGTCGGGGGGACACGCATAGATGAAATATCGACTAACACACCCGCAATCCACAGGTTTTCCACGGGTTATCCACATTTTTGAACCGGCTGAGGGCTTGTGCCGTGCTACCGGCGGATGGCGCGGATCGCCAGGAAGAGTGGGATTTCCCGGCGGGCGCGGTTCTCGGACTCGGCCTTGGGGCCGGGTTGGCTCTGCCGCCGGCTGGCCCATTCTTCGAGGCCTTCGACCACGAGGTCGGCCTGGGCAAGGGCGCGGATATAGGCCTGCAAGGGGCGATGGAAGGTCCAGGTTACGATGTCGGGGGCGTCGCCGGGGTGCATCTGGATGCGGTGTTGGCCGGTGCTGAGGTAGCCGTCGACTCGGCGGAACTGCATGCCCTTGGCGTTGTCGAAGCCCCAGCTGGTCTGGCCGGGGACGCGGAAGCAGGGGTGCGAGATGACCAGGACGAGCGCGCCGCCGGGGCGGAGTTGCTCGGCAATGCCGGTGAGCACCGGCTCGATCGGCTCGATGTTGGTCAGGGCCATGACGCAGGTGGCGGCATCAAAGTTGCCCGGAAGGTTGAGCGACGCAAGGTTGCGGGCATCGCCGACGAGGAACTCACCGCCGTCGCGGGCAGCACGCGCCTTGGCCGCGGCGATGAGGTCGGGCGCGGCGTCGACGCCAGTTACGCGGGCGCCGAGGGAGGCCAGGGCGCGAGCGATGACGCCCTGGCCGCAGGCGACGTCGAGGATGCGCTGGCCCGGGGTGGGCATGACCAGGCGCATGGTGCCCGGGACGATGACGCCGGTGTAGTGGTCGCTTTTGCGTTCATCGATGAGATCGTCGTACCAGGCGGCGACCTGGTTCCAACTGGTGTCGGGGGCGGGGTCGTGCTTGGGCTTTGTGGTTTCGATGTGCTTGAGTAGTGCTGCGGGTGGCTCGGCTGGTTTGTGTGCCGGGGGTTCCATGTTGACAAGGCGGTAGAAGGCCGGTGGTGGCGGGCTGGTGTAGCGTTGGGGCTGGGCGCTACCGGGGTGCGTGAAGCCGAGCTCACTGGCGTGCAGTGCGAGGCGGTTGAGTGCGTTGTCGGAGGCGTTGTAGAGGCGGTCGCCGACGAGGGGGTTGCCCCGGCTGGAGAAGTGGACGCGGATTTGGTGTTTGCGGCCGCTGGCCAGGCGGACCTGCACAAGCGTGCGGTTGTTGGCCGTGCCAAGAACTCGGTAGTGGGTGACGGCGAGGCGGGCGACGTCCTCATCGTCGGTGTTGGCGGCGGCCAGGACGGGGCCTCGATAAGCGTCGGTTGGGATGCTGACGACTTTGCCCGTTCGGCCGGGCTTGAGGAAGGACTGGATGGTGCCGGTGTCGCCCGGCTTGCCGAGGGTGCCTTGGACCAGTGCGGTGTAGAGGCGGTGGACGCGTTTGTGCTTGAAGTCGTCCTTGAGCCAGGAGTATGCGCGTGCGGTTTTGGTAAAGACGATCAGGCCCGAGGCCTCGCGGTCGAGGCGGTGGATGATGCCGGGCAGGGGCGCGTCGCTGCGTGGTTTGCGTTTGACGCCGGTGCGCTGGAAGTAGAGGCGGAGGCGGTCGGTGAGTGATTCGTCGGCCGAGGCGTTGAGGGCGGCGGGGACGGCAGAGATGAGGCCCGGCGGCTTGTCGATGACGATGAGGTCCGGGTCTTCGTAGAGGATGTGCACGCCGTGGCCGAGTGGGCCGGGTGGGTTCTTGCCGCGTGGGGGTGGGGCATCTTGACGGCGGTTATAGGGGCGTTGGGGTGGGGGTGCAGAGAGGCCTGGGGGCAAGATGCGTTTGGGTGCGCGTGGGGCGGCGGTGGGTTTGGAGGGGCGTTGTTTGCCTGTGTTGTTGTTGCCGCGGGGTTGGAAGGGTTTTGGGGGCACGCATTAGGGTAGGTGGGGGGCGGGGTGGTGCTTGGCGCGGCTGAGTCGGCGGAGGACGATGGTGGTGCACACGATGCCGACGGGTATGGAGATAAGCAGCTCGGCGGCCCGGCAGAGGAGGTCTGCGGAAACGCCGATGGCCGCGCGGGTGCTGGCGGATGGGCCCAGACTCCGCGTGGCCGGGAGGATGCTGGTGAGCAGGCCGGTGGACCACTCGCGCAGGCCAAACTGCACGGGGGTGAGAGCGATGACCTGCGAGAGTGTTGCAAAGATGACGGCGTCGGACCAGTTGACGGGTGCGCCGATGGCGGTGAAGGCGAGCCAGTATCGGGCCGTCCAGACGAGTGCATCAAAGAAGCGGATGGCCACGCCGAGGGAGAGGCGCCAGGTGTCGATAGGTGCGGGGCCTTTGATCGCGGGGATGCTGCCGAGCGCCCAGGGGAGTGATGTGAGGCCGGCGAGGGTTGCCAGCAGGAGCGAGAGGACGATCGGGTCGCGCATCGGGCGCAGGCCGGGGGCGAGGGCCTCGAACATGTGCACAAAGGCCATGAGCGTAAGCAGGATGGCGACAGCGACGGCCTGTGTAACAAGGCTGAAGATCGTGATCTTGACCGAGTCTTTGACCGGCAGGTCGTGCACGGCACGCTGGTAGGCGACGCGCCCGAGGAGGCCGGCACGCATCGGTAGGAGGTTCAGGAGCCAGGCCGAGCCCATCAGAATGGTCATCTCGCCCAGGGGGACCTTGGCGTATTGGTTGGTCAAGACCCAGAAGAGCAGGCCCATGGCGAGCCAGTTGAGGATCGGCGTGAGGATAATGGAGGCGACCATCCAGGTGGGGGCGGCACGGAGGGAGGTCCAGGCGGTGGTAAGGCTGGGCTGCTGGCGCAAGACCATCCAGAGCGCGGCGGCGAGGAGCAACCAGCCGAGGATTTGGCCGGCGAGGAGGAGTCGGCGTCGGAGGCGTGGGGTGGGTTGGGGAGGGGGTTGCATGGGGGGATGGAGGGGACTGGAAGAAAGACAGCGAACCCCACCCCTGCCCCTCCCCGCCAGAATGTTCTGGGGGAGGGGTTCTGAGGCAGAATACCTCATACTCGCCGCGTTACTCGGGAGGTGTGGGTGGGGTGGTGGCTTTGAGGGTCGCCAGGCCCCCTCGGCCTGCGGTGAGGCGGGATTGGATTGCTTGGGCACCTCGGGCGAGGGTTGGCACTGTGCTCGCTTTGGCAGGGGTGAAGAGAGGGTCGTCGGCGGTGCCGGCGCGGGTGAGCAGGGCGAGGAGGGAGGTGGTGGTGTCGCTCTCGACGGTGGCTCGCACGGCGGCTTCGAAAGGTGCCACGGCGGGGGACTGCGCGAGTGTGGGGACCTCAGCGAGCAGGAGGATGCGGCCCGCGGGGGATTCACGCGCGTAACGCTCAGCCAGGGTGGTGGCCAGGGCTTGGGCCTCGGCCGAAGGCATCCCCTCGGGTGTGCCTGCGGTGAGCAGGGCCCGGCGTGCGCCCTGGACGGCGGTGGCGAAGGGTTGGCCTTGGTCGGATTTGATGGCCTCGGTGAGGGCAGCGGCATTCGAGAACTGTGGGACGAGCCGGCGGAGGGGGCCGACCTCGGTGGCGGCGCCGAAGCCGGCGACGCGGGGGATGTTGTCGATGACCTGGAACCCGTTGATGATGCGGTAGCGGACGCGGATGGATGCGGCCGGGGCGCTCTGGATCGACCAGCCGACGGCGCCGGGGTCGGGCCAGATGGTGGCCCTAAGTTCTTCGCGTGGCATGAGCCGGAGCCTGCGGTCAAGGTTGATGACCTCGCTGCCGGTGCGTGCGGGGTCGATGCCACGGCCAAAGTCGGGGGTGGCGATGATGAGCAAGCGTGAGTCGAGGACCTCGCCGGGGCCAAGCGCGAGCGGGACGGGAACATGGTGGCGGATTTGCAGTGTGATCTGTGTGGGGTCAGTGGACTGGAAAGGCTCGCGGGGTGCGGTGGCCAGGACAGTGAGGAAGCGTGCCGGCTCTTTGACGACCTCATCGACCCAGTTGGGGATGCCCGCGGCGATGGAGGCAAATCGCTCGGCGGTGGGTGGCGCGGGGATCGGCTTGCCGGTGCGCTGGGCGTAGGTGGTTTGTGCCCAAACGGCGACGGGTGTGCCGGGGGCACGGGTGGAGATGTCGGTGAGGATCGTGTCGATCGCTTGGGGGTTGTCTTTGGACTCGATCTTGATCTGGGCGAGGGCGAGCATCGCGAGTGTGTCGTCGGGGATGCCCTGGAGCTCGGCCTGGGCGGAGGGGGTGTCCCCTGCGCGGTGCTTGATGAGGGCCTGGAGGCGGGCGAGGACCTCAGGAGGTGCGCCGGCCTGGGCGAAGCGCGCGACGTCTTGGGCTGCTTTTTCGGCATCGACATTGGCCAGCAGGCGCATGAAGGCGAGCTCGAACTCGGGTGGGGCCGGGGGTGTGCCGGGGGGAAGGTCTTTGGTGAAGTCCGCGGCATAGGCGGCATAGTCGGCCAGGGATTCGGCGATGGTGGGCGCGTCAGACAGGCCCAGGGCATATGCGAAGCGGAGGCGCTCAAGTTCGGGGCGCAGGCGGATGGTGGCCGGGTCGGGGAGGTCGGTCAATGGGCGTTTGGCTTGCTCGGCCTGCTGGCGGGCAAGTTGCGCCTCTCGGCGTGGTGCGGCGATGAGTTCGGTCAGTTGGAGCATCGCCTGGCGGGGGCCTTGGGCGTTGCCGATCTGCACCCACCGCTGGGCCTGCTGGGGTGGTTCCAGGGCCTGGCCCGAGCGCGTGAGGATCGCCTCGGCAAGTGCGTAGAAGCGCAGGGAGGCCTGCGGTGCGCCAGACCGGGCGAAGATGTCCGCGAGCATCAAGTGCGTCTGCGCGTCCAGGGGGTCGGCCAGGAGAAGATTGGTGACCAGTTCCAGGTTCGCCGAGGGCTCGTCAACTCGCTCGGCAAAGAACTCGAGGGCGAGGGCCGCGGCCTGCTTGTTGGAGGAGTCCAGCGCGGTGGCGGTGGTGAGGTCTTGGGCGTAGCCCCTGCTGTCGCCGGTTTGTTTTTTGACCAGGGCAGACTGGAGGGCGACACGGGAGCGGACGGCGGGGTCGACACCTACGCCGCGCGGGCCAAGGACGGTGGAGTAAACCTCGAGCTTGCCGGCGGCGGTCTCGGAGGCGTTGGCGCGGGCTTCGATGAGCTGGAGTTGTGCAACGGTGTCAGTAGGGTCGGCCTTGACGAGCAGGCGGGAAAGCTCCAGGACGCGCGCTGTATCGCCACCTTCTTGCGCTGCCGCGAGAGCAAGGCGGTAGATGTCTGCGGGGGAATCGGCCAGCTCGCCGGCGGATTGCAAAAGGGCGGCGGCGAGCTGGTAGTCGGCCGGGCCTGGGGAGGCGAGGGACTTGAGATCGACGAGGACGGCACGGGTGAGGGAACGGGCAGCGAAGGGGTTGAGGGTGGTGGTGGTGTTGGTTGTCGGGGCGGGTGGAGTTTGCGCATAGGTTGGTGCTGCGAGACCAGCAAAGAGCATCAGTGCGGCGGCGAGTGTGCGTGTGGCTACGGCGGGTGGGTGTTTCACGCAGACATTATCGGAGGGGTGGAGGGGCCGGGGCGAGTGATTGGTCGATTGTTGTTGGGAGGGAAACAGAGTTTTTTACACCCGAGGCCCAGAGAGCCCAAAGGGGGATTCACTCAGAGGTGCAGAGGTGCAGAGGTTGTCAGAGTTGTAAATCGGGGTTGGATTCGAGTATGAGTTCGGCCCAAGCGGGGCCGCGGTGTGTAGCCACGGGTAAAGCCCGCGCTTTGACGGGCCCAACCCGTGGACGCACCACTTCTTAGCGTGCTCGGATGGCCAGGGTGATGGCGATCAGGAAGCAGAGGACGAAGACGGCCTGGGCGAGGGTGGTGATCGGGCGTGTCAGGCGTGTGTCGGCTACGGGGAAGAGGGGGTCGGCAACGCGGAGGACGAAGATGAAGATGCCCATGACGAAGAACCCCACGCCGGCGAACTTGGCGCTGGTGGCAAAGCGCGCGAGTTGGCCGTCTTGTTCGAGGATCAGGCGTGCGGGCCACTCGGTCAAGGCCCAGAGGCCAAAGAGCACGGCGACGGCGGCCCAGGCCGAGCCGAAGAGGATGCGAAAGCCCAGGGTGGTGCCGAGGGTTGGGGGCATGGGGAGTTGGATCTGTGTGTGGGGGGGGGTAAAGACCAGAGAACCCCACCCCTGCCCCTCCCCTCGGGGGAGGGGTTCTTGTGTTAGCTCATGGCCATGGACATGAGGAACTCGGCGTTGGTTTTCTGCTTGGCCAGGCGGGCCTTGAGCAGTTCCATGGACTCGACAACGTTCATATCGCTGAGGACCTTGCGGAGGCGGTAGACGAGTTCGAGTTCCTTCTTGTCCATGAGCAGCTCTTCGCGCCTGGTGCCCGAGGCGGCAACGTCGATGGCGGGATAGATGCGTTTTTCAACGAGCTTGCGGTCGAGGTGGAGCTCGCTGTTGCCGGTGCCCTTGAACTCCTCGAAGATGACCTCGTCCATTTTGCTGCCGGTGTCGACGAGGGCGGTGGCGATGATGGTGAGGCTGCCGCCGTGCTCGATGGCGCGTGCTGCGCCGAAGAACTTTTTGGGGCGTTGGAGTGCGCCTGCGTCGATGCCGCCGGACATGATGCGGCCGGAGTGGGGCATCTCGTTGTTGTACGCGCGGGCGAGCCTGGTGATGGAGTCCAGCAGGATGACGACGTCGTCGCCGAACTCGACCATGCGCTTGGCTTTTTCGATGACCATCTCAGCGACCTGGACGTGGCGTGCGGCCTGCTCGTCGAAGGTGCTGGCAACGACCTCGACGTTAGGGCTTTTGGTCGTCGTCCGGCGGAAGTCGGTTACTTCCTCGGGGCGTTCGTCGACGAGCAGGACGATGATCTTCACGTCCGGGTAGTTCTTGGCGATCGCCTTGGTGATCTTCTGCAGCAGCACCGTCTTGCCCGTACGTGGCGGGGCGACGATCAGGGCACGCTGGCCCTTGCCCAGGGGGGAGACGAGGTCAATGGTCCGGCACTCGATCTCGGTCGGCTCGGTCTCGAGGATGTAGCGCTCTTCGGGGTGCAGTGGTGTGAGATTCTCAAAGGTGGTGCGCTCGGCAACCTTGGAGGGCTTTTGGCCGTTGACCTGGTCGACGCGGAGGAGGGCGAAGTATTTTTCGCTCTCTTTGGGTGGGCGGATGAAGCCTTTGACGGTCATCCCTTTTTTGAGGCCGTGCTTGCGGATCTGGGTGGGTGAGACGTAGATGTCGTCTGGGCCGGCGAGATAGGAGTTTTCAGGCGAGCGGAGGAAGCCGAAGGCATCGGGCATTATTTCGAGTGTGCCGTCGCCGAGCATGATTCCTTGCTTGGCTGCGCGGGCCTTGAGGATTTTGAAGATGACGTCTTGCTTGGAGAGTTGGGTATAGTTTTCGAGGCCCTCTTTTTTGGCGATTTTGAGGATCTCGTCGATCTCCATGCGTTGGAGTTGTGTGATGGTCAGGGAGTCTTTGAGCGCGGCTGGGTCGGCCTTTGCGACGATGGCTTCGAGTTCGGCTGCTTCGCGTTCGAGTTCGTCGTCGGTGGGTAGGCCGTTCTGGCCTGGTGTGCCGCGGATTTCGCCGCCGGCATCGCCGAGGCTTGGCCCGTAGTTTCCGCCGCCGCCTGGCCCACCACCGCCGCCGCCGCCGCCCCCCCCACCGCCGCCGCCACGGCGTTTCTTTTTGCGTCGCCTGCCGCCGCCGAAGGAGCTGTAGTCGCCACCGCCACCACCGCCACCGGTGTTGGAGCCATTGGGGTTGTTGCCCGCGGGTGCTGGGGGGGCGTATTGGGTGGTGGGTTTGGCGGGTGCATCGATACCTGTTGGGCCGTTTGGCTTGCTGCTCACGATGATCGTCCTTTTGGTTTGAAGCTCGATGGGATGTGCGTTGTTGTGGGTGTGTGTTCGGGCCCAGGGTGGCCGGGGTGTGTTTCCCACGCCCAGTTGGGCGCGGGAGTGGTACACACGGTTGGAACGCCTGTGGGTGCCGGGGCGTGGTGCTGTTGCCCCACGCCCGCCGACGTAGAACACTAGGCGCGATGATTGGGCGGGTCTTGTCCGAGCGCGATCAGGCGGAGTTTTTCGATCAATGCGAGGACCTGCTGCATCAGGTGATTGGCGTTGCCGTCGTTGACGATGATGTGGCCGGCTCGGCGTTTTTTATCTTCCAGCGGCAGTTGAGCGGCCTCCCGGCGTGTGAGTTCGGCCTCGTCCCAGCCGCGCTTGGCCAGGACGCGGGCGAGGCGCTGATCGCGTGGTGCGTCGACGAAGACGATCTGGTCGCACTCGCGGTCGAGGCCCGCCTCGATGAGCAAAGGCGCGTCGATGACGAACAGGCGTGTGTGCTTGGCGCGGGCGTGCTGCATCTCATGCCGGCGCTGCTCGTGGATCATCGGGTGGATGAGTTTTTCGAGCTTGCCGCGTTGGGTTGGTTCGGTGAAGACGAGCTGGGCGACCTTGGAGCGGTCGACCTGGCCGGCCTCGTTGAGGATGCCCTGGCCCCACCATTGGACGAGTTTCTCTCGCACGGCCGGGTGGGTGAGCAGTTCGCGTGCGGTGCGGTCAGAGTCGGAGACGACCGCGCCGTGTGCGGCCAGGGCGTGGGCGACGGCGGTCTTGCCCGCGCCGATGCCACCGGTGAGGCCGACGACCAGCATGGGCAGGCGCGGGATCACTTGCCGTAGCGTCCGAGTGTGTCGCGGATGGTTTTGATCGCGTCCAGTGGTGCCGGGGACATGAACCAGCTGAACTCGCCGGCGATGCCCCCCGCGGCGGCGGTGCTGAAGACGACGGTGCCGATGCCGAAGATGCGCTCGCGGAGGGAGCGGTAGAGCGTAACGCTCTGGACGTGGCGGAGGGGTGCCTCAATGACCGTCTGGCGGAAGACGCCCGAGACCCGCAGGACGCGACGATCGGTGAGCAGGTAGAGGCGGGTGGCACGGTCGATCATGAACCAGAGCATCGTCAGGGCAAGGGCGGCGAGGACCCCGGCGATGATCGCCGGGGCGGAGATGTCCAGCAGGTCCAGGGCGTCGAGGATGATCGCGGCGATCGAGAAAACCGCGGCGGCGGCGAAGGAGCCAAGGCGCTTGAGGAGGATGAACCAGATGCTCGGACGGGTGGCGAGGATGACGATTTCTCCCTCTTCGAGGACACCCGCCAGGACGACGGGCTGGATGGGGGCAGCCGTGGCCAGGGGGTGCATGCCGGGATTGGGTTGTGGCTTTGTTGCGGGCACGTGTGTGTGTTGGGTCGTTAGGTGGGCAGGAGGAGTTCGCAGACCTCGGGGAGGTTGCGGTAGAGGCCGTCGTAGTCCAGGCCGTAGCCGACGACGAAGAGGTCGTCGATGGTGAAGCCGGCGTATTGGATGGGGACTTCCTCGGCCCGACCATTGGGCTTGCGTTTGTCGAGCAGCACCGCCAGCCGGATCGACTGGGGGTGCTGGGCGGCAAAGACCCGGCTGAGCAGGCCGAGCGTGCGGCCGGAGTCGAGGATGTCATCGATGACAAGCACGCGGGTGCCGGCCAAGTCTGTTGGGAGTGCGTAGGGGACGCTGACACCCTGGCTGCTGGTGGCGCTGCCGGGGTAACTGGAGAGGGTTACGGGGCGGATGCTGAGGCTGACGGGCATCTGCCTGATGAGGTCGGCGGCAAAGACGAGCGCGCCGGTGAGGACGGGTACCAGCACGATCGGGCCCGGCGTGATGCCGGCGGCGCGGAGGGTGGCCTCTTCGTGGGCGAGATCGGCGCAGATTTGCGCGCCGAGCTCGGCGGTGCGCTGGGCGATCTTCTGGCGGCTCAAGAGCACGCGGGTGCGTGGGCTGGGTTGCGTGCTGTTGATCGCGTGGTCCATGTGGGGCGTGGTGTGGTGCCGGTAGGGCGGCGTGCGTTAGACGCTCAGGCCCTTGATGGCGCCGCGTTGGCGTGCTTTGGTGTAGCGGTCGAGCGATTCTTCGATGATGCGGTGGGCGACGTCAACGGGCTGGAGCTGGTCGACGGCGACCTGCTTGCCTTCGAGGGTTTTGTAGTCTTGGAAGAAGCGTTGGAGCATCTTCATCATGTGGTTGGGAAAGTCTTGGATTTTGTGCCGCTCGCCGTAGATGGGGTCTTGGACGAGCACGGCGATGATCTTGTGGTCTGGCTGGCCCTGGTCGATCATGGTCATGACGCCGACGGCGCGGGCATCACAGAGGGTCAGGGGTGGGATTTCTTCGGTGCAATAGACGAGGACGTCCATCGGGTCGTTGTCCTCGGCGAGTGTCTGCGGGATGAAGCCGTAGTTGGCAGGGTAATAGACAGCACTGGAGAGGACGCGGTCAAGGCGGAGCAGTCCGGAGCCTTTGTCCAGTTCGTACTTGTTGCTTGAGCCTTTGGGGATTTCAACGATGGCGGTGAAGTTGCCCGGCAGGTCGCCGGTGGTGCTCATCGGTGTAACTTCGTGCCAAGGGTGGATCATGCCCGAGGGTAGCTCCGGTCCGGCGCGTGCGGGCGAGAACGACCGCGCGGGGCAAGCCCGCGGGGCGATCGGGCATGCGATCGTGCCTGGCTAGGTGGGTGCCAGGCGGGCTTACCGCTGGAGCAGAGAGAGGACGCTCTGGGCCTGCTGGTTGGCAAGCTGCAGGACGCTGGTGCTGGTCTGCGAGAGAATCTGTGCGCGGGTGAGTTTGCTGGTCTCCTCGGCAAAGTCGGCGTCGCGGATGATCGACTGGCTAGCGGTCAGGTTCTCCACCGCGGTCTGGATCGAGCGTGCGTTGGTCCCGAGGGTGTTCTTTTCGAGCGCACCAAGCCGGCCACGGAAGGTCGAGACCTCGTCGATGGCGGCGGCAACGATGTCGCTGGCGTACTGGAGGCGCTCTTTTTTGTCCAGTGAGTTGAGGCCCCCGGACTTGATGGAGTCAAGGAACTGGAGCGTGCCCTGGATGAGCCTGCCGCCGATTCGATTGGAGGCGGTCGAGGGGATGCCGATGTTGACCTGCTGTGCGGAGTTGATCTCCCCGCCGAGCTGATAGAGCGCACCACCACCGGTGATGTAGAAGGTGCTCACCGCAGCGCTGGGCTTTGTGGCCATGGCCACCGAGAGTGTCAGTTCTAGGCCGAGGGTGGTCGAGTCTGGAAGGTTGACGACAACACCACGCCCTGAGCCGAGCACGCCGTTGACGAGTGCGAAGACGTCCTGCCCGATGTCGTCGTTGCTAGCTTCAAGGGTGTTCCCGGCGATTCGTTCGGCGATGCTTGAGGTGGTCACCGGCAGGCCGTTCTTGAGCCGATAGGTCTTGAAGGCCTCCGCGTTATTGAGGTTTTGGACTGAGACAAACTCACTGCTGCCGAAGTCAACTGAGTTGATTACGACACCAGAGGTGCCGTTGGTCCCGTCGAGGCTGGCGGAAAGCCCGGTGGCGTCCTTGAGGCTGTTGATCCCGTCGCGGACGGCCGAGAGTGGAGTTCTGGCGATGAAGTCCAGGACGCGTACCCCGCGTGGGCCTCGGATCTCCATGCGGGTGGCGGAGACGAGCCTGCCGTTGGCGCTGGTGAGCACACCGGTATAGGTGCCGGGGATATAGAGCGTGGCGTTCTGTGCGGAGTTGAGGACATCGACGTTGACCTGGATGCTGCTGCGGCCGTTGAGGTTGGCGTTGTAGACGCGAGCGCGTGTGATGGCGGAGGTTTTGACGCCTGAGAGGACATAGTCCAGCGAGCCATTGAGCAGTTTCAGCCCGCCGAAGCTGGACGACTCGCTGATGCGTGTGATCGAGTCAATAGCACTGTTGATCTGGAGCTGGTTGGCTTCGCGTTCTTGGTCGCTTGTTGCGCCGGTGCTGGCGGCCTCGACGACGAGGCCCTTGATGGAGTTCAGCAGGTCGCTGACCTCGCTGAGGGCGCCCTCGGCCGTAGCGATGACGGAGCTGGCACGCTCGGTGTTCTTGATGGCCTGCTGCAGGCCGTCGATCTCCGAGCCTAGACGCTGGCTGATGATCAGCCCGGCGGGGTCGTCGGCGCCGCGGTTGATGCGCAGCCCTGTCGAGAGGCGTTGGAGCCTGGTGTCAAGGTCGGTGCCTGCCTTACGCAGATTAGATCGTGCGACCTGAGAGGAGACGTTGCTGTTGATGCGTGACATGCGGGTCCTCCATGACGGCGACGCGTGCCCCTGTGGCTCTGTGCGTCAGAATCTTGTCCAACTGGTCTGCTGCTCGTTGATCTGAGGTGCCCGGTCATCCATGACCGGGTGTGTGAAGGTGCTTGCTCTAGGTGTGGTCCTGGCCTGGCTTGGGAAGCGGCGTGGGGGCGGTGCCCGTGCGCCCCAGGGTGCCGGCCCTTGGGAACGTGCGGTCGCGTGGCAGGCCGGCGCTGATGGCCCTGCTTGCGCCCGAGGCGGCCGGGGTGAGTTGTGGTGTGATGCCGGCGATGTCGTTCTTGTTGATCGTGGCGGCGTGCTGGTTCTCAGCCCGGATCGCGTCGTAGACCTCCTTGCGGTGGACGGCAATGCGCGACGGGGCGTTGATCCCCAGCCGAACCTTGTCGCCGCGGATGTCCACGACGGTGATCTCGATATCGTCGCCGATCATGATCGTCTCGTCGCGTTGACGGCTGAGTACGAGCATGGGTGGTCCTTCCGTGATCAAGCCGCGCTGTCGGTCGCTGCGGCCGGGCCGTCCGTGGCCCTGAAAGAGAGGGGAGTCTGTGGCTGGTGAGGAGGCTCACCTCGAACATACCGTGGTCGTTGTGGCCCGGCTCAGGCGCTCATGGCCTGCTGTGCCGGGGTGGCGTTGAGCTTCAGTAGCGGGTGGCGCGTGGTCCAGCGTTTCTCGGCCAGCACAAACTGCTCGCCGGTGCGGCTAAGAGTGTTGATGACCAACGGCCCTTGCAGGTTGCCCATGAGGGTGTTGTCAACCTTGTTGACGATCACGAAGACCTGGGCATCGGCTAGGGTCTTGATCCCCAGCTCGTCCATCTGCTCTTGGCGGATGGGCACCGAGAACTCAGGGACGAAGAAGTTCGGGTCGGTGACCACGAACGCCAGGCTCGGTTCCTCCGTGCTCTGGAGCCAGAAGAAGCACGCGTCCTCGGACGGCTCCAGCAGGCAGTAACGCGTGTATGCCCCAAAGCCCAGGAGGCCCTTGGAAAGCGTGATGATCCGGTCGTCGGCGATGCTGACAGTACCAAACCGGGTGGTGCGAACCTCCATGGCCTGCTCCGATCCCAAACGGGCCAAACTTGCTGGACCCCGGCGGCTCCCGCCGGTTGACGTCCTGTCACACCGCGGCCGGCCCGGTGGCCGCGGGTCTATAAACTCGGCTTCGTGAGCGCTAGCTCAAGAAGTCAAAGAGGCTCCGTCCACGTGCGATGCTCGTCGTGCGGAGCGTCGCCTCCAACTGCGTCGAAAGGCTGCTGAGCCTTGTTGCTGCCTCTGCGAAGTCTGTGTCCATCAGGTCTGACCTTGTCTGCTCGTCAACGATCTTGGTGTCGGCCAGGCGTGTGGTCTGCTCGCGGACCCGGTTGCCATACCCGCCGACGACTCCTTGTGCGATCTGCAGGCGTTCAAGCGCCTTACCCAAGTCTTCTCCCGCAAGGGTCATGCCAGAACTGCTGCTGTTGGCCATGGCCGAGCGGAGCGCAATGAGTGCGCTGAAAACGTTATCAACGCGCAAACCAGCCCTGTCCTGGCTGACATAGTTGCCGTTGGCGGCGTCGAATGTAAGGTTGGTCAGCCCGAGCTGCTCTGCCGCGGGTGAGTTGTTGAGGGTCCCGACGGCGATCGCACCGGGGCCGACGCTCTGGGTGAGGGCAAAGCCGTTTGGCCCGTCGCTCAGCCCTATGGAGAACTGCCCCGCGGCAAGCACGGGTGCCGATCCGTTGGGCTGGGAGCCGATCTGTGCGGTGAACTCGGCGTTGATGCGGTTGATGACCGTCTGCACGGTCGTCATGTCCTGAGGGCGGAGGTCAACGTTGAAGTACTGCCCGTTACCCAGGGTGATGCGCAGGTCGGTGTTGAGTGTCGGGTCGGGCAAACCAGTCTGAGGATTGATGACGTTGTTTACAATCGAGGCGCCGCGCCCGTTGTTGAGCGTGCTGATGGTTGTGCTGGCCTGGAAGGTGCGAAGGCCCAACTGGGTTGCCGTCAGTGGGCCGCCTGGTATTTCTTCAACCGAAAGGCTCGGGCCGGCAATGTCGTTGAAGATGTCCAGCCCGGTGCCGTCGTCGCTGATCTGCACGCGTGCGCCGATCCCCGCACTCTCGATGGCCTGGCGGATGTCCCCAACGGTCTGTGCGGTTGAGAGGTTGATGTCGCGGATGCTCGTCGCCCCGCCGCCGGTCTGCCGCAGGCGGATAAGGCCCATCGGGATCGTTACACCCGAGAGGGCGGCGACGGGCGTCTGCATCGAGAGCTTGGGCGCGACGCCAACGCCGTTGGCGTTGGCGGGCGTGAACGCCGCCTGGGAAAGGCCAAGGTCCACGGCGGTGGTCCCGGTGCCCAGGTCCGTCAGGGTCAGCGAGCCGCCAGAGACGACGTCAATATTGATGGAGGTGCCCGAGAGGGAGACACCCCCCGGACCGAGGATGGTTACCGAGTTGGTCGTCTCATACTCGCGTATGGACCCAGTTAGCCGGGCCTGCAAGTCGGCAACAGAGGCGACGCCGGTGAGGTCGACTTGCAGGTTCGCACCCGCGTTAAATCGCATGTTGATGGTGCCCAGCGAAACGCCCAAGCCCCGTGCGCCGCGGAGCTGGGCGATGGTGGCACTAGAGTTTAGGGCGGGTGCGAGGTCGGTGGTGGAGCGTTGACGGGTGCTGGTCTCGCCAAGGGCTGCGCCCCCGCCCAGCGTGATGGGAACGCTGGCGGCAAGGCCGACATCGGGCGCAAGGCCGGAGCCTTGACCGACGTATTGGTACCCCCCGGCGACCTGCTGGACGGGTTGTCGGCTGGGGGTTGAGCCGCCGAAGAGGTAAAGCCCCCCACTGCTGGAGTTGCTGACCGTCAGGAGGCTGCGCAGGATCGTGTCGATCTGCCCGAGCAGGGACGCACGCTGGGCAGGGTCTGAGAGTGTGCCAAACTGCCCGCTGGCCAGGTCGCGAGCGGTTTTGACCAGGTCGCTGGCGTTTCCAAGCTCGGTATCGATCTGGTTGAGGATCCCCTCGGCCAGCTGGAGGTTGCGGTCTTGCTGCGCGTTGATCGCCTGGCGGTCGCCGATGGCCAGGATGGTCGAGGCGCGGAGGGGGTCGTCGCTGGCGCGTGTGATGGCCCGGCCGCTCGATAGTTGCTGCTGCGCACGCAGGATCGCCAGGTTGGTATTGGTGATCCCCCCCAGCGAAAGCCGGGATGCGAGCGCGTTGGGCACGCGGGCCAGGTTGGAGGGGATAGAGGACACCGAAGGGTTCTCCGCAAGGGGCGTGCCAGGGGCGGGGGGGCGATCAACGGTTAGTCAGGGGCGATCGGTGCTGGCAAGCTCCATCCCTGCCCCTCCGCGCCAGAACGTTCTGGGTGAGGGGTTAGACCATTCTCATGAGTGTGTCGGTCATCTGCTGAAGGACGCTGATATAGCGTGCGCTGGCCTGGTATTGCGTTTGGAAGAGGACGAGGTTGATGGCTTCTTCGTCGAGGCTGACGCCCGATACGGCGTTGAGCTGGCTCGTGAGGTTCTCGGTTACAGCGTTGGCCGTGTCGGTGGCGGTCTCGGCGGACGCGACCTGGACACCGAGTTCTTGGGCATAGGCCGACCAATCACCGAGCAGGGTGTTGCCCTGGAGGTTGGCGATCGCCTTGGTGCGCAGGCCGATGATGGCGTTGGAAACGCCGTTGTCGGTGGGGATGCCCCCGACGATGGCGCGGACGCTGAGCGTACTGGGATCGGCAGCGAGGTCGCTACGGACGGCAATGTCGCTGGCATCGTTGCCTGCGAAGTAGGTGTTGATGCCTAGCGAGGTCAGCACGCCGGAGGTATCGCTCACAATCGAGAGGGTGTGCCCAGCGGCGGCGTTGATGCGCAGTTGACCCTCGGGGGTGATGGTGGCCGAGAGGTTGGGCAGGGCGTTGATGGCGGCGGCGAGATCGTCCAGGGAGGTGTCGTCGGCGAAGCCTGGGGTGCCCGCGTTGGTCAGGCCGTTGAGGTCGATCGGTATATTGACATCGTTGAAGGTGCCACTAGAGTCGCTGGCAACACGCAGGGTGATGGCCCCGCTGGTAGGGCGGTGTGTCAGGGCGGCAAAGGTGGCGTTGGTCGGGTCGTTGAAGGCCAGGGGGCGGTCCGGGGCGGCGACACGCGTTGCGCCGGTATAGGAACGGACGGCCGTGAGAGCAGAACCTTGCGAATAGACCCTGTTGACCTCGTGGATCAGTTCGCTCGCCAGGCGGTCTAGCCTGTCCAGGGCCTCCTGAACGCTGGTGCCGCGCTGCTGGAGGAGTGCGGCAACGCGGCCCCCTTTGGCACCGATGACCTCCCCGTTGTCGGCCGTTGCCAGGACGACGACCTGCTCGGTGCCGACGGTGCGGGTGTCGATTTTGACACCCCTGTAGGTGCCTGCGTCGACAAGCATGGTGCTGCCGACATAGACGTTGACGGTGCCGTTGTCCTGGGGTGCGGTGGTGATATCGACGAGGTTGGCCAGTTTGGCAAGGACCCCGTCGCGCTGATCCTGCAAACTCGCGGCTGCGGAGGAGCCGGCGTTGACGATCTGAGTGTTCAGGCGTGCGACCTCACGCAGCAGCGAGTCGGTGCTGGTGGCGGCGGCGGAGAGCTGAGCGTCGATCGTGCCAGTCTGGCTGTTGATCTGCCCGCGCAGGGTGCGCAGGTAACTGGCTAGTGCAGAGCCCCGTGCGACAACCGTGGAACGTGTGGTGGTGGGGTTGTTACTGCCGAGGCTGCTCCAGGCGTCAAAGAAGGCGTTGACCTCATTGTTCAGTTCCAGTCTGCCCTGGGCATCGAGTTTCCCCGCGATTTCTTCAATACCACCGAGCAGGCTCGAGTTGGTGCTGGCGGCAGACTCGGCACTGGTGCTGGCCAGCAGGCGCTGCTGGAGGGCCTGGTCGGTAAGCCTACGGATGCCCTGTACGTCCACACCGTTGCCGATGCGCAGCCGGCCCTGGAGTTGGTTGGCCGAGGGGGCAAGATCGACACGCTGGCGCGAGAAGCCGGGGGTGTTGGCGTTGGCGATGTTGTTGCCGGTGATGTTCATCCCGAGTTGGCTGGCGGCCAACCCGCTGCGTCCGATGGAGAATGAGCCGCTCATGTTGATTCACCTTGCTAAGAGGGCACCGACGGGATGATCCAGATCCAAGAGGGGGCGTGTTACGAGACCAGGTCCACCGCACCAGAAGAGGCGCCCTGGTTGACGACGGCACCGCGGGCATAAGCCCCAGTTTCTGAGAGGTTGCGGGCGATCTGGCGGACGAGGGTGTGCACGTGCCCGAGCAGGCTGGAACTGGCCGAGGCAAGGACCGTCTGTTTCTGGATGCACGTAGCCATCAGTGTGCGGAGGCGCAGGGCCTGGGCCAGCAGCGCGGGAGCATGCGTAGCGCCGGCTAGGCGGGCGAGTTGCGTCAGCGTCATCGGTGGGGCCTTGGGGCCGGCGATCTGGCGCAGCAGGGCGGCGCGGTTGTGCTCGATCTGGCTCAGGGCCAGCGCGGCGGACTGCTGCCGATGCACGCACTCGGCCAGCAACCCCTGATCGGCCAGCCCGATCGCCCGGCGGTGCTCGATGAGCAGCGTCAGGTGTTGGGTGTGGTGCGTTTCCAGTTCATCCAAGAGTTTGCGCAGGGCCAAGACGTGCTCGGGGCGCAGGGTGGGTTGGGTGGACATTAACGCACCTGCCCTTCTTGGCCAGGATTGGCCGGGGGTGTTGTGGTCTGGTCGGCGGCTCGGGCCTGCTCACGCCGGCGGATGTCGGCCGGGGAGCCGGGCTGGACCCTGTCGGTCGTGCGGAGGATCTGCTGCTCGATGTGCTTGACCACAGACCAGTTGCTGGCGCGGACGAGTTGGCGGGCGGTCTGGGCGTCGGCCAGGGACATGAACTGCTTTTCACCTGGCCCGGGTGCGAAGGGTGGGGCGGCGCTGTTGGTTGACCGCAACTGCTTGAGGATCGGCTGGACGAAGGCGACGGAGACAAAGTCCTCCGCGGCCTGGCGGGCCTGCTGTGCAGGCGTCCCCTTCTTGCCCGTCTGACGCGAGAGGATGCTGGAAAAATCACTCTGGCGGGTGATCTGCTGGAGGTCGTCCGGGGTCTGGGCGGCCTCGTTGGCCAGGGGCGCCAGCGGGCGGTAGGACTGGCCCAGGCGGGCGTCGGCGGCGGTGGGGATAGAGAGGGAGATCGGCATGGGGTTACTCAACGATCAGCCGGGCGTGCAGCCGGCCAGACTTATGCATCTGGATGATGATGTCGATGCGGTCCTCGACGGGGACGTCAAGCTGGCGGAAGGCGACTAAAAGGTCCTGGATTTTGGCTCTTTCGCGCCCTCGCCCGGCGGTGTCGACGCCGACCATCCGCTCGCGGAAGCGCTGGGGGAAGCGGGGGTCCGGTGCCGGCGCTGGCACGAGGGTGTTGATGATGAGGTTGCGGTGGCTGATGGCCATCGGTGAGATTTCAACATTGCCCGCGAAGATGATCGACCCTGTGCGCGGGTTGACGCGGACCTCGGCGGCCTGCTGGACGAGGCTGAGGGTCATCTGCGTGCCCATGACGATCCCGATGAACTGCGGGACGTTGACGCGCTCCTCAGGCGGGATGCGGATAAGGATGCGTGTGTCGTCCAGGGGCTTGGCCAGCTCGGTGCCCGGGGCACGCTCGCCGCGGCCCTCGGCGGGGTCGGACAGTGCGCCGTTGATGGCATCAGCAACACGGGCGGCGGTGCCGAAGGAGCGGTAGTTGGGCAGCAGGTTGAGGATGAACGAGTCCTCGATAACGGGCATGGGGATGGGCTGGATGATGCGGGCCCCGCCCCGGATGACCCCCTGGGTGAGCACGGCCTGGTCCTCGATATAGACCGCCCCGGAGGCCATGGCATAAACGCCCTGCCCGGGCAGCGGGCCGGAGAGGGGCGAGAGGATCAGTTGCCCCCCGGCGATGCTGATAGCCGAGTGGATGGTGCTGATGCGGACGTCAAAGGCGTCGTCGAGCTGCGCACCTTGCTCGGGGACAACGACCTCGATGGCGACGAGGGCGGCGTTCTCGGCGCGGATGAGCTCGCGGAGATCGGGCATCGGGTTGCCGTTGGCCTCGTAGACCTTTGCCAGCGGGCGTGCCAGGGCCAGCTCGATCCCCTTGTCCCCCTTGCCCTTGCCCAGGCCGACGACTAGGCCCATGCCACGCAGGACGGTTGAGCCCTGCCCGGCGATGCGGGCCATATCACGGATGAAGAGGTTGTCAGAGTTGAGGCGTACATCGGGCGCGCTTGGAGCGTCGGCGGCGGGCTGGGCGGGCAAAGTTTGCGCCAGCAGCGCAGCAACCAGCAGCATCATCATGGTCAAGCGTGCGATCACTGCGCGGCCTCCTGCCTGGGGGTCTACCCGTCGGGGGAGCGTCGCAACGGGCGTGCCGGGGGAGTGGGCGGGGCGGCGGCTACACTCCTGCCCTCGCGGGGTGGAGGTGCCCTGGAAAGCGGGGTAGATGCCGGTCGGCTGGCCAACTCAACAAACAGGGGCCGGGGTGGGGTCGGGGCGAGGCGGGGTGGGCTTGCGGGGTTGTTCGGAGGATCGCAGTATGGAGATGTTCACACAGGCCGAGCGGGACGGGATCGAGGCGCGGCTGAACGCACTGATCGCCAACCGTCCGGTGATGAGCAAGCGGATCGCCGAGGCGCGGGAGTTGGGGGACCTGCGTGAGAACGGGGATTACCACGCCGCACGGGAGCAGCAGGGGATGGAGGAGGCGGAGATACGCCGGCTGAGCGAGCGTCTGGCCGGTGCGTCGGTGGTCGACGATGGGAACAAGGCGTCGGGCATCATCTTCTTGGGCGCGACGGTGCGGATGCGCGAGGTGGGGACCAAGGAGGATGAGCTGTTCAAGCTTGTCGGCGAGGCGACCGGGAGCGTGGCGGGGGACGTCTTTGAGGTTACCGCCTCAAGCCCTATGGGCGAGGCGATGATGAAAGCGCGGGTGGGTGAGACGATCACGGTGCGCACGCCGCGTGGGAGCACGCGGTTTGAGATCATGGAGATTTTGTAGGCCCGAGCGGCTTGAGAGCGGTGGCAGGGGCTTCCAGCCAGTGCTTTGGATTTCTGAAACATCCTGTTATGTGGATCACCGCCGAATGTGGTGTGTCCGAAGTGATCAACCCCACCCCTACCCCTCACCTCGGGGGAGGGGTTCAGGAAGAGAAACCTCGGCGAGGCGTGTGAGGTATCAGCCGCCGCTGCGGTCGCCGTCTTCGATATCCAGGTCTGCCCGGCCGACGGAGCGTCCCATCTTGTGGACCTTGTCGCGGAGTTCGCCGCGATTTTTGGCCCTGTCGACCATCTCCTCGGCGGAGATTTTGCCGTTCATGTAGTGCTGCCAGAGGTGGTCGTCGAGCAGCTGCATCCCCCACTTGCGGCCGGTCTGGATCATCGAGTCGATGCGGAAGGTCTTCCCCTCGCGGATGAGGTTGCTGATGGCGGGGGTCATGACCAGGAACTCGTAGGCGGCGATGACGCCCTTCTGGTCCACGCGGGGCAGCAACGCCTGGCTGAGCACGGCGATAAGGACGGTGCTCAGCTGGACGCGGATCTGGTTCTGCTGGCTGACGGGGAAGGCGTCGACGATACGGTCGATCGTTTTGGCCGCACCGGTGGTGTGGAGCGTGCCGAAGACCAGGTGGCCCGTCTCGGCGGCGCGGATGGCGGCTTCCATCGTCTCCAGGTCGCGCATTTCACCGACGAGGATGACGTCGGGGTCCGAGCGCAGAACGCGGCGGAGGGCCTCGGCGAAGGTCTTGACGTCCGTGCCGATCTCACGCTGGTTAATGATCGACTTTTTGTGCTTGTGATGGTACTCGATCGGGTCTTCCATCGTGACGATGTGCCGGTCGTAGTTCATGTTGACGTAATCAATCATCGTCGCCAGCGACGTGGTTTTGCCAGAGCCGGTGGGGCCGGTGATGAGGAACATGCCGCGGGGGGCGCGGATGAGTTCCTTGACGATCTCCGGCAGGCCGATCTGCTCGAAGGAGAGAAGCCTGCTGGGGATGAGGCGGAGGACCATGGCGATGTCGGCACGCTGCTTGAAGATCGAGACGCGGAAGCGGGCCCGGTCGCCGTAGGAGAAGCCGAAGTCGGTGCCCCCCTGCTCGGAGAGCTCGGCCTGCTTGTTCTCAGGCGTGATGGCCTTCATAAGGGCGACCATGTCGTCGCTCTCGAGGTCCTTGGTCTTGAGGTTCTGCAGGTGCCCGTGCAGACGCACCGTCGGGGGGCGGCCGACGGTCAGGTGCAGGTCGCTTGCGCCGGTCTGGACGATGGTGTCGAGCAAACGGTCCATCTGCATGGGTCAACTCCGGTGTGTGCGGCCTGAGAACTCGAACTTACAACCTAATATCTAACACCTAACACCTAACACCTAACACCTAATACCTAATACCTGAAACCTACCCCTTACTCGACCCCTTCGACCTGCGTCATCCGTGCGACCTCGTCGGGGGTGGTGATCCCTTTAAGGACCTTGATCTTCCCATCCTCCACGAGCGGGCGCATGCCCGCGGCCAACGCGGCGACGCGGATCTTGCTCACCGGCTCCATCGCAAAGGCCATCTCACGGATCTGCGAGTTCATGAGCATCATCTCAAAGAGCGCCTTGCGGCCTCGATAGCCGGTCTTGTTGCAGTTGTCGCACCCGACAGGCTCGTGGACCTTGCCGACGGCCTCCTCGGGTGTGATGTTGCAGAGCTTGAGGTACTTGTGGTCGGGGTTCTCGGCCACGCGCTTGCACTGCGGGCAGAGAACGCGGGCAAGGCGCTGGGCCATGACGGCCTGGATCGCGCTGGCGACCAGGAAGGGCTTGACGCCCATGTCGTTGAGCCGGGTGATCGCGCTGGGCGCGTCGTTGGTGTGCAGGGTGCTAAAGACAAGGTGGCCCGTAAGGGCGGCCTGGATGGCAATCTCGGCGACCTCGCGGTCGCGGATCTCACCGATGAGGATGATGTTGGGCGCTTGCCGGAGCATCGTTTTGAGGATCGTGGCAAACGAAAAGCCGATCTTGTCGCGCACCTGGCACTGGTTGATGCCGCGGAAGTTGTATTCGATGGGGTCCTCGGCGGTGATGATCTTCTTGTCGGGCCGGTTGAGGACCTCCAGCGCAGAATAGAGTGTGGTGGTTTTGCCGGACCCGGTCGGGCCGGTTACAAGGAAGATGCCGTTGGGCCGGCGGATGATCTTGTTGAAGATGATGAAGTTGTCTTCCTCGAAGCCCAGGTTCATCAGCCCGATCTTGACGGAGTCGGGGCGGAGGATGCGCAGGACGACGCTCTCGCCGTGGTAACAGGGGCAGGCCGAGACGCGGAAGTCGACCGTCTTGTCGGTCATGTTGAGCTTGATGCGCCCGTCCTGGGGGATGCGTTTCTCGGCGATGTTCATCCCGCTCATGAGCTTGAGCCGGCTGAGGATGGCGTTCTGCATGCGCTTGGGGAGGTTGTCGCGCAGGGAGCAGACGCCGTCGATGCGGTAGCGGAGGCGGACGCGGTCGCCGAAGGGCTCCATGTGGATATCGCTGGCCCGCATGTTGACGGCCTCAGAGAGCATGCGGTGCACGAGGCGGACGATCGGTGCGTCCTCGCCGGTGATGTCGATGGACTTGTCAACCGAGCGGTCGACCGAGCGGTCGACGGACTTGTCGATCGAGGCGGTTACGAGCGTCGCGTTGGGGTTGGCTTCCTTGGGGGCGGCGAGCTTCCCCTCGATGAACTTTTTGATCTGCGCGCGGGGGGCGATGCGCGGGTCGATCTCGGCGTTGAGGCGGAAGCGGAGCATGTCTTGCAGCTCCAGGTTCAGCGGGTCGTGGATGATCAGCGTCAGGCGCCCGTTGGAGCGGGCCAGGGGCAGGACGAGGTGCTTTTTGATCAGCTCGTCGGGGATGAGCTTGGTATCGACCTGCGCGGCGATACCGCTGGCCTCAAGGTCCACATACTCGATGCTGAACTGGTTGGCCAACGCCTTGGCGATCATCTCTTCGGTGGCGAAGCCGAGCTCGACGAGGGTGTCGCCGATGCGCTTGCCGGAGGTTTTCGCCTTGGCGACGGCGTTATCGACCTGCCCGGCGTTGATGGTCCCCCAGCCGATGAGGATCTCGCCGAGTTTCTTGCGTGAGCGTGCCATGCGTGGGAGAGAAGCGTAACCCCGGTTGCGGGTCGTGTCGATGAGGGAAAGCGTCGTGTTGCAAAGCTTCGGTGATCGGTCTGGTGGTGGGTCGTGGGGGTGGGTCGTGGGGGTCTGATCTATCCGCAGGATTGTGTTTGGGTGTTCCTGTGCGGCGGTGTGCGGGGCCTAGTGGAGGGGGGATTACTCAGAGGCTGGAGGGGCAAAGGTAGGATGGAGGTTTGTGTATCTGGTCTGTTGTATGCGTTGAAGGTGTGGTTTGGTGGGTGTTCCTTGGTGCGTGCTTTGTGGGCGAACCGCATCCGTGCCCTCCCGCCAGATTGTTCTAGGGGAGGGGGTAGAAGATGTCGCCGGGTGAGTGGGCGTCTGTAGTTATCAGCTGTTAACGGTGCCTTCACCCATCATCATGCCGGAGGTGTTGACCTGGGGGATGCCCAAGGGTTCGTTGGCCAGTGCGCCCAGACGCTCTGAGGCGACTGCCGCCTCCGCGAGCATCTCCTCGTCGTCCTGCTCGATGACCACGGCCTGGCCATGGCTGGCGACCTTGAGGCCCTGGTAGGGGCGGAAGCCCGTGCCCGCCGGGATCAGGTGCCCGAGCAGGACGTTCTCCTTCAGCCCGATGAGCGTGTCTGTCGCGCCGCGCATCGAGGCCTCGGTGAGGACCTTGGTCGTCTCCTGGAACGATGCGCCCGAGAGGAACGACTCGCTCTGGAGGCTCGCCTTGGTGATCCCCAGCAGCAGCGTGCGACCCTTGGCCGGGCGGGCGCGTTTGACCTTGCACCCTTCCTTACCCGCAGCCTCTGCTCGGGCGTTAGCCTCGCGGACCTCGGCCTTGGAGACCAGTCCGTCAACGGGCAGGTCGGTGCCCCCGGCGTCGACGATGCGGACCATCTCGGCGACCTGCGCGTTCTTGGTCTTGAACTCGTACTTATCGACGACGTCATAGGGCAGCAGGATCGTGTCGCCCGGGTCCTCGACGCGGATCTTGCGGAGCATCTGCGCCAGGATCACCTCGATGTGCTTGTCGTTGATGACCACCCCCTGAGCGCGGTAGACGTTCTGCACCTCGTCGAGCATATAGGTGTAGAGCGCCTCCTCACCCTTAATACGCAGGATGTCGTGCGGCACCAGCGGGCCCTCGATGAGCGGGTCGCCGGCCGAGACGTAATCGCCGGCGTGCACGAGCAGGTGGCGGTCCTGCGGGACGTGGTGGTCCTTTTCGATGCCCGAGTCAGAGACGACGCGGATGGTCATCTTCCCCTTGCGTTTGTCGCTGTGCAGCTCGACCTTGCCGGAGATCTCGGCCATGATGGCCGGGTCGCGTGGCTTGCGGGCCTCGAAAATCTCTGTAACACGCGGCAGACCGCCGACGATGTCCTGCGTGCCCGATGCGCCGCGCGGCAAACGCGCGAGCATCTGCCCGGCGTCGATCTTCTGGCCGTCTTTCACCTCGACGCGCGCCTTAGCCGGGAGGAAGTGGAAGTCCAGGATGCTCCCGGCCTCGTCAACGATCTGAATCTGGGGGTGCTTCTCACCCTTGTGCTCGACGACGACAAGGTCCTTGCCCTTGCTCCCCTTGGCTTCTTCCTCGCGCACGGTCTCGCCGACTTCGATATCGACGAAGCGGACGATACCACCCTTCTCCGCGAGCACAGGCGTGCGGTGCGGGTCCCAGCGGAGCACTTTGTCCCCCTTCTTGACCTCGACGCCGCTCTTGATGAGCAGGAACGCGCCATAGGGCACCTTGTGCTTCTCGAGTTCGCGGCCCTTGGGGTCCATGACGGCGATCTCGCCGTTGCGTTTGAGGGCGATCATCACATCGTTGCCGTCCTCGTCCTTGGTCGGCACCTCACGCACGTCGCGCAGCAGGATGATCCCCGCGTTGCCGGCACGGATCTCGCTATCAAGAATCGACAGCGAGCCGATGCCACCGGTGTGGAACGTGCGCATCGTCAACTGCGTGCCCGGCTCGCCGATGGACTGTGCCGCGATGATGCCCACGGCCATGCCCGGCTCAACCATCCGGCCCGTGCTCATGTCCATGCCATAGTCCAGCACCGAGCAGCCCGTGCGGCTCTCGCTGGTAAGGGCGGAACGAACGACGACCTCCTTGATCCCAAGGTCCTCGATCTTCTTGGCCGCCTCGGCGGAGATCATCTCGTTCTCACGAACGACAACCTCGCCGGTGCGTGGGTCGGCAATGTCTGTCCGGCAGACGCGCCCGAAGATCATCTCACGCAGGGGAACATCGACCTGCTCACCCTTGTAGATCGCCCGCTTGACGACGCCACGCCTGCTGCGGCAGTCGTGCTCGGTAACGATGACCGACTGGGCCACGTCGCAGAGCTTGCGTGTGAGGTACCCGGCGTCGGCGGTCTTGAGTGCCGTGTCGGCCAGGCCCTTGCGTGCGCCGTGGGTGCTGGAGAAGTATTCCAGGATCGTCAGCCCCTCGCGGAAGTTGCTGCGGATGGGCGTCTCGATGATCTCGCCGCTCGGCTTGGCCATCAGGCCGCGCATGCCCGCCAACTGCATCAGCTGCGAGACGTTGCCGCGTGCGCCCGAGTCGCTCATCAGATAGACCGGGTTGAGGTAGAGGCTCCCCTGCTTGCTGTCGTTGGGCACCTCGTTGCCGTCGGTGTCGCGGCGGTCAACCTTGAGCGTCGCTTGGAGGGCCTTGGTGATCTGCTCGCGGCAGTGTGCCCAGATATCCAGCAGCTGGTTGTAACGCTCGCGTGCGGTGATGACGCCGCGCTGGTACATCTTCTCGACGCGATCGACCTTCTTCTGGCTGTCGTCAAGGATCTGCTGCTTCTCCTTGGGGATGCGCAGGTCGGTTACGCCAAAGCTCAGGCCCGCCAGCGTGCTCTGCTTAAAGCCGATCTCCTTGAGGCGGTCGAGGAAGTCGATCGTTGCGCCGCGGCCGGCGAAGGCGTAGCAGTCGTCGATGACGCGTGCGCAACCCTTCTTGCCCAGACCGCAGTTGTAGAACGGCATGCCCGGGGCGACGATCTCGTTGAACATCACGCGCCCGGCGGTGGTAACGATGCGCTTGTTGTCGGGCAGTTTCTTGACGGCCCCACCCTGCTCGTCAACGGACTGCTCAAAGCCGTCCAGTCGCACGACGATCCGCTCGTGGATGCCCACCTGCTTGTGCTCCAGGGCCAGCAGCGCGTCCTTGCGGTCCTTAAACACGTGCAGCTTGCTCGTCGGGCGGTCGTCGGCCACCATGACGGTGATGTAGTAGACGCCCATGACGATGTCCTGGCTCGGCGAGATGATCGGCTTGCCGCTCGCCGGCGAGAAGATGTTGTGCGTGCTCATCATCAGCACGTGCGCCTCGGCCTGCGCCTCAACGCTCAGCGGCAGGTGCACGGCCATCTGGTCGCCGTCAAAGTCGGCGTTGAAACCGCCGCAGACCAAGGGGTGCAGGCGGATGGCGTTGCCCTCGACCAGCGTCGGCTCAAAGGCCTGGATGCCCATGCGGTGCAGCGTCGGCGCGCGGTTGAGCAGCACCGGGTGCTGGTAGATGACCTCCTCAAGAACGTCCCACACCTCCGGGTCGCGGCGTTCGAGCATCCGCTTGGCAGACTTGATGGTGTCGGCTAGGCCGTGCTCCTTGAGCTTGCGGATGATGAACGGCTGGAAGAGTTCCAACGCGATCTTCTTGGGCAGCCCGCACTGATAAAGCTTCAGCTCAGGACCGACGACGATGACCGAGCGTGCGGAATAATCCACCCGCTTGCCGAGCAGGTTCTCGCGGAAACGCCCCTGCTTGCCCTTGATCATGTCCGTGATGCTCTTGAGCGGGCGGTTGCTGCTGCCGAGCACAGGCCGCCGGCACCGGCCGTTGTCATACAGCGCATCGACGGCCTGCTGGAGCATCCGCTTCTCGTTGCGGATGATCACCTCCGGCGCGTTGAGGTCCATGAGCTTCTTCAGCCGGTTGTTGCGGTTGATGATCCGCCGATACAGGTCGTTGAGGTCGCTGGTGGCAAAGTTGCCGCTCTCCAGCAGCACCAGCGGGCGCAAATCCGGCGGGATCACGGGGATCACGTCCTGGATCAGCCAGGATGCATCGTTCTCGCTGCCACGGAGCTGCTCGACGATCTTAAGCCGCTTGGATAGATCCTTGATCTTCTGCTTGCTCTTGGTCTCGCGCAGCTCGGCGCGGATTTCCTCGGCCGTCTTGTTCAGGTCCGTCTTCTCGATGAGCTCGCGGATCGCCTCTGCGCCCATGAGCGCGCGGAAGGCCGAGCCGTGCTTCTCCATGGCGACGCGGAACTCGTCCTCGGTAAGGATCTGCTTGAACGTCAGCTCGGTGTCCCCCGGATCGACGACGACGTAGTCCTGGTAATAGATGACCTTCTCAAGGTCGCTGGTCTTCATCGCCAAGAGGTTCCCCAGCCGGCTGGGCACGGCCTTGAAGAACCAGATGTGCACGCTTGGGGCCGCCAGGTTGATGTGCCCGAAGCGTTTGCGGCGGACGCGGCTGTGCGTTACCTTGACGCCGCAACGCTCGCAGATGATCCCCTTGTACTTGGTCCCGCGATACTTGCCGCACGCGCACTCATAATCCCGCTCAGGCCCGAAGATACGCTCACAGAACAGGCCGTCCTTCTCAGGGCGGTAGGTGCGGTAGTTGATCGTCTCGGGCTTCTTCACCTCGCCATAGCTCCACGAGCGGATGTCGTTGGGCGAGGCGAGTGTGATCTTGACTGCGGCAAAGTCGTTCACGCGGTCGTAGACGGCATCAGCGGCCATGGTAATCTCCGGGAGCGGTGGGTGGTCAAACCGGTGCTCAGTGGGCTGCTCGCGGGTGCGGGCAGGGTTGTTTCGAGTCGATCAGGGAAGAGGACGGGTCGAACAAAGACGGGGCAAACAAAGCGGTATCAGCGGCGATACGTGGGGGTTTAGAGCAGGCTCCCCGCGGCCGTCGCCTTTTTCTCAAGGCTCACGTTCATGCCCAGGCCCTTAAGCTCAGAGCAGAGAACATCGAACGCGACGGGCATGCCCGCTTCGAGGGTGTTGGTCCCCTTGACCATGCTCTCGTAAATCTTGGTGCGCCCCTCGACGTCGTCGCTCTTGACGGTCAGGAGTTCCTGCAGGATGTATGCCGCGCCATAGGCCTCAAGCGCCCAGACCTCCATCTCGCCGAACCGCTGGCCGCCGGTGCGGGCCTTGCCGCCCAGGGGCTGCTGCGTGATGAGGCTGTAGGGGCCGGTGGCGCGTGCGTGGATCTTGTCATCGACAAGGTGGTGCAGCTTGAGCAGGTACATAACCCCGACGGTGGTCTTCTGCCCGAACGGTTCGCCCGTGCGGCCGTCGTGGAGCTGTATCTTGCCGCCGCGTGGCATCTTGACGAGCACCTCTTTCCAGTGCGGCGCGATGCCGCTCTTTTCGATCTCGTCGCTGCGCTTGGTTACGTGGGTGTTGGCCTCCTCGATCGCGCGGTGAATCTCATCCTCCGTCGCGCCGTCGAAGACGGGCGTCACGGCCTGGAAGCCCAGCACCCGTGCGGCCCACCCAAGGTGCGTCTCAAGAATCTGCCCCACGTTCATCCGCGAGGGCACCCCCAGCGGGTTGAGCAGGATGTCCACCGTGCTCCCGTCGGACATGAACGGCATGTCCTGCTCGGGGACAATCCGGGCGATCACACCCTTGTTGCCGTGGCGGCCGGCCATCTTGTCGCCGACGCTCAGCGTCCGCTTGGTGGCGATGTAGACCTTCACCATCTCCAGCACGCCCGTCGGCAACTCATCCCCACGCTTCATGTGCCCGACCTTGCGCTCCTTCTCCTTCTGCACACCCTGCACACGCGGCCAGAACTGCCGATACACAACCTCGGCCTTGTCCTTGGCCTCTTTGCTCCCCTTCATCCACTTGTCGCTAAAACCCGCGATCTGCTCGATGAGCACCTCGGTGATGTCCGACGCGCCCACCTTCTGACGAGTCGTCGGGTCAACCATCGGCGTGCCAAGAATCTCGTTGATCTGCGAGACCATCTGCTTGAAGATTCCGATAGCCTCGGCGTCCATCCGCGCGGAGTATTCGTCCAGCTGCTGCTTGAGCTGACGCTTCTGCTCCTCGCTCATGTGCAGACGCCGGCTGAACCGCTTGGCACCGATGACGATCCCCTCGACCCCGGCCGGCACCTCCAATGAATCATTCTTGACGTCCTCGCCCGCACGACCGAAGATCGCGTGCAGCAGTTTTTCCTCGGGTGTCAGCTCCGTCTTGCTCTTAGGGCTCACCTTGCCCACCAGGATGTCCCCAGGCCCAACGCGTGCGCCAAGGCGGATGACGCCGTTGTCGTCAAGGTTCCGCAGCATCTTCTCGCTGACGTTGGGGATGTCGCGAGTGAACTCCTCACGCCCGAGCTTCGTCTCACGCACCTCGACCTCATAGGCGTCGATGTGGATGGACGTAAAAACGTCCTCCTTGACGATCCGCTCGTTGATGACAATGGCGTCCTCGAAGTTGTACCCGTCGAAGGTGTTGAACGCGACGAGCACGTTCTTGCCGATGGCCAGCTCACCATTGCGGGTGCTGGCACCGTCGGCCAAAACGTCCCCCTTCTTGATCTTCTGCCCGAGCTTGACGATCGGCCGCTGGTTCTGGCACGTCCGCTCGTTGAGGCCAACGAACTTGCGCAGGGCATACTCATCACTGTTGTCGATGATGATCTTGCTGGCGTCAACCGCTGTTACCGTGCCGCTGTTCTTGGCGCGGACGATCATCCCCGAGTTGCGCCCGCAGTCCTTCTCCAAACCCGTGGCGATGATCGGCGGGTCAACCTTCACCAGCGGCACCGCCTGCCGCTGCATGTTGCTGCCCATCAACGCGCGGTTGGCGTCGTCGTGCTCCAGGAACGGGATCAACGCCGCCGAGATGCCCACCACCTGCTTGGGGGCAATATCCAGGAAGTTCACCAGGTCGCTGGAAACCTCCGCCAGCTCGCCGTTCACCCGCGCCAAGATCGCACCCTCCTTGAGCTTGCCGACCAGGTCCATCGCGTCCGTCGGCGCGAGCACGGCCTTCATCTCCTCATCGGCACGCAGGTGGATGATCTTGTCGGTAACCCTGCCGTCCTTGACCACGCGATAGGGCGTCCGGATGAACCCGTAGTCGTCGATGGTGCTGTAAATCCCCATCGAGGCGATCAGGCCGATGTTGGTACCCTCGGGCGTCTCGATCGGGCAGATACGCCCGTAGTGGCTGATGTGCACGTCGCGCACCTCAAAGCCTGCACGCTTGCGGTTGAGACCGCCGGGCCCGAGCGCCGACAGACGCCGCTCGTGCACCTGGCTGCTCAAAGGGTTCGTCTGGTCGACAACCTGGCTCAGTTCGCTACGGCCAAAGAAAAAGTCGATCGCGCTGCTGATGCTCTTGCTGTTGACCAGGTCGGCGATCTTGAGCGTCTCGGTCGGGTCCTTGACGCTCATCCGCTCCTGAACCGTCCGACGCAACTTCAAAAACCCCTTCCGCAACTCCTCGACCGCCAACTCATCCAGCGTCCGCAGCCGGCGGTTGCCCAGGTGGTCGATGTCGTCAACGTGCGCCGCCGGGGCACCCGTGTCGGCGTCGATCCGCTTGCTCCGCAGGTCCAGCAGGTAGCTAACAACCTTCAGAAAATCCTCGGCACGGATGAACATCTGGTCCTCGGGCACCTTCAGGTCAAACTTGCGGTTGATCCGGAAGCGACCCACACGCCCCAGGCGGTAGCGGTTGTCGTCAAAGAACTTCTCAACGAACAACGCCTTGGCCTTCTCGATCTGCGGCGGGTTGCCCGGGCGCAGCTTGCTATACACCTTCAGCAGCGCACGCTCATACTCGGTGCCCGCAAACTCCGCAAACTGGTCAAGCTTCTCCTCGGCCACCGTGTTGAGGATCAGCGTATCGCTCGGGTTGATGATCACGCGCACGCTCTTGAGCTTGCTGGCGACGATCGCAGCCGCGGCCTCCTCGCCGATGATCCGCCCGACGCCCACGAGCTCCTCGCCGCTCTCGGTATCCACAATCGCCGCCGCGGCGTACATGTCCGCACGCACGGCCTCACCCTTGACCTCGCTGATCTCATAGAACAGCCCCAGAAGCCGCTCGGTGGTGCTGATGCTCTCGTCCAGACACCGCAGGAACGTTGTCGCCGCGAGCTTGGTGCTCTGGTCGATCCGCATCGCCAGCACGTCCTTCTTGGTCACCTCCAGCTCGATCCACGAGCCGCGCTCGGGGATGATCCGTGCCGAGTGCAGCGGGCGGTCGGCCTCGCTGCTGGTGATCGAAAAGTCCACCCCCGGCGAGCGGTGCAACTGGCTGACGATCACACGCTCGGCACCGTTGACGATGAACTCACCGCCGCCGATCATCTTGGGAAACTCGCCGAGATAAATCTCCTCCTCGGCAACCTCCGTCTGCCCCTCACGCCGAAGACGCACGCCGACCTTGAACGGCATCCCAAACGTCAAACGCAACTCCCGGCACTCGTCGCTGGTGTACCGCGGGTCCTCGAGTTGATAGTGCAGGTATTCCAGAGCCATCGTCCCGTCGTAACTCTCGATCGGGAAGACCTCACGCATCAACGCCTCAAGGCCGAGCATCTTGTCGCGCTCCTGAGGCCCTTTGGTCAACTGCAAAAACCGCTCATACGAGTCGGACTGAATCTTCGTCAAGTCCGGCACGCTCATCCCGTCGCCACGCTTGGCATAGTCGCGGACGGGGCGGTTCTCAGCAGAGCCGTGGGCGGCAAATGCCCCGTGCGGTGCGGCCTTGTTCTCGATGGTCGTCTTGGTATCTGCCATGGGTATTGACCTCTATTTTTTTTTCACTTTGCGTGAACCAGGCGGGCGGAGTATCTACTGGGCCAGAACGCAAATCAGTTGCAAAAGCAAAGAAGGACCGCGCAGGGGCGGTCTGGCCATCGCTCAGGGCGTCTTTACGCTTGGGTGTTCATGTACGCGGGGACGACGATACAAACATCATAGGCAACCCGGACAAAGGCGTACAGCCCTTTCGCCACGCGACTGGTCCGGTCAGCCGCGGGCATGCAGGGCGTCAATAAGGCCGGGCGCGGGCCGCTGGGCCAGCGCTCGGCAAATCTCTTGACGGACGTGCCAGCAGGAACCCCTGCCCGCACGCCCGATCTGCCTTAGTCCAAAACAACCTGCGCCCCGACGGCCTCGAGCTTCTTCTTGAGAGCCTCGGCGTCGGCCTTGGGCAGGCCCTCCTTGACCTTCTTCGGTGCGCCGTCGACAAGGTCCTTGGCTTCCTTCAGCCCCAGGCCCGTAACCTCGCGCACCACCTTGATGACGTCGATCTTCTTCTCGCCCGCTGCCTTGAGCGTAACGTCAAAGCTCGTCTTCTCCTCCGCCGGGGCCGCGGCCGCTGCCGGGGCAGCCGCCACCGCGACACCACCGCCCGCGGCGGCCTCGATGCCGTAGGTTTCCTTCATGTACTTGCCAAGCTCAACAGCATCCTTCAGGGTCAACGCTGCCAACTTGTCGCCGAGTTCTGCAATGTTCGACATAAATACTTCCATTCTCAAACCGGTACCCGCACACGCGGGTCCCTAAACTTCCGGCCAGAGGGGCAGGACATCCTGCTCTTTAACCCAGGCTTACGCCCAAGGGCCAGTGGCCGGCCAAGTATCCATTTGCTTACGCAGCCCACACGTCCATCACGGCCGGTGAACTACGCCGGGTGGCCCTCGCCACCCCGATCCAAACTTACACCTTCGCGATCGCCTCACCCTTCTCCAGTTTCGCCTCAATCGCCTTGATGATCCCCGCCACGTTCGACCCAGGACCCTTGACCTGCGCCAGCAACTTCTTGCCAGGCGACACGATCAGCGTAACAGCCTGGCCGATCGCCTCCTCGCGCGTCGGGTATTTGCTCAGTTCCTCAACACCCTTCTTCCCCTCAAAGAGCGTCCCGTCCAGGATCGCGCCCTTGAGTTCGAGCGTCGGGAAGTCCTTGAGCATCCCGACGATGCTCCGCGCCGCCTCGACCACGCTCGTCTGGCTCAGCACCAGTGCCGAGGGACCCGTCAGGAGGGTTTCAAGCTTCTCGAAACTCGTCCCCTTGAACTGCTTCTTGGCCAGGCTGTTGCGGATGACGGTTACCTTGACCTTGTGCTTGGCCAGGTTGTTGCGCAGCTTGGTCGTGTCGATCGCCTTAAGGCCGCGGATGCTGATGAGCATCCCGTCCTTGACGTCCCCGACGCGGGTGGTGTAGTCCCGCATGATCATCGATTTGACTGTCTTTGACATGGCTGTCCTCTCAACACGCCTCGCGCCCCTGCCGGGCCGGCGCGTTCATGCTTTCTCTGCGGGCTTACTTCGCCTCGGGCAACTCTGACGTGTACTTCACAATAACCCCCGGCGTCATGCAACCGCTGATGACGACCTTCTTGATAAACCCACCCTTGGTCGTGCTCGGACGCAACTTCTCAATCGCATCAATGAACGCGCTGAGGTTCGCCGCTAGGTCCCCCTCGGCAAAGCTCATCTTCCCCAAGATCGCGTGCACGTTCCCGGCCTTGTCGTTGCGGAACTCAACCTTACCGGCCGAAAACTCACGCACCGCGTCGATCACCTTGGGCGTAACCGCCCCGGTCTTGGGCGAGGGCATCAAACCCTTGGGCCCGAGCACCTTGCCAAGCTTGGCGATGATCCGCATCATGTCCGGCGTTGCCACCGCTACATCAAACTCCATCCACCCACCCTCGATCTTGGCCACCAGGTCATCCCCGCCGGCCTCGATCGCCCCCGCCGCCTTTGCCTCGGCCACCTTATCAGCCGAGCAGAACGCCACCACCTTCTTGCTCTTGCCGATCCCCTTGGGCAGCGAGACCGATCCACGGATCCCCTGCTCGGTCTGTGCCGGGTCCATGTTCAGCAGCAACGCGATGTTGACCGTCTGGTCAAACTTGGGGCCCTTGAACTTCTTGATCGCCGAGATCGCCGCCGCGGGCTCCAACGCCTCGACCGGCTGCGCCTCAACGTTCGCTTTCATGCGCTTTGAGAGTTTGCTTGCCATTGCTTTAGCCCTCCACCACGACGCCCATCGAGCGCGCCTGACCTTCGATGATCCGGATTGCCGCTTCCATAGACCCGGCGTTCAGGTCAGCCATCTTTTCCTTGGCGATAGCTTCCAAATCAGCCTTCTTGATCTTGCCAACCTTCTTCTTGTTCGGCTCCCCCGAACCCTTCTCAACCTTCGCCTTCTCCTTGATCAGCACGCTCGCCGGCGAGGCCTTGATCTCAAAGGTAAAGCTCTTGTCGGTAAAGACCGTAACAACAACACCCACCACCTTGCCCTTCAGGGCCGCGGTCTTGGCGTTGAACTGCTGGATGAACTGCCCGGGGTTGACACCCTTCGCACCCAGCACCGGGCCCAACGGCGGCGCAGGCGTAGCCGTGCCACCGGGCGCCATCATCTTGAATATCTCTTTGACTTCCTTCTTTGCCATGTGGGCTCCACCTCCCACGACCCCGACGGCGTCAGCCGCGATCCGGGGCCTTGGAAGGGTGCCCCAGACAGGGAAGTGGTAAACTCGGTGCCGGGGTTACGCCCCCCGACGGCTTGGGTTAGGTCAAGATGTTAGGCACGCCCCAAGGACTGGGCAAGGGCTGCGTGGACAAATTTGATCCGTTCGCATCGTGATCGGGTAACACGGTCCAGTGCCCCGATTCCTTGCCATTTTCGACTGCGCTTCATTTTATGAGCAAAAAAGTGGAAGCTGGCAGAGCGATTGCACGTTCTCCGACCGGCCCCTCAGCCCCTTGCGTGATGATCAACCCAAACGGTGCCGAGTAGGCTTGCTTGCCACAGAATGCATCAATCCCCGCTACCTCGGCCTTGCCCGGAACACTTCGGCGGTACTTGACCTCCAGCGGTATCCTGTTAGTGCCAATCGTGAGGATGAAATCCACCTCCGGCTCGTTGGCACGCTCAGGAAACCAAGACAACTCGACACCGGGGATACCTTTTAGGAAGTATCCCAACACGCTTTCGATCACAAAGCCAACCTGGCCCGACACCGCCTCGTCACAGCCTTTGAGCGCGATCGGGTCGAGGGGCACGGTTTCTTGCAAGACACCGTTGCGGACGAAATGGTCGCAGATGCAAAGCTTGGGCGGGTGCGCCTGCTTCTTGCCCTGCATTTCGAGCGGCTGGACGCGGTAGAGCAGTAACGAATCAGCGAGGAACGATAGCGCATCGGTGATCTTTTTGTCCGGCACCGGGCTGCCCAGAACCATCTGGATTTCCTCCGCGAACCGTTTGGGCAGAACAGAACGCCCTGCGTATCGGCAGGCGATCTTGAATACCTCGGCGATCAATGCCGAGTCCAGTGCAGGGGCGTGCGGGCGGTGTCCTGGATCATGCTGGATGGTCTTGGTGATGACCTCGTTGATGACCTGCTGCCGGAGCGTGTTCGCGTCGATACCCGCCTTGTTGTGGCACATGGGATACCCACCGAACTCCGAAAAGAACCGAAATGCCTCGTCCCGCAGTTTCGCGTGCTTCTTGCCGTGCGCGATCAGCCCGAGCCAAAAATCCTTCTTCTTCCAATCTTCGAGCGGCGCGTCGGGCGCATAGACCGGCAGGTCAGGCAACTCCCGAATACCCGCCACTTCGGCCAGCCGCAGCGGCCCGAGTTCGATCGTCGTCATGCGACCGGCGAGATTGTCTTGGCCCGCCGCGATACGGAGGGCGGAACTGCCCGTCACCACTATCCGGGCGTCGGAGTGGTCGGCGAGAATCTTGAGCTGCACGGACCAGTCGGGTAGGTCCTGCACCTCGTCGAAGAACAGGTACGCCGGTTCACCAGCCCTGGACGCTTCGTTCAGAGTTCGTTTCAGGATATTGGCCTCAAACCAGCGGACGATCGACTGTATCGGCATCGATAGGCCGCCGAGCGTTGGGGCAGCATCGAACTGCACGCTGAGAATGCGGGACGGATCGACCGATCTGTTCGTTGGATCAAACCGCCCGAGTAGGAGGAGTTCCTCGATGAGTTGCGCCTGTAGGACGCTCTTGCCAACACGCCGAGAGCCGCGGACGGCGACGATCGGTGCTAGTTTGGTGCACAACCGCTTGACAACCTCGCAATAGGCCCACCGACGGTACCGCTCGGTGGGGAACTTGGGTTTGACAACCCACCAGGGGTTGCGATCTTCAAGGAACGCCACAAGTGTGGCATCAAGATCGCCAAGCGGGGCGGTTTCGTAGACAGGCTTCGGTTGCCGCGCGTTCCTGGCGACCCGAGACACCCCCCGCCAGAACTGGTGCTTATCCAGCTTCTTCCCGGTGAGCTTGGCGAAACGCTTGTGCATCTCGTCGAACTTCGCCGTGTAGGGCAGGTGGTCACGGTTGCCGATGCCGTCGGGCAAGAGTCGCAGGATTTCCAACTGCTCATCGTCGGTCAGGGTTGGCGTACGCGGCGCTTTCTTCTTGCCGCCCTTCTTGGCAAGCCCGCCTCCCTTGCCGATGCTCGACATCATCCGCCAGAAGTCCACATCCTTAATCGTGGTCTGCTGCTTCTTCTCAAACTCGGCTTTCAGCTTGTCAAACTCAGCTGTATAGGGAAGGGCATCGCGGGGCAACTCGGTGCTGGCGAGAAGTGCAAGCACAAGAGACTTTTCCCGATCAGGATACTTTGTTTTACTGGTGGTGGTAGCGAAAGTACTACTCCTACTACATAAAGCCCCGAAACCACGCGGCAATACTGACAGGATACCGACTAAAGCAAGCGCAGACCGTCATTATAGGCGTTTACTCGGTAACTTTGGAACCCACATCACCCCACCAACCTCTCCAAAATCTCCACCACCCCCACCGCCTCCGCCCCCTTCGCAACATAGTGCGCATGCTCCTTGATCGCTGCCGCCGCGTTGCTCGGGCATGCGAAGAACCCCACACGCTCGGCGATGCACTTGTCGCTGGCCGTGTCCCCGATCCCCGCCAATCGCTCCTTCGGTATCCGTAGCCTCGCGCTCAGGCGGTCCAGCCCCGTCCCCTTGCTCACATGCCTCAAATCACAGTTGATGTAAAACCACGTCATGCTCACCCGGAACGGCCACCCCATCTCCCGGCACTTGCCCTCCACCCTCGGCACCAGCGTCCGCAGATACGCCGTGTCCCGGTGCCACAGCGTTACGCTCGCGTTCTTCCCCGGCTGCTGGCTCACACCACCGCCCACCCCACGCCCCCACTCCTGCTCGCACCACGCGCTCAACGCACGCACCGCCGACAAGTCCCCACCCGTGATCCCAGGGTCCATCTCATACTCGTTCGTACCCGGGTCATACAACCACACCCCCATCTCACACACACACGGCACGTGCACATTCCCAATCAACCGACACACAGCCTCCGCAAACGGCTGCGGCCTCCCCGTGCACAGCGTTATCAAAGGCCTATCCCCACGCTCCACAGCAAGGCGGTTGTACGCCGCGACCTTCGACAATGCCTCTACGTCAAAGGACTCCTGCCCCTCGCTGACCAGGCACCCATCGATGTCGCAGATCACCAGGTCGTATTGACGCAGCGGGAGCGTGCCGGGCATAGGCCCAGCGTAGCTCACTTGCCCTCAACCTCCTCACCGGGCCTTCCCCACTCCACCACACACTCCGCACGCGCGCGCCCACCCTCTCGCCACACATCCAGCACCACATCGTGCACCACCCCAACATCCGCAAACGGCAGCGCAATCGCCGCCGGCAACCCACCCATCCCCTCGTTCGGCCTCGCACGCAGCCGCAGCAGATACAACCGCCCATCATCACCCCCCCCACCACCAGCCAGCGCCTTGCTCACATCCTCCCCAGGCGTTCCCTCCGCACCCGGCGACCACGCCCACAACGACCACACCTCTCCCCTTGCCCCCACCACCCCGCGCCAGGCCATCTGTGGGCGCGGGCCCACCAGCGGCATCAACCCCATCCCGGGCACCAGCCGCAACGGCACCTGCCGCCACGTTGAAAAATCCAGCACCTTCAGCACCCCCGCATCCGGCCCCACCCGCTGCCCTTCCCCCTTGCGCACCCGCGCAAGCATCCCCATCGCCACCGTGTCCAGACGCGCCGCACCCTCCTCCAGCCCACCCGACCGCTCGGCTACAGCCACATCCAGGTGCGCCAACGCGCCCCGCCGAACCACCACCAACATCTCCCTCGCTTGCCCCCCCTTACCACCCCCAACCCCATATTTCACCCCCTCCTTCGCATCCATCTGCACCACCCCCGTGCAGTCGTGCAGCACCAGCACCGACCCGCCCGGCAAACGCTCGATCAGACCACCATCCATCCCACCCATCACGCCACGCTCACCAGCCGGCTCCCCAAAACGCCCAAACAACGCCCCATCCGTCGAAAACGCTGAGCACGCCCAACGCGCACCCTCCACCTGCACGCGCGCAACAGACCACCCCGATCTCTCCACCCCCGCGCGCCAAACAACCACCACATCCCCACGCGCAGGCCTCCCCTGCCCCCACACCCCGGGCACATCGCTAAACGCACCCTCCCACGCCGCCGTCCCCACCAGACGGCCCGCACCACCAGCCTGCTCACCGGGCACCCGCCCGAGCATCTCCGCCAGCGGCTCAAGCCCCTTCGCATCGGCGCTGCTGGCCGTTACAACCACCGCGTGCGTCCTGACCCCAACCAACCCCGGCATCGGACGCAGCAGCATCCACAACGACCCGTTCTCGATCGCATACACAGGTTGCCCACCCACCACCATCGCCGGGATCGCCCGCAGTTTCTCCCGCACCCGATCGGCCGTCGCCTCGGAAACCAGGCCCACGATCGCATACTGCACCTTCGGCTGCCCCTGCCGGACCACCACATCCGTCGCGATGACCGCAACCCCACCACCCAATAAATCTTCCATCGCCTGCTGGCTTGGCAGTTCAAGCGCCTGGGCCAGAGCCTGCCACGGGCGGTCGATCCCGGGGAGCATCCCAAGCCGTGTAAACACAGCCGCCGGCTCGCTGGGCACCAATCGCGCCCGTAAACCCATCGGGTCCCGGATCACCACAACGCCACGAACCTCATCGGGCAACCGGCTCACCACGCCAGCGATGCCCGCCTCATCGGCCAACGCAACACGCACGGCCAAGAGCAAGATCAATCCACCCAACCAGCGCGCCACCGGCATCCTCACTGCGGCCCGTTCATCGGTTGCCCAAACGCCGGCCCCGACCACGCGCCCCCATCACCCCCAAACAGCAAATGGTTCTCCCCACCACCACCAACAACACCACGCCCACCACCAACACCACGCCCCACGCTCTGCTCCGCACGCCGCAGCATCCCCGCAACCTGCGCCAGCGCCCCCTCACCAGCAACAGACCCCTTCGCCACCCCGGGCCTCGCCCAATCAATCGACGCCGCCAGCCTGATCGACGGCGAATCACTCAACGCCGAAAACACCGGCAACGTCTTGTCCATCATCGCCGCCGCAACGCTCGGCTCGGCACCCTCGGCCACCTGCACCGGCTGGGCCGCAGGCACACCAACAGCCAGCCGCTCAATCCGCCCAGGCACCTCTCGGATCGCCCGCATCGACGCACGCGCCGACTCACCCGCGTCGCTCATCAACCTCGTAACAGGCCGCTGCACATCCCGCGACCACGGCATGATCTCGGGCATCCAGATCGCCGCGATCGCAAGCACGCACGCGCCGCCAATGCCCGCAGCCCCAACCCCCACACGCACCCACCGCCGAACCCTCTGCACACGACCGCAGGCAAACGGCCGCTCCTGCCCAACCCGGCACAATATCGCCGACGAAAAATCAGGCGACGATCCCGTCGCCGACAACCGCTCCGCCAAGTCCTCACCACTCGGGCCAGGCAGACGGAATGAATCATCACGCCAGCCGCTCATGCGGGCACCTCCGCCAACCAGGCCTGCACCGCACGGTCCTCGGCCAGCGCACTACGCAGCCTGGCCCGGGCTCGGAAGAGATGACTCTTCACTGTCCCCACAGGCAGATCAAGATACTCCCCGATCTGCTCGACTGGCCACTGCAACTGGTAATATAGCAGCACCACCTCGCGCTGATCCGCCGTCAACGCCCCGAGCGCCTCACGCAGCGACGCGCCGGCCATATCGCTCGACTCGCTCCCCCCACCCACGCCAGGCCTCGCTCGCTCAGCACGGTCATCGGCCGCGATCGCCGCCGACTCACTATCAAAGACCGGCGCCAACTTCGTCCGCGCGTTGACGTGCAACCTCTTGGCAATCGTAAACAACCACGTGCTAAACCGGAAACGCTCGTCATACCGGTGCAGGTGCGTGAGCGCCCGCACAAACGCCTCCTGCACAACATCCTCGGCCACCTCAGGCCGGCCCGTCAGACGAAGCATGTACCCATACAACGGCCCCTGATGCGCCTTGACCAACGCCTCCGCAGACGACCTATCCCCCTCAAGGGCACGCCGGATCAACCCACGCTCTTGCACAGCTGTGAGCACGATAGAGTGTACCTCACAATCCCACCCAAGGTTGCAAACTCCCCAAATCTTGCCCATGTCTAACTCAGAACCCCTCCCCCGAGGGGAGCGGCAGGGGTGGGGTTGGTCAACGATGTTGGCGACGAAAAGTCCAATACGCTCGGCTCGGAGAGCCGACCTACCCATCAAAACCCAAATACGACGCCGGGCAATCCGATTATCGGACTGCCCGGCGTCAAAGACTTACGTTAGCATCCTATTTGGATATGCTCCTTACGCCGCCTCAGCCCGGACCTCCTGCCGAACCTCACCCTGCTTCCCTTGCGCAGGCTTGCGGGCACGCTTGCCGACTGTCCGCTGCTCGCTCCCAGCCCGACGGGCCGGCTGCGTGATCAGCACGTCGACCATCTCCAGCGGCGAACTCGCCCACAGATCCGCACCGATCTCCTCGGCCAGGCCCTCGGCACGGTTAAAGACCCCCGCCCCCACCGCAAACTGCATGTTCGGGCAAGCGTCGATCTCACGGACATTGTCGATCAGCGAACGGATATTGGGCAGGTCCCCCGGTGCGCTCGCAAACATCAACAGCACGTCGGGCTTGAGCTCGTTGACCTGCGCCATGATCTCGTCGTTGGCAATCCCACCACCCGAGAACGTCACGGCAAAACCCGAGGCCTCCAGCAGATCGACGGCCATTTGTGCGCCCATCTCATCACCCTCGGCCGGGCCGCAGAAGGCCATCACCGTCCGGCTGTTGCTCGGGGCCTTGGGCAGGTCGATCGAGTTCTGGTCTACCAGCACCCGTAACAGGCGCGTAGCCGTGTGGTGCGCAAGCTTGCCCAGCTGATCGGCGCGGTAGAGGCGATCCAGAAGCTCATATGTGGGCCAGAAAAGGTCGGTGATGAGCCTAGTGCTCGTCCAGCCGCAGTTGGCGTGCAGCCCGTTGGCCAGTTGCCTGGCCTGGGGCCGGTTGCCGGTGATGAGGGTCTCGAAAAACTTTTCGACGATCTGATCGTTCTGCATGGGAGGCTCCTGACAAAGGTGTGAAGGGCGTTTTGGTTTGCCGGTGGTGCGGTCCCCGCAGTCGGCGTTGAACAAACTGGAGCAGGCCTCCGCCGGCTCTTGGCGAGGTGCAGTCATCGCAATTCCGGCCCCGGGCGAGCCAGGTTGAGGGTCCTGGGAGTGCACAGCGCAAGATCGACGCGCAAAAGCGGGAGTAAACGACGCGCTCTTTGCGCGTCGCCCGGTGGGCAACAGTGGTTATCGGCGGGGGTGGACGGGGTGGGGGTGTAGGTGTGGGTGGGGGTGGTCCTTGGCTAAGGTTTGCCCGTGGAACCACCTCCGACGGCTATCGACCTAAAAAAAGACAAGGGCCTGACAGTGCAGTGGGCCGACGGGGGTACGTCGTACTACTCCATCGCCTACCTGCGGAAGATGTCCCCCAGCGCGGAGATGAAGGAGTTACGCCAGGAGCAGGCAAAGAACCCGCTGGCGATCCTGCCGGCCTCGGCGGTGCGGGCACTGGGCAGCGGGGTGCTGGTGGCCGAGTCTGCGGAACTGGTCGGCAACTATGCCATCCGCATCCGCTTTAGCGACGGGCACGACACGGGGATTTACTCCTGGCCGTATTTGCGGGAGATTGATCCGGGGGCGAAGTAAGGGGCGTGCTTTGCTGGCGGCTGTTGATCCAGTTTCACGGCACCTCGCTGCGTGGGATGTTCAAGAACAAGAAGTGAGCGGGCCAGTCTGCGTGTCTTACAAGGTCCGCCGACCGGCGGCTCATTTTCATTACGGGCATCTCCGGCGTGCAGCGGCGTGTGGGCACCTACCTTTGGCCCCGTGCTTGTCGCGCGTGCTTGTGTCGTGTGTGTGGATGGACTTGTGAGCGTTGACCTATGGCCGCGATCTTGACAGCACGGGCGATTGCCAAGCACTTTGCCGACCGGACGCTCTTTACTGCCGTGTCGCTGAGCATCCAGGAGCGCGAGCGTGTGGGGCTGATCGGGCCCAACGGCGCGGGCAAGAGCACGCTGCTGAAGATACTCGCCGGCCTTGAGGACGCCGACGGGGGGACGATCTCGCTGCGGCGCGGCCTGCGCTCGGCGTACGTCGCACAGGCCGACGCCTTCGCACCCGGCGCGACGATCAAATCAGCGGTCGTCGGCGCACTGGAAGAGCTGGCCAAGGCCGGCAAACTCCCCCACCTGCACGACCACCACGAGCTCGAACTGGCCGCGGAGATGACCCTGGCCCGCGTCGGCATCGAAGACATGGACGCGCTGTGCGAGGGCCTCTCCGGCGGGCAGCGCAAGCGCGTCTCCATCGCCCGCGCACTGGCCCAGGAGCCCGACCTGCTCCTGCTCGACGAGCCGACAAACCACCTGGATGTTGAAGGAATCGACTGGCTGGAAGAAACCCTCTCGGGCAACCAGTTCGCCTCGATCGTCGTTACGCACGACCGGGCATTCTTAGAGCAGACAGCCACGCGCATCGTCGAACTCAGCGGGGCGTACCCCGACGGCACATTCTCCGTCGCGGGCGCCTACGGCGAGTTCCTGCGCCGCAAAAGCGAGTTCCTCGAAGGGCAGGCCAAGCAGCAGCAGGCCCTCTCGGCACAGGTCAAAGAAGACCTGCGGTGGCTCTCACGCGGGGCCAAGGCCAGGCGGACCAAGAGCAAGAGCCGTATCGACGCGTCGTACGAACGCATGGACGAACTGGAAGTGCTCAAGGCCCGCAACGCCCCCGCACGTGCGGCACAAATCGACTTCTCAGCCACCGACCGCCAGACGCAAAAACTCCTCGTCGGGCGCGGCCTGGGCAAGACCCTCGGCGGGCGGAAACTCTTTGAGAACCTCGACATCGCCCTTACCCCCGGCAGCAAGCTCGGCCTGATGGGCCCCAACGGCGCGGGCAAGACCACGCTCATCAAACTCCTCACGGGCGAACTGCTCAGCGACTCGCCGACGCCGGCGATGCTGGCAGAGGAGAAAACCATCGCCGATCAACTCCCCCACGGCACGCCCGCGCTGGGGACGATCAAGCGTGCCGACAAACTCCGCGTGGTCCTCTTTAGCCAGCACCGCACCGAGCTTGACCCCGACGCAACCCTCGGCGAGGCGCTCAGCCCCGCCGATGCGGTCGTCTACCGCGGGCAGACGATCCACATCGCTACCTGGGCCGGGATGTTCCTCTTTGGCAAGGACCAGTTGCGGGGGCGGGTGCGCTCGCTCTCGGGTGGTGAGCAGGCGCGCGTGCACATTGCGCGCCTGATGCTTGAACCGGCCGATGTGCTGATCCTCGACGAGCCGACCAACGACCTGGACCTTGCAAGCCTGGATGTGCTCGAAGAGAGCCTCGAAGAGTTTCCCGGCGCGGTGGTGCTCGTTACGCACGACCGGGCGATGCTCGACCGCCTGGCCACACGCGTGCTGGCCCTGGACGGCAAGGGGGGCGCGCGGTACTTTGCCGATTACCCGCAGTGGCAACGCCTGCACAAGGTGCTCGAAGGTGAGGGGACGCAAGGGGCAAAGGCCAAGGCCCCGGCCGTCGTTACGCCGGTGAAGAAAAAACTGACGTACAAAGAGCAGCAGGAACTGGCGGGCATCGAGCGCGCGATAGAGATAGCCGAGGGTGAACTCGGCTTGGCAACCGAGAGGCTCTCGGCACCAAACGTGCTCAGCGACCACCGGAAGATGGCCGAGCTTGGGCAGGCGATGGCCGACGCGCAGGGCCGCGTGGCAACGCTCTACCAGCGCTGGCAGGAACTAGAAGCACGCAAGTAGGACTTTAAAGCCCCCGGTGGCGTAAGCTATCGGTGGCGCGGGCGTCCCCGGTGGCGTGGGCGTCCCCGGTGGCGCGGGCGTCCCCGGTGGCGCGGGCGTCTGGTGGCGCGGGCGTCCCGCCCGCGATGCAGAGGCCTTGACCACACAGCCTCAAAGTCGCAGAGCGAACAGACATCAGTCTGCAAGCGGAAAATCCAGCCCTCTCACTTCTCAGTGCCCCTGTGCCTCGGTGGTGAAATGAACTTTGCTGTGCAGGCTGGAAGCCTGCACCACTGAGAGCCAACCCCACCCATGCCCATCCCCTGGCGGGAGGGGTTCTGGTCCTGAGCCTCCCAGCCACTGCGATCACTTCGGCACGATCATGATCGGCGCGACACCCTCGGTGTTGATCCGTTTCTCGCGCAGGTTCCACTCGATGAACCTTGCCCGCACCGGCGCGGGTTGGGCCGGGTCGACAAAGGTTACCAGCTGCTCATCTGTCCCCACCGCCTGCATCAACTCCGCCTGCGCGTCGAACATCAAACGCTCGGCCAGGAGCTCGCGCCCCTCGCTGGCCGCACGCACGCTGCCGAGCGCCTCGACACGCGAGAGGTCGGCCTTGAGTGCGCCCCCCGCCGCGGCATCAACGCCACGCAGCGTCGCCTGCAGCTCATTGCAGTCCAGCAGCACCTGCCCGGCGCTCGGATCAGTTGCGGCCTCGCTCCCGGCGACCCCGGCCGGTCGGTGCGTCAACTGCACCTGCCCTTGCATCTTCATCTGCCCCGTCGCCCGGTTCATCTGCATCGAGCCGCCCCAGGCAAACAGGCTCCGCCCCTTGCCACCTGCGAGGTTTGCGAGCGGGCCAGCGCCCGGCGCGGGCGCTTGTGCCGGCGTGCTGCTGCGGTCATCAACGAGCAGTTTGCCCGGGCCATCGACGGTGAGCGTGCCATTCTGGACAGACGCCGCGATGGTCGCGCCTTGCAGATAGACCATCCGTGCGGGCGTGCCTTGGTTGCCCGACGCCGCAAAGGTGCGGTGCTGGAACTGCGCCGGCGGCGCACCGGCCGCGCTGCCTGCGCTGATCTCAACGCTCTTGATCTGGGTGTTGGCCCCCCCACCGGCAACGCTCGATGCCGGCACGGGTGCCTTGGCCTGCTCGGTCATGTCCAGCAGCAGCACCAGCCTCTGGCCGCGCGCGGTGTTGACCTCGTCGGCACCGACGCGGATTTCTGCCTCGATCTGCCCCTCGGCCTCGATGCGGCCGGCCTTGCCGTCAAAGCGTGCGCCCGTCTGCCAGCTCGCCTGCAGTTTGCTCGGGCGTGCGTTGTCGGCACTCTCGGCCGTGATGCGCCCCGGGCCTTGGACCAAGGCGGTCTGCTCGCGCTGCACCAGCCGAACTGTTGTGCCCGTCATCGTTGCCCCGTCGCGCCGGATCACCACGGGCTGGCCCGTCAGCTCGGCCGTGCCCGCCGTCGCGTCGGCCTCGATGCGGTCGGCGCTCGCCTCCAGACCGCTGGCATCGCTCACCGTCGGCTTGCCGGTGGCGACCATCTTGCCCGCAGTAGTTCGGCCGTTGGCATCTATGCCCAGATCGGCGGCAAACTCCTCGGCCTTGATGAGCAGCGTGCGCACCGCCGCGCGTGCGCCCCCACGCACGACAACACGCTCGGCCACCTCGCTGCCCAGCGGGCCGGGCTTCATCGAGAGCGTCAGCACGTTCCCGGCGACCTCGTCGCTGCCGGGCTGCCCATCTGTGCGTGGCGTAACGACCTTCGCCGCGCCTGTCAGGACCAACTGCCGAAGCGCCGAACGGGTTTGCCCCTGCGCCGGCCGTGCAAACTCAAGCTCGGCCATCTGCCCAGTGGCAACAACATCCCCGCTGCGCGCCTGGACGTTCCCGCGTGCCATTGCCGACAGTGGCCAAGGCTCGATGGACCCGTTCTCCTGCTTGAGCCTGAGTCTAAAGGCCTCGCTCCATGTTGCCGAGAACGCGGGCCCGCCGTCGGCCTTGGCGCTGTCAATCTCCCCGCTGCCGTCGATCTGGACGATGCCCGTTGTCAAGTCGGCCTTGACGCTGCCGCAGACGAGCGTGCCCGTGCCCCCGGCCGTCAGGACGACGTTGCGCCCGGTGCTGCCGCGCATCGCCAGGGTGCGTGTTGTTGCGCCATACTCGACGATCGGCGCCTCGCCGGCAAGCTTCGCCGGGCCGTCGATGACGCGCACCGGGCCACCCGCGCCACCCATCAGGCGCAGCGCAACGAGATTCCCGGCCATCTCATCGGGCGTGGCCCGCGCGGGCGTAAGTACGGCACGACCCTTCCACGAAGCGATGATCACCTGGTTCTCCGCCACGCTCGGCTCGCCGCCCGCAGCAGCAGCCCCCGATTGACCGCTTGCATCGACCCTCCCAAATGCCCCGATCGCCCCGTCGGGCAACTGGTTGTTGACCAGCGTTACCCACGCCTCCACCCGCGCGGCCAGCAACTTGCGAAGCCCCTGCAACAGCGATACATCCTCGTCGAGCACCAGGCGATAGACACGCCGGCTCTCGACCTTCACCTGGCCCGCACCATCCCTTCCCCCGCCCGGCCCGGCCAACGACCGGGCCGTGGTGCTCGGCTTCAACCCAGGCCTGCCCGCAGGCCAGATCCGCACGTCATCGACCTTCGCAAACTCCGCCCGGCTGATCCCCTCCTCAACCTGGTCAAAGACCACCAGCGCACCCGCGCCGGTGATGCTGAGCTTATCCGTCTCGATCACGAACGCATCCGTAGTGGACATCTCCGACTCGGGCGCGTTAAACAGCAGCGTCCGCGTCGTTGCGATGATCGTCGGCACATCGTTCTGAATATCAATGCCTCGCGCAGGCTCACCGGGCCGCCCCTGCACCGCATCGAACAGTTCAACCTTCACACCACCCTCAAACCGCCCGCTCTCAGGCTCACTGCGCCCCTTGGGTGTATAAAACGTCCCCTGCTTGGCCGAGATCACGGCCATCGAGCCGTCCTTGAGATAAATAAACCCGCGCGGCCGCTCGACCAAGGCCTGCCCGTCGGCACCGGGCTGGAGTTTCTCCCACTCCAAGCGTGAGGCCTCACGCCCAGGGTCGGCCTTGTCCATAAAGCGAACGCGCGCCTGCCCCGTGCTCGCACCAGGCGATGCTTCGCCAATCGTCGGCGCCGGTTCGTTGCCGCCAACGCTCGGCAGGTTGATAGCCGGCCCAGCCGGCCCCTTGGCCAAGCCCCCGGCGTACTTGCGCGCCACCAGCACCAGCGTAAAAACCACGACCAAAAAGACCCCGACGGCCACCGCCAGCAGCATCCCAGCCCGGCGTATATCCACCGCCGTCGGCTTCCGAACGGTGCTTGCATCAACTTCCTCACCGGGCCGCTGGCCGTGCTCGTGCATCGGCCATCGTAGTGAGACCAGCGCCCACACGCCCATCACCCTTGGCGGTCATACAAGCGCACGGCCTCATCGAGCCGGCCCAAGATACCCAGCAGCCACTCCACCCCCTCACGCACCGCCCCACTCCCGCCCGGCCGCTCGCTGGTGAACTTCGCCACCGCCTTGCACGCCGCGGCGGCGTTGGCCGGGGCCATCGGGTACCCCACACGCCGAAGCACCGGCAGGTCGGGCCAATCATCGCCCATATACGCAATCCGCCCCACAGGCACGCCCGTGATGCGGATGAGTTCGTCAAGGTCCTTGCCCTTGTCAGCGCTCCCCTGGATTACGTTGGGCACGCCAAGGTCGGCCAGGCGATGCCCGATCGCCGAGCCGCGCCGCCCAGTGATCACCGCCGCTTGCAGCCCCAGCCGCGTCCACGTCCGCAGGGCGATCCCATCTGCGGCGTGATAGCGCTTGATCTCGTTGCCCGCGTGGTCGATGAAAATACCCCCGTCCGTCAGCACGCCGTCGACGTCCAACGCCAGCAGCACGGGAGGTTGTGGACCGGCCAAGTCGGCGTTGGGCATAGGCAGAGCGTAAGGGTCATCGCCATGCTTGGCCAGTCTGCCCCGGTGCCACTATCCTTCTGTATGCGTGCAGTACAGATTGTAATTGTGGTCTTGCTGGCCGTGCTCATCGGGATACCAGTCGCCGCACGCATCGGCACCCGCGCCACAGCCCCGGCCAGAACCACCACCGACATCCCCACCCTTGTGGTCGTAACCCCGCACGTCGAGCAGATCCGCTTCGAGTTCGCCCGTGCGTTTAGCGACTGGCACGCCCGGCACCACGGCACCCCCGTCCGCATCGACTGGCGCTCCCCCGGCGGCACCACCGAAATCCGCAAGCAACTCGAAAGCCAACTCCAGGCCGCCGTCGCCGCCGGGCACTTTTCACTGCGCCCACCCAGCACGCTCAAAGCACCCGACAGGGACAAAAAACAACTCCCCGAGGCCGTCATCGATGCCAACAAGGCCGACCTGCCCGACATCATCTTCGGCGGCGGCAGCTTCGAGCACACCGCACTCAAGGCCGGGATCATCACCGAGGTCCTCAACCCCCAGACCGGCCAGCGCGAGCGCGTCCGCGTACGGCTTACATCCCCACCCACCCCCGCACCCTTTGCACAAGACAACCTCGACGAGAACTACGGCGAAAACGTCATCGGGATCGAAAAACTCTATGACCCCGACCAATACTGGTTCGGTGCCGCACTGTCGGGCTTCGGCATCGTCTACAACCGCGACCAACTCCGCCGGCTCGGCCTGCCCGAGCCGACAGGCTTTGCCGATATGGGCCACCCCAAACTCCTCGGGCGCGTCGCCATGAGCGATGCCCGCCAGTCCGGCAGCGTCGCGACGCTCTACGACTCGATCCTCAACGCCCAGGGTTGGGACCGCGGCTGGCGCACCCTCCGCGACATGTCCGCCAACGCACGCTACTTCACCGCCAGCAGCACCCAGCCACCGCAGGACGTCTCGCAGGGTGAGTGCGTCATGGGCGTGGCGATCGACTTCTATGGCCGCGGGCAGAGCCAGGCCGTGCTCGCCAAAGGGCAAGACCCTGCCACTGGGCGCGTCGGGTACATCGACCCTCCGGGCGCAACCTACATCGACGCCGACCCGGCCTCGATCGTCAACGGCGCGCCCAACGCCGAGATCGCAAAGCGGTTCATGGAGTTCCTGATGACTGACGAGGCCCAGGCCCTCTGGCAGTTTGCCCCAACCGGGCCGCCCCAAAAGGGCGCGACCGAGGCCAGCAGGCCCCTTGGCCCGCAGGAATACGCCCTCCGCCGGATGCCCGCCAAACGCGGCATGTATACCCACCACCTCGCGCAATTCACCGACAAGACCAACCCCTTCGAGATCGCCAGCAAAACCCCCCTTCGCGGCTGGCGCGACCTGATCGGACCGCTGATGGGGGCCTTTGCCGTTGATGTCCGCGCCGACCTGCGCCCGGCGTGGGAGGCCCTCATCGCCGCCCGCGCCCGCGTCGCCAGCAACGACCCGACCTTCTCACCCGAAACCCTCGCACGCATGGAAGCACTCTTCTACGCCATGCCCACCCAGACCATCACCAACAAAGACGGCACGACCGAGACGCTCACCCTCAGCGAGCAGACCTACAAACGAATCAGCGAAGCCACCGGCCGCTGGCGCGACCCCGAAGCCGGCGCAGCTGCCAAAATCGCATACACACGCTTCTTCCAGAACAACTACCGCCAGGTCGTGCGGTTCTACGAGGAAGCCGAGCAACCAGCGGCCAAGCAGTAGTTCAACGCAAGTTACAAGCGTCGCCGAGTTTGCTTCTCTGGAACTCCTCCCCCGTGGGGAGGGGCAGGGGTGGGGTTGACCATTCGGACGCAAGACATTCTTTGGTGATCCGTGCAAGAACGCGCCCGGCCTTCCCGCACACCTTCCCCAGGCTCATATGACCGGCGATCTCACCACCACGTAGACGTGCTTCCAGCCCGTGCGGCCGCAATCCCTCTCCCTAAAACCCAAAACCTAATACCTAACAACTTCTATCAGCACCCCGCAAAGAACCCATTCAAGAAGACGATGATGTCGTCGGCCGTGAACTCACCATCCGGCACCGTCGTCTGACCAGGCCCGGCGATGTCCGCCAACGCACCGCTGGCAAAGAAGAAGTTCAAGAAGACGATGATGTCGTCGGCCGTCAACTCACCATCCGCCCCCAGCGACTGACCAGGCCCGGCCATATCAGCGGCACACCGCCGCGCCGCCGTCAACGCCACGTCCATCTCCACCGGCGTGCTCCGCCCCCACTTGACCCACTGCTCATGGACGACCTGGCCCAGCGTCGTCGCCGAGCTCCCGGCAGGGGGCTTGATGTACGTCGTGCTGTTGGCCGGCTTGTCGGCGTTGTCGCGAAGCCACTCGATGTATTCCTTGGTCGTCGTCTGATAGAAGACCCGCACCTCCGCACGCACCGTCCCGGCCGGGATGTCAAAGAGCGTGTCATCCCAGTGCTGCCCGTCGGCGTACACATACCCCACCGGCGCGGCCTGCACCTGCGCAAACCCCGCGTTGCTAAAGCCCCTGGGCGGAATCCGGTTGTCAAAGAACATCTTGTTGTTCACATCAAGGTGAAAACTCGGGCCAACCGGCAGCCCCGTCAGCAACGCCATCGTCGCGTCCACACCCTGCTTGGCCTCGTAGACCTTCGAGTCGCGCGTGAGCTCAGCCGTCGCCGGGTTGTACGCACCGCGCTCCTGCACCAGCGTGTTGCCGGGGCCAAAGAACTTGACGTTAACCCACATCGCCGTGCCCTCGCTGAACCCGCCGGGCAGGCGGTGCCCAGACTCGTTGATGATCCGCGCCCGCAGACGCGAGCCGATCACCTTCACCTCCAGGTCGCTCGCCCGGCGGAGCATCTCCTTGTTCCGCTCCACCGCCTCGTCGATACCCTGCACATCCAGGTTCCCGGCATAGTCATCCAGGTTCGAGTCCAGCGGGTCAAACAGGTCCCCCACCGCACGGATCACCCACGTGTTCCCACCCTGGAAGTTGTGCTGCGGATAATCCTGCCGGATCGGCTGCCCGAAGATCGGCAGGCACCCGGTGTTGACCAGCGTCGGCATGTGGCAGTCCTGGCAGCTCGCGTAACTCACACGGTCAACGCCCCCAAAACGACCCACAAGGGTGCCACCCGGGCCAGGGATCGTCTGCGTAACAGGCCCGCTCGCAAACGCCGACGCCATCCACTCGCTCCCCAGCCGGTCCAGCGGGTACATGTCATACTTGTTCCCCGTCGGGTGCGGCTGGTTGGGCGCGTTGAGCGTGTACGACCCGTCCACCTGCTTACTGAAAACCGGATTGGAGATATCGTGGCAAGTAATGCACAGCCCGCTCTCGCGGTGCCACTGGCTCTGCTCCCACTGGTGATACCCGAACGCCGGCCCTAAATCAAACGGCCCACGCCGGCGGTCCTTCGGGTCAATCACCAAGTGCCCCTGCGAAGCTGCCTTCCCCGCAGGCCCCAAAGCCCCGCTGGCCACAGGCCGGTTGCTGCCCAGGGCCTGAAGAATCTCCAAATCCGGCACCGGCGCGCCGGGCTTGTTGTCAGGGTCCACCGAGCGGTGGCAGATCGAGCACGAGACCCCGTCGGTGTCGGTCGGGAACAAGTCCGCCGGGTCATACGGCGGCGCAACGCGGTTGGACTGCCACGCCACCGGCGCGTGGCAACGCAGACACGCATCCGACGACCCCACCGCATCCTTCTCCGCAATGTGCAGCTGCGCCTGAAAGACCGGGTCGCGATACGCCTGCGCCATCATCGAATAACGCCAACGCTCGTACGGGCTGTTGGAGTCGGGCCACTGCTCCTCAAACCCCTGGTTCCCGTGGCACAACTTGCACGACCCCGCCTCAACCAACCCCTCCGCTTCACCCTCCAGCGGCGGGGGCAACGGCGCGCCAGGCGTCAAAGGCTGCGACCCCCGGAAGTAAAAATCCTGCACCCCCGACGGCACCAACGGCTGCGCGAACGCCACCGCCGCACACGCTGCCACCAACCCAGCGAGCACCAAAGCAACCCCGGCACGCTTATCCATCCACATCCCGCATCTCCTGGCAACAGGCCCACCCCGAGCGACCGCCGAGAACCGGCAACGCCAAAGCATGCGGCAGAATCGCTTCGCACGCAAGGATATTCGACCACTTTTTACCCTCGGTTGCACCCCACCCCGCGCCCCCTAGGGCTTTGACCCCATGCGCACTTCCCAACCCCCCCACCGCCACCATCGCCCATCCCAAACCCGCGTTATGGGGTCAATAGTTCAACAGGTGTGATCTCGGGTAAAACACCTATCCCCGCCGCCCGCTTGTGGAAGGCGTGGATCGCGTGCAGCCCGGCCTGGCCGCAGTCATCCGTCAACGCGCTGACGTACATGCCCAGGTACGCATCCCCCTGCGACCGCATCGCCAACTTTTTGCGCGCCCACGTCCAGGCATACTCGGCGCTCTGTGCGTGCTCCTTCCGCGCGTGCAACAGCGACTGGTGCAGCAACCCCACCACACGCCCGAGCGTCCCTGGCCCGTGTAACTCATCCAGGTCCATGCGCACGGCGTTGGCCCCTAGCGGCAAAGGCAGGCCCGTGAGCACCTTCCACGCCAGGCCCAGGTCCAGCACCTCCACTAGCCCCGTGGCCGCGAAGGTCAACTTCTCTTCGTGGATGATCACACCCGCATCCACCTCCCCGCCGCGCAAGCGGGCGGAGACCTGGTCAAACGGGACCTCGACAAGTTCAAACCCCGCCCACGGCAGCACCAGCCGCAGCGTGATCGCCGCGCTTGTGGCAACCCCAGGCACCGCCACGCGCGCGCCCAGCAGCGGCTTAATCCCCCGTGAGGCCAGCTCCGGGCGTGTGATCAGGCTCGGGCCGTACCCATCGCCAAAGGATGAGCCAAAGGTCGTCGCACGGTAACGCCCGCCGCACTGCGCCAGGGCGGCAAACGAGATCGCCACCACCTCCGGCCCGGCACCGGCGATCGCCTCGCGGTTGAACTGCGCGATATCCCCAGGCCGGGCCACAAACCGCAGGTCCCCGGTGTCGATCACGGGTGGTTCGAGCACGTCATACGGCTGCTCGGGGCGCAACTTGCCGGTGATCGGCCACCACATGTAGACATCGTCGGCGTCGGCAGAATGCGCAAGGGTGATGACCGGCATCGGCGCAAGCGTACGGAGATTGCGCGCCCGCGTGGCGTCAGTCCGTTCGCGTCCAACCCGCCTGCGGCAGGAAGGTGTAATCCGCCGTCGTGTTCTCCACAGCGCTCGGCACGGCAAAGACGCCGCCCACGTGCAGGTCCCCAAAGAGCAGGTTTGCACCTGCAGTCTTGCGCCCGTACCAGCGTTGGCCCCGGTCCCCAGGCCCGGCCCCGTTGGCCTGGTGGTTGTAGATCGGGTGGCTGCCGAGCAGCCAGGTGCGGGTCGGCTCGAAGAGCGTCGGCATGCGCCCGCCGCGGGTGGGGATGAGCGTCCAATATTGCTCGCCGCGCAGGTCGTGGTCGTTGAGTGTGTAACTGGAGCCGAGCAGGTCGTACATGCTCTGGACGCGCCCGATGCCGGGGATATCCCCGCCGGCGTCGGCGGGGGACTTGAAGGCCTCGAGCTCGAAGGTGCCCGGGTCGACGTCCGTCGGGACTGGCCCGAGTTCGAGGTACCTATTTAGGGGCCTGCGCTCGGCACCGACGGTGTTGATTGAGTAGGCGGGGAGGGTCCCCTTCTTGCCCCCAAAGAGCGCGCCGATGTTGGCCGTCTGCCCGCCGCCGACGGGGACGCGGTACTGGGGCAGGGTGTTGTCGTAGTCGTTGAAGTAGAGCTGCACCGCCACGCCGAGCTGCTGCAAACGGCCCGAGCAGGCGACGCTGCGGGCCGACTGCCTGGCCGAAGCGAGCGCGGGGAGCAGCAACCCGACGAGCAGCGCGATGATCGCGATGACCACGAGCAGTTCGATGAGCGTAAACGCCCGGCTACGCCGACTTGTAGTGAACGCACACGGCAACACCAAACACTCCTTGCCCACAGAGTGCAAATCATTGGCTCAGATCGGCACGGGGGTTCCCCGCAGCGAGACGCTCCGCCCACCCAGCGCCGCGGCCTGCATCCTCGCCACGCACCCTGCAAAGTCCCCCGTGTTGGCCTGGGCGGCCGACCGCAGGGCCACCCCGGCACGGGCGAGTTTGGTCTGCCCATCCTCGGTGTGCTCAGTTAACCCCACCAGCGCACCGGCAACGATCGGTAGGGTCCAGTCGCGTGTGAGCGTCCCCCCCGCGCTGGCGACGAGCCGCTCGGCCAGGGCATCGTGGGCGACGATCGGGATGCCGCACAACGCCGCGTGGTGCGCCGCGAGCACACCCCCGGCCCGGGCATCCGCCCCTAGCCCGGCGTCGGGGTGCAAGGCTGGCCGGGGCCAGACGAGGATGTCCGCCGCGGGGAGGAGGGCCTGGGCGGGCCAGCGTGCGTGGATCAAGTCCCAGACATAGTCATGCCGGGCCGTGTGCCGGGCACCGCGCCGGGCCTCGCCGACCCCGGCCGGGACAAGTCCCACGGCAGCAAGATCTGCCAGGCGCATCACCCCAACCTGGCTGGCAAACGTCCGTGCCGAGGCCTCGGCGGGTGGGTCGGCCAGAAGGAGCACGCAGAGTTCATCTGGGCCGATCTCCAGTTCGTTGCGCAACCTCGACCGGGCCTGGGCGAACGCCTGCTCAAACCCTGCGGGAAGCCCGGGCAGCGGGATCGCCGAAGGTGTGTTCCCCTGCAGCGACCACGCATGGGCAAGTGGTGCCAGTGTTGCATCGACGACCGCGGCAAGATCAGCCTGGGCGCGCGGCCCGCGGACCGGGGTACACAGGACCGGCGTTCTCAACTTTCCCAAGGCCCGCCGGGCGAGGTCGGCAGCATCGATCGACCAGGCGTGGATGAGTGCGTATTGCACGCCGGGGCGGTCGCGCAGAAAGGCCCGCACCGCGGAGCTGGCCAGCGTGCCGCGCCCGAGCAGTTGGCCCAGCAGCGGGGCGAGGACCTGCACAGGCTTCACACCCATCGCCAGCAGGGCCTGCCGCGTGCCGCTGGGGCCGATGGCCAGCAGGTCGTGCCGGCCGGGCTGGCTTGCCAAGATGGCGGCGAAGGCGAGGGCCTGGTCCCACCCACCATCAGGAAAAGTGGCGATGTGCAGCACGCGCTCGCCGTTGCGGTCTGGGTGCTGACTCTCGCTCACCGGATTTCTTTCAGCCGGCCCGGCTTGCTTGGGATGTGCTCGTAGAACATGCGTGCCAGGGCCAGGCCTGTGAGGCGGGCGAGTTCCTGCTGGTTCTGGAGGATCGCCGCGCCTGTGGGCTTGTCCATCGCCTGCGCGGGCAGTCGGATGGACAGTGGGAAGGGTTCGGTCTGGTCTTTGTCGGGGAAGAGGCGCTCGCCGGTCTTGACGCTGACGACCTTGACGCGCATTTTGGCCATCGGGGTGACGCTCTGCTGGTCCTGCGTCAACGAGAAGTCATCGACCGTCGCGTAGATGACGACATCGGCCTTGAGGGCCTGGCCGATCTCGGCGATCGTCTGCTTCTCGCCAAACCGCTCGCGCGAGAGCACGGCCAGGGCGAGGCTGCTCTTGACCATGTCCTTCATCAACTTCTGGGCGAGGATTTCTTCCTCGGCCGTGCGCCCGATGAGTTCGCGCAGCGACCGGTGCGGGACGACGTTCGCCTTGTCGTCAATGACGATCACGCCGACCTGCTCGCGGTCAAGGGTGTACGCGGCGGGCTGTTTCTCAGGGCCGAGGATGAAGTACCCGGCCGGGCCGAGGATGTTGCACCCGGGCAGGACCACCGCCGCCGCGAACGCACCGGCCAGCAGCAGGGAACAGGCCCGGCGTGGGAGCAGCCACCACCCCCCCGCTCGCACGGGTTGATCTTGACACTTCGGCAGCATCCGGCAGGTTCGGCTCATGGTTCGCTCAGCAGACAGGTCGGCCTTTGCCACACTGGTGGCTAGCAGGCTCAATACTTGGGGTAATAGTCCTCTTCATGCAGGAAGAAGAGCCAGGCGATGCGGTCAGAGAGCCGGCTGGTCAGCACTGAGTTAACTGCCGGGCCGGAGATGTCCGCCTGCGTGAAGCCTCCCTGATCGGGGAACTTGACGCTCAGTGCTTTGGTGAAAGCGAAGTCGTCGGCCAGCACGCCGTCGGCCTCGACAACCGAGACCGTCGCCCCGGCGACGCCGTCCCAGAGGTAACTGTTCCCCTTGTCGTTGAGGCGGTACTCAGTAACATCGATGTAGACAATCCGCTGCACGCCCATCTCCTTGGCGACCTCGCCCAGGGGCTTGGCGACCCAGTTGGGGCGGTTGTAGGTCCAGTCGATGACGCGCTCGGCAGGGACGACGCCGCTGGCGCCGGCCTCCCTGGCCAGTCGCAAGGTAACCTCGAAGGTCAACCTGGAGACCAAGGCGGGATATTCAGCCTGCAGCACCGGGGGCGCGGCAACAAGGACCGCGAACGACTTGCCTTCTATTCCTTTATACTCCGCCTCGACCGGCTTTTTGCTGTTGCGCCGGCGGCTCTCTTCCATCGCGCCGATCAGTTGCCCGACGGCACACCCGCTCAAAGGGAGCACCGAGGGGAAGCAGAGCAACAACCCCAAGCACGCCGACGCATTTGCCTTGTTGAACAGACGCTTACGCACAACGCCTCCTTACACCAACGCCACCTGGGCTACCCGGTCCAGACCGCCCACTTGTACGCCCACGCGGCCAAGATGATCCCCGCAAAGACCAACAACCACCGCAGTCGCAAAAGGGTACCCCCCACTTCAAGCACCCGCGAGCCGGTCGCCGCGACATACAGACAAACCCAGAACAAACCGGCGACTCCCACGGCCAGCAATGCCCCGGCCGGTTGCACGACAAACCCCCGGCGGACCTCCCCGGTCGCCACAAAGGCGAACGCCGTGGTCATCCCGCACGTCATGCAGGGTTTTTTGAACGCGACCACCCACCCGCACGGGGGGAGCCCGAGTTGCTGGTGCGTGCCGTGGCCGCGGGCGTCGGCACGCAGGGATGCCGACAAGACCAGCAACAGCAGGCACATGGCGGCAAAGACGCCCGCGGCGACCCGCACCGCCAACTCCGCGCGTGCCGGGGGCGCGGCCTTGTGCATCAGTGATTCCTGCGTGCTCGGCAGTGCGGTGTTGATCGGCAAGGGTAGGTGAGCCTGGGGTGAGGCAGATGTGGATGGCTCCAACCCCGGCAGCATTACCAGACAGTATCTTTGCGTTCTGGAGTAACAAAGTGGGTGTCGAACTGGTATGCTCTAGACGAAGTCTCTGGGCACCACTGGCAACGGACTACGCATGGCCAAGAAACCCGCCGGTAAACAGACACGCCCCGCACTGCAGAAGGTTAAGGTCAAGCCCAAACCAGCCAAGCCCACGCCCAAGGTGGGCCGCAAGCGTGCGCCCTCGCGCGGGACCAGTAAGAGCGTTGCCGCTACGAGCGGCTCGCTGCCGATTTTTGTCGTCGATGCCTTCACGACGCGGCCCTTCCACGGCAACCCGGCGGCGGTTGTTGTTGCCGAGCACGCGCCGAGCGACGAGACGATGCAGCAGATCGCCGCGGAGAACAACCTCTCGGAGACGGCGTTTGTAACACTCTCTAAGAGCGGTCTGCGGATCCGCTGGTTCACGCCCAAGGTGGAGGTGAACCTGTGCGGGCACGCGACGCTCGCCGCGGCGCACGTGCTGTGGCAGCACATCGGCGTGCCGGACATTGACCTGACGTTTGCCAGCCGGGCGGGGAAACTGAACGTCGCCCGGCACGGCGAGGACCTCTACGAGCTGGACTTCCCCGCCCAGCCGGGCGAGGCCGTGCCCATCACGCCGGAGATGTCCGCCGCGATCGGTCGCATGCCAAGCGCGGCGTACCTGAGCGAGGACCTCATGCTCGTACTCGAGAACCGCCGGGATGTCTATCAACTGCTGCCGGACTACAGGCTCATGCTGGGTCTAGAAGGGCGCGGCGTCATCGTCACGGCACCGGGGAGCGGGCACGACTTTGTCAGCCGGTGCTTTTACCCCAAACTCGGCGTCAACGAGGACCCCGTAACCGGCTCGGCCCACTGCACGCTCACGCCATATTGGTCAAGTGTGTTGGGCAAGGCCAAACTCCGCGCCCACCAGGTCAGCCAGCGCGGCGGGGAACTCTGGTGCACACTGGAGGGCGAACGGGTATACATCGCCGGGCACGCGGTTACGTACTCGGCAGGGGCGGTAGTGGCGGTGTAGGTGGTGAAGGGGTTAGGTGTTAGGTGTTAGGTGTTAGATGTTGGGTTTGAGGGTCGTATCACCGACGCTCCGCGCATCGGGTACCCCCACGCTCCGCGTGGGGCCGGGCACGGGCACTCCTTCGCTCCCCAAAGGCACATCAATCCCCACGCGGAGCGTGGGGGTACCCGATGCACTGAGCGCAAATGTTTCCACCCCTAAAACCTAACACCGAACACCTAAAACCTATTTCCCCCCTACCCCTTGACCTTCTCACTCAAATCCGTGAACGTCTGTTCCGCCTTCTCCAAAATCCCTCGGCAGTGCTTGAGCAGGGCGACGCCGCGTTCGTAGGCGACCATTGATTCTTCCAGCCCGACCTGCCCGCCCTCGATGCGTGTGATGAGTGTTTCAAGCTCGGCCTGGGCCTGCTCGAAGGTCATCGAGGCGTCGATCGGTGCGGCGGGTTTGACGGCGGGGGGCTTGGTGCTCACGCCGAAAGTCTATCGCCGAGCGCGAGCGTGCGGGTGAGGACGCCACGCCCGCCCCGCCGGATACACTCGGCCAGTTTCCAAACCCACCCACATTTGGCCATTTGGCAATTTGACCATTTGACCATTTATCAACAGAGCACCCATGGCCAGAAAGCCCACCACCCAAGTCAAGCCCAAAGAATCCAGCAAAGCCGGGCGCACCAGCCCGCGCGATGCGCAGACGATCAAGCACATCGACGACTTTGCCGGCGGCGTCGTTACCGCCAGCCTCAAGCAGCGCGAACCGATGATCGAGGTGCCCACGCGCACACTCAGCAACACGATCTGGGACAAAAAGTCCCGCGTGCTGACGATGGGCGACGCCAAGCAGGACCGCACGCTCTTTAACGTCAGCCAGGCTAAGAAGTTCATGCAGATGCTGCTGCACTCGGCCGGGACCAAGGACCTGATCAACCAGCAGAAGACCACCAGCCTGCGCGCGATGTTCTATGCCGGGCTGCACACCATCGCGGGGACCAAGGAAAAAACCTTCGCCGACCAGGAGGAGTCCGACGGCATCCTCGAAGACCTGGAGGTCTCCCTCGGTGCGCTCCGCGAGGAACTGCACATCTACGCCAAGAAGCGTGGCACCATGGCCGGGAACATCACCATCATCGACACCGGCGACGAGATCGACTGCCGGCGCCTGGGCTCGGGGGGGTATTCGGTGCCGGGGATCACCGAGCCGGACGTGATCCAGTTCAAGAAGTGCGAGGCCAAGTTCGTCCTGCACGTCGAGAAGGACACCGTCTGGGGGCGCTTCAACGAGGACAAGTTCTGGCAGAAGCACAACTGCATCCTCACCGAGGGCAGTGGCCAACCGACGCGCGGCATGCGACGCCTGCTCCGCCGGCTCAACAAAGAGCTCGGCCTGCCGATCTACTGCCTGCTGGACAACGACCCGTGGGGGCACTACATCTTCAGCGTCATCAAGCAGGGGTCGATCAGCCTGGCCTTCGAGAGCAACCGCCTGGCGATACCCGACGCCAAGTTCCTGGGCATCCGCGCCATCGACTACACCCGCTGCGAACTGCCCGACGACGTGCAGATCGCACTCAACGACAACGACATCAGCCGGGCCAAGCAGATCGCCGCGTACCCGTGGTTTGAGAACCACAAGGGTTGGCAGCGCGAGATCCAAGGGCTTTTGGACAACGGCTTTAAGATGGAGGTCGAGTCCCTCACCAAACGCGACATTAGTTATGTAACCGAGGAGTACCTCCCCGAACGCCTTGCGAAAAAAGATTGGCTGGACTAAATCCAAGCGGCCCCACGCGGAGCGTGGGGGTACCCGATGCATTGGGTACCCCCACGCTCGGCGCCTTGGGTACCCCCACGCTCGGCGTGGGGATTCTCCTCCCCCTTCACTTCCACCAGTGCCCGATCCCAACACCCAGCGCACCATCGCCCTGGCCCACTGTGATCTCCTGCGTCTGCGTAAACCCCACACCGCCTGGGACGAGGAACTCCATCTTCACCACGTACCTCCCCGTCGGCACGCTCGCCAGCCCCACGTGCGCCTGGCCGGGCAAGAACGCCCAGCAGCGAACGTCTGCACGCTCGGTTGCGGTGATGAGTGCAAGGCCCGCCAGAACCGCCAGGACCGCCTCACCATCGGCCTCGCGCCGCCCCCCCGGCTGCCCTCGGCGGATCGCCTCGGTGGCAACGTAACTGGCCGTGCTCTTGGCTGCCGCACGGATGAGCGTCCGCGCATAGATCAACGGCATCTGCCGGCGGTGGTTCTCCGTCGCCACCATCCCCAGGTTCTCGACCAGGTTCAGGTTCAACACCTGCACCGGCAATGCAGCAGCATTCTCACCGATCGCCGTCAGCGTTGCCCGCACGCCCACCACCTCGCTCGGCGTGCTCACAAGTTCGGGCAGTTCGAAATACACCGGCACCGTCCCGACGGGGATCGGCCCGACCCGGCGTGCGACCTTCGTCGGCCCGCGCCCGCTCAGGGCGACAAGCAGCACGTTCGCCTCGCTGGCCTCGATCTGTTCTAAGCCCGCAAACGCCTCGGCCCGCACGGGTCCGATGATCTCCTGCTGCCGGGCGATTGCGTCGGCCAGCCTGCGTGCCGCGACGCCCTGCATCTGCGCCTCGCCCGTCTTCATAAACACCACCGCCGCCAGGTACGTCCCCAGCGGGCTATCGATGAACTGCCCACCCGTCGCGGCGTCCCCATACGGCCCTGCGGGCTTGCCATCGACCTGCACACCCCTTTGCCCAGCCGCGCTGCGCACCTCACCCTGGCTTACCTGGTACCGATCACGCAACCAGGTGGTTTTGCCGGCGATGCGCCGGGCCTCGACTGTTGCGCCACCCTCAACGCGTCCCTGACGCAACTGCGCGAGCAGCTTGAAGACGTTGACGTAGACGTCTTCATAAGGCTCGCCGACATAGGTGCTGGCCGTGTCGTTGAGGAGCCACTGCGCGGCGGTGTCTGCCGCGCTCGGCTCGCGCTGGCGGTCCATCAACGCCTCGGCCCGCTCTAGGTCCACTATCGCCGGGGCGTCTTGCCCGGTGTAAAAGTTGAGAATCCCCCGGTCCAGGTCGTAGACCAACCGGTCGCGCTCTTCGTAGAGAGACTTGACCTTCGGGTCGTTGAGCTCCGCCAGGGCTTGCGTAAACGCCCCCTGCGCGTGCAATGCCGCGAGCTGCTCGCGGTGGTGCTGGAACTGACACCCCCCGGCCACAAGGCTCAGGCCAAATGTCAGCGCCAGCAGCGCGCTAAAACGCAACCAGCCCGCTGGCAAGGCGAACAACACCACGGCCCAACACCCTTCTAGGCTGGTTTGACTCCGCACGCGCTCTGGCCTCAGACCGGGCATATCACTCCAACAGCCCCCGTGGCACCGAGGGTACGCTGCTGGCTTCGGATACAACACCATGCCCGATGCACAAACCAACCCCGCTCACCCAACCCCCCTGACCTTTGCCGACCTGCAAAGGCTCATCCGCGACCGCTACTACGCCACCGACTCGGCACGCGGCACGCCGGCAACGTTTATGTGGTTCATCGAAGAAGTCGGCGAGCTTTCGACCGCCCTGGCCAACAACGCGCCGGGCAAGTCGCCTACCCCGGCCGAGCGTGCCAACCTCGACGAGGAGTTTGCCGACGTCATCGCCTGGCTCTGCACGCTGGCGAATATCAACAACGTTGATCTGGCCAAGGCCCTGGAGAAATACACGGTCAAGGGCGTTGCCGGGGAAAAAACTTGATTCGTTTGCAACGATAACCCCGATCCGGGCGAACCACAACAAACCCCCCGCGTCCAAACGATCACGCTGAGTGTTCAACCCAACGAACTGGAGCCCCCCATGCGCCACCTCACCCGCCCCCTGGCCGTCGCACTCTTGGCAGGCACCTGCACCCTGCTCGCACCCACCACCCCCACAGCCCACGCCAAGCAAACCGCACCAACCCCCTCCCCTGCCGCGGCCAAGGCCCAGGCGGATTCCATGCCCATCACCGGCATCACCCTCTACCGCTCGGGCGTCGGCTCATTCATCCGCTCGGGCGTTGTCGAGGGGAGCACCAAGGTCTCCCTCAAGTTTGACGTCAACCAGATCAACGACGTGCTCAAGAGCCTGCAAATCCTCGACCTGGACAACGGTCGCGTCGATTCGGTTACCTACGCCAGCAAGGACCCGCTCGCACGCCGGCTTTCGAGCTTCTCGCTGAACCTGGCCGACAACCCCGCGCTGCCGACGCTCTTTGAGCGTCTTCGCGGCTCGCCGGTCAAGATCAAAACCTTCGCCGACGGCACGGCCACCGGCACGGTCCTCTCTGTCGAGAGCCGCCGAATCCCCTCGGGCTCGACCAAAGACGCGCCGATCGTCGACACGCCGGTCGTCAACATCATCCTCGCACCAGGCGAGGGCGCCGGCGGCATCCGCTCGATCCCCATCCCCACCATCGCGACCTTCTCGATCGAGGACGCGCGCCTAGCCGACGAGATGAGCAAGGCCCTAGCCGCGATCGCCGAGAGCCGTGCCGAGCGGATCAAGTCTGTTGACCTGGCCCTCTCGGGCGAGGGCCAACGTCGCGTTGCCGCGGCGTACGTACACGAGACGCCCGTCTGGAAGACCAGTTACCGCCTGATCCTGCCCGAGGCCCCCGACCCGGCCAAGGCCGACCCGGCCAACATCGGCCCCGTCCTCAAAGGGTGGGCACTCGTCGAGAACACCACCGACAGCGACTGGACCGGCGTCAAACTCGCCCTCGTCAGCGGGCGCCCTGTCAGTTTCGCCATGGACCTCTCCGAACCGATGTACGTCTTCCGCCCCGAGGTCCCAGTCCCCACCGTCGCCGGCGTCATGCCACGCGAGTATGAAGGGGGGAGCAAACCGGGCAGCACCGACGCGATCATCAACGGCAAACGAGTCTCCTCCGCCGAGGCGCAGGGGATGATGAACCTTGCAGGACAGAGCGAATCCTTCCGTCGGGTCGCTACCAGCCAGTCGGCAAAGTCCCGCGAATCGACTTTCCAAGACATGACCAACTTACCAGTCCCGGCTTCAGCCCCCTCCTCCCTCACCGCCACCCAAATGGCCGACTACGGCATGCCCAGCCGCGCCAAAGGTATGGAAGTTGGCGAGCAGTTCCAGTATGAGGTCAGCACACCCGTAACCATCGAGCGCCAACGCTCGGCCATGATCCCCATCATCGACGCCAACATCCAAGGCCGACGCGTCAGCATCTATAACATGGCCGATCGCCCCGACCACCCCCTGCGCGGCGTCGAGATCGTCAACACCTCCGGCCTCCAACTCCTCCCCGGCCCCATCTCCGTCTATGACGGCGCGGCATACGCCGGCGACGCGCAGGTCGGCCAGGTCTCCATCGGCGACAAACGCCTGCTCGCCTATGCGCTCGACACCGACATCGCCGTCCAGACAGAGCCTGTCAGCGATAACAAGTTTACCAAACTCCGCATCATCGACGGCCTCTTCGAGCAGACCGCCCGCACCCGCGCCGGCACCACCTACACCTTCGACAACAAGGACCTCAAGCGTGGCCGAAACCTCATGGTCGAGCACCCCAAACTCGAAGGTTTCACCATCGCCGAGGGTGGCACCCCCGCCGAGACCACACAGGCCCTCCTCCGCTTCAACCTCACCCTCGAGCCCGGCAAACAGAGCAAACTCAAAGTCGTCCAAGAGCGCATCAACAGCAGCCGCGTGAGCATCGAAACCTACAGCATGCCCCAGATCATCGCCTTCCAGAAAGACGGGGTCATCTCCCAGGCCGTGCTCGATGCCGTGCGCACCGGGGCCAAGAAGAATGCCGGCGTCAACCAGGCGCAACAGCAACTCGCCGACAACACCCAGAACATCGACACCGCCAAGCGCGACCAGGCCCAACTCACCGAGATGATGGGCCGCCTGGACCGCCAGAACGCCAACTACGCCAGCATCTCCGAACGCCTGGGCAACAGCCTCAAACTGCTCGAAACACTCGAAAAAGACCGCACCACCCTGACGGCCAAACTCGACGAGCTCCGCACCGAACGCGACGACTACTTCCGCAGCCTGAACGTGGAGTGAAGAGAAGTTTTACTCCAGAGGCCCAAAGGGCCCAGAGAAGAAGACTAAGAGGCATCACTCAGAGGACAGAGGTACAGAGAAGAAGATACAGAGGTTGAGAATTTGGAATATGCAGGAAGAGTTGGTGTAGATGTGAATAGTTCTGTACTGAACTCGCTCACGGCCAACTCTCTGCTCTGCATCTTGACCTCTATGCATTTGCCCCAAATGAATCATCTCTGGGCCCTCTGGGCCTCTGGAGTAAAGCTCGTCCTGCATCTCTTGAGTAAATCTTCCCCTGCACCACTCCGCATCTTCTTCTCTGTACCTCCGTCCTCTGAGTAATCCCCAGCCAACAATCCGGCATGCACCTTGACCCACTGGCCCTTTCCCAAGCCGACCGTTACAAACTCCTCATCGGTGCCATCCTCCCGCGCCCCATCGCCTTTGTCTCGACGATCTCCCCCGCCGGCCAGACCAACCTGGCCCCCTTCTCCTTCTTCGCCGGCGTCGGCAGCAACCCGATGACCCTGCTGTTCTGCCCCGCCCTGCACGACGACGGGCGCGAGAAGGACACCCTCCGAAACGCCAAGCCCACCGCCGAGGGTGGCACCGGGCAGTTCGTTGTCAACGTCGTCCCGCACGCGCTCGGCAGACAGATGTCCGCCTGCTCGGCACCCCTCCCACCGGATGAGTCCGAGTTTGACCTCGCCTCACTCAAGCCGGCTCCGAGCGTTGTCGTCAAACCGCCGCGCGTCGCAATCTCACCCGTCGCCTTCGAGTGCCAGACCCTCCAGGTCATCCGCACCAACCCAGGCCAGCCCGCCGGGGGCAACATCGTCCTCGGCCAGGTCGTCCACGTCTATATCGACGACGCCGCCATCAACGAACGCCTCCACCTCGACCCAGCCACCCTCTCATCGCTCATCGCTCGTCGCTCATCGCTCATCACTACTCTCGCTCCCCCATGCTCCCATTTTACAAACTCCACGGCCTCGGCAACGACTACGTCTACCTCGACGCCATCACCACGCCCTCACTGGAACGCACACTCAACCTCCCCAAACTCGCACGCCAAGTCAGCAACCGCCACACAGGCATCGGCAGCGACGGCCTCATCCTCCTGTGCAAACCCACGCCCGACTCCCACGCCCACGCACGCATGCGCATGTTCAACGCCGACGGCTCAGAATCCCCCATGTGTGGCAACGGCGTCCGCTGCGTCGCCAAACTCGCCCACGACCACCTCGCCATCACCCCCAACCCCATCCTCATCCAGACCGGCGCAGGCACACTCTCGATCCACTACAAAACCACCAACGGCAAACTCACCAGCGCAACGGTCAACATGGGCCCACCCACACTCACGCTCAAAGACATCCCCGTCAACGCCCGCAATACCACACCCACCGATCACCCTTACACAAGCACCCTGACCATCGACGCTTTCACCTTCCCTGCCACCTTCGTCGGCATGGGCAACCCCCACGCGGTCATCTTCGTCGAGCCCACCAAGGCCAACCTCGCCGGCATCGACAACCTCCTGCACACCCTCGGCCCGCGGATCGAGAACCACCCCGCCTTCCCCCAGCGTGTCAACGCCCACTTCGTCTTCGCGCTCGCACGCAACCATGCCGCGATGCACACCTGGGAACGCGGCTCAGGCCCCACCCAGGCCTGTGGCAGCGGCGCGTGTGCCGTCCTCGTCGCCGGCGTCCTCACCGACCACCTCGGCCGTGCCGCACGCATCGACCTGCCGGGCGGCAGGCTCGCCATCAAGTGGGATCAGCGCAGCAACAACGTGCTGATGACAGGCCCAGCCGTCGAATCCTTCTGCGGCACACTCCCAATCAACCCCTCCCCGCAGGGGAGGGGCAGGGGTGGGGTTGGCTCTAGCAAATAGACCAGCCAGGACAAAGAGGCTCAGCTCGGAGAGCCGATCTACCCATAACCCCTCCCCCAAGAGAGTCTCCGCTTCCTGCATCATCCCCGCTTTGCTCTGTAGCCCGGCGTCCTTGTGGTGGAGTAGCTCTACCTACCGCACGGGCTTGAAATCCCTGCCACCATTTATCCGTGCCACCAAATCAGAACCTTTCCCCACCACCCTTGACCACCACCTCCGACCCCGGCACCGGACCCATCGGGTGCGGGCTGGCATCCCGAGTGATCAGCGAAACCCCCTCAGGCAGCAACGCCGCGATCTTCCCGACAACATCCCCCTCCAGCGACCGCGCCATGCTCGACCGCCGGCTCTTGCCCATGATCAGCGTGTCGCAACCGAACGTTACCGTGTAATCGACAATGTCCTCGGCAATGTCCGGGCTGATGACATAGATCGGCACAAACGGCACCCGGTACTGCCTCGCCAGCACCGCCACCGTACCCAACGCCTCCTGCGCACCCGCATCCTCCTCGATCCTCGGCACCGCGCCCGCACCCACGCTCACGATCCGCAGCGTCCGCACATAGATCGCAAACAGCGTCGCCCCACGACGCCGCGCCATGTCCACCGCAAACTCCGCCTGATACCGCCCACGCGCCGCCAGCATCACCCTCGGCTTGCCCGCATCAATCTCCAGCGGCGTCCGCTGCAACTCGGCCAGCCAACCGATCTCAGGCTCGGGCAACGCCCGCGCCGCCTTCCGCGCCTGCACGTGCTTGACCCCCAGCCGGATGCACAGCACGATCACGATCAACCCCCCGCAGAAGATCGCCGCCTCGTGCTTCGTCGCCGCGATTGTCAAAAACACCGCCGAGATGATCCCCGCTACGCACCACAGCCCCGCACGCTCCCACCGCGTTACCACCAAGCGCCGGTTGACCGCGCAGCACGACAGGTTCAACGCTATCGCACCCGTTACCCCAATCGCGTACAGGTGGCTGAGCGGCTCAAGTTCGTAGTAGAAACAAAGCAGCACCACCGGCGCAACGCACGCAACAAGCAACGGCCACTTGGGCATCCCCGAATAGTTCAGCCCCGTCAGCCCCTTGGGCAACTCGTCGTCGCGCCCCAACGCATACATCACGCTGACCATACCCCCGATTACCGTGTTCGCCGCCGAGATCAACAGCAGCCCAAAGACAATCGCCGTCGCCTTCCCGAAGACAAACCCCGCCGTCTGCCCGAACCAGTGCTGACCACCCTCGATCGCCAGCACCTTCATCGCGTGCGTCTTGATCTCGTCCCTTTCCCACCCAATGGATCCAACCGCGTCCCCCCCGGCCATCACGGGCAGGTTCGCCGCACTCAACCCCACCAGACCAAGCAGTGCCACCCCAAAGACCAGGTTCAGCACCGCCACCTCGCCCAGCACGGGCCAGATCGTCTTGTTCGCCGTCCTGGGCACCGGCTCCTTCATGATCCCCGTCATGTTCGCCACGGCCTCAACACCCGACAACGCAAGGATGATCCCCGTAAAATGCACCCACCGCGTCAGCATCGGGTCGTTGTCCATCCGCATCAAGCGCAACCCCTCGGGCACCCAAGGCAGCACCAACACCGCAACCACCGCCGACAACGCAATCGACGCAACCGCGATCCACTTGGCCAGCTCCCCCGCCGACCGTGCCCCAAACCAATTAATCAACCCCAGCACCGCAACCGTCCCCCCGCACAAACCGACGATCAACCACTTGTTCCCACCGGGCACCCCAAAATACGCAAACGCCTCCACCAGCGACAGCGACGCGGTAACGATGTAGTCGGCCAGCAACAGCGTCGCCCCGATGACCGACAACAAAGGGGACAACTGCCTCGCCGCCGAATACACACCCCCACCATCCTGAAAAGATCGGCAAACAATCGTGTACGCCCACGCCACCAGCACCATGAGCACCGACAACGCAAGCAAGTAGTACGGCGCGGCCAGCCCCAACCCCACCGCCGCCAACCCCAGCACATACAGACGGCTCGTACCCCAATCCCCAAACAACAATGGCCCGGCATGCCAGTGCGAAAGGTTCCTCGGCCGCTTTGCACCTGTAACAATCCCGGCCATAGTGCCCCCAACACCCGACAACCAACCACAGGCCCGGAGGTACCCACAGTGTACCGCCCACCCAAGCACGACAATAATCCCAGACACACCCCTGACCACACCTTACTAACAAAGACCGACTAACCCTGCACCCTTCACCCTCCAACGCGACCGATCACGCCGCCGCCCGCGCTGCCGCCGTGCGCATCGTCGCCGCCTTGCGCAAGCAGGGCTTCGAGGCCTATTTCGCCGGCGGGTGCGTCCGCGACGAGCTCCTGGGCCTGCACCCGACCGACTTTGACATCGCCACCAGCGCCACACCCAATCAGGTCCGCAACACCTTCCCCGGCACGCACCACGTTGGGGCCAGCTTCGGCGTCGTCCTCGTCCCCATCAACGCCGTCAACACCCTCACCAAGGAACCCATCAAATCGCATGTCGAGGTCGCCACCTTCCGCACCGAGGGGCCTTACTCCGACAAACGCCGGCCAGACTCCGTCCACTTCGCCGACGCCAAGGCCGACGCACAACGCCGCGACTTCACCATCAACGCCCTCTTCCTCGACCCCCTCAAACCAGGCCCAAACCCCCTGGTTGACGGCTCCATCATCGATTACGTCAACGGGCAGGCAGACCTCGAAAACCGCCTCCTCCGCGCCGTCGGCAACCCCGACGACCGCCTCGCCGAGGACCACCTGCGGGCCTTACGGGCCGTGCGCTTTGCCGCCCGCATGGCCCTGGCGATCGACCCGGCCACCGCCCGAGCGATCCGCACACACGCCAGCGAACTCGCAGGCGTCTCACGCGAACGCATCGGAGACGAACTCAGGCGCGTGCTCCTGCACCCCACACGCGCAATCGCAGCGGCCTTGCTCACCTGGCTCCACCTCGACAAGCCAACCCTCGGCACCGATGCCCAACCACCCTCCACCACACCCGACCCAGACCAACCCGATCCAGACCAACCCGACCCCGGCCGCGCCCGACAACTCTCACCCGCCCTCGCCGGCCTCCCACCCATGCTCTGGCCCGGCGCAACCATCGCGGCACCACTGGCCGCGTGGCTCCTTGACCGCCAGGCCCAACCCGATCCGCGCCTGGCCGCACGCACACGCGCCTCCCTCTGCCTTACCAACGACGAGGCGGAGATGCTCGACGCGGTCCTGACCTGCACGGCCCTCTTGCAGCAGCAGTGGGAAAAGCTCGGTCTAGCCGGGCGAAAACGGGCCGCCGTGCGCCCAGGATTCGTCGGAGCGATCCTGGCCCTGCGCACCCTCAACCCGCCCCTGGCCGCCCGGATCGAAGGGCAAATCCAGCATCTTGCGCACCAGCCCCCCGGCCTGGCACCCCCACCCCTGCTGACGGGGGACCAACTCATCGCCCAAGGGCACAAGCCGGGGCCTCAGTTCAAGCAAATCCTCGACGCCGCCTACGACGCCCAACTAGAAGGCCGGCCAGCAACACCCCAAACCAAACCAAACAAAATATAAACAGATTTCAGATCAACGAACCTGAGCGACGGAGGCCCGTAAAACGGAACCGATCGGGGGTTTGTGCGTCCAAAGCAGTCAGACGCCGGGCCCTGATCTTGGGTGCGGGCAAGCATCATGTGCCGCACGCTTCTGTTCCGAGCACCGACGACGACCGCACTGCAATCCATACGCGAGCAAACCATGAACACCACCAAGAACAACTCGCCCATCCGCCCGCTCCTGGCCGCACCGATGCTGCTGGCACTCGCCCTTGCGACATTGGCCCCGATGTCGGCCACGCTGGCCCAAGCACCAGCACCGGACAAGGCACCGGACGCACCCGAATCCAAGCCCGAAACCCCGGCAACCGGCGCGAAGGTCAACAAGATGGACCTCCCCTTCGACAACATGGGCACCAACCAGAGCGACCCGAACGCCGCGGTCGTCTACCTGATCAAGGTGCGCGGCGAGGTGGGCACGGACTTCACCGCAACACCGCTGCGCAGGATCCTCGAAGATGCCAAGCGTGTCAAGGCCGACATCATCATCCTTGATATCGATTCAGCCTTTCGCCCCAGTCCCGACGGTCGTCCCATCATGCTGTACGAGGCGTTCTACCGCCTAAGCAACATCCAAGGGGTTGCGACCGAACTGATCGACCGCATCCGGGACGATCCATCCTGGGTCAAGAAGCCCAGGATCGTTTCGTGGGTTAAAAAAGCAACCGGCCCAGCTGCCTTCCTCCCCTTGGTTACGCGTGAAATCTACTTCACCCCCAAGGCCAGGATGGGTGATTGCGGGTATTTAGATCTCATGTACACCGACGGCGACGCCGACGAGGTTGTCCGTCAGAAGTGGCGTGGCAACTACCTTGCGCAGGCCGAGGGCCTCGCCAACAAGGGTGGGCATGATTACCGCGTGGTCCGCGCCATGTGCCGGGAGGATTATGTGCTCAGTTACACCATGGTCGGTGGCAAGCCCGAGTTCCACGAAGATATGTCCGGCGACACCATCCTAACCGACGACGGGGACCCGAGAGCCGGGCGCGCTAACACGGCTGAAGAAGTCGTGCGCGGCACAGGTAACGACGTGCTCAGCCTGACAACCGATGTTGCCAAGCGGATCGGTTTTATCGACGGCGAAGCCCCGACCCTAGACGACCTAGCCTTCCTGCTCGGGGTCGAGCGTGCCTACAAGGTCTATGGTCGGCGATCAGAGCGAATCCTGGCCGAATGGACCGCGCAGGTTGACAAGGTTCTCCCGACATTCGAGGACCTGCAGCGAGATCTGAGGGAATGGCGTCTGGAAGGTGAGAACTCTGAGCAGCGCAACCAGTCGAGAATGAAACGCAAGCGCATTGTCCAGAAAATGATCGATCTGCTGCTCCGAAACTCTGAAATTACCTTGGCCACACGGAGCTTTGGGTCTCCCGACGGAATGGCCGACCGGCTCCGTCAAGAGATCGTACGGATCGACCAGGAAATCCGCCTTGACCGGGACGATAAACGGTAGATCGGCCCGCAAGTTCCGGATGCCACACTTAGTTTCATACCCCCGCACCAGCTCCCATAGATCGTGCCCGCATCAAACACCATAAACCAACCAACGTTCTAGCGTATGGCAAACCACATCCCTCGCCGGAGTCTCCACATGAACTGCCCGCTTCTCTCCCCCCGCTTCCCAACCCTGGCATCACTCCTGGCGGGTGCCTTCCTGCTCGCGCCCGCCGGGCTAGGCCAGCCCGCTCCAGGCCCTGCCGCTCCACCGGCAGACACCAAAGCAAACCCGGCCGAAAAAGCACCAGACAAGAAAAAAGATACGCTTGCCAACCGCGCCATCACAGGCCGGGCGACCCGCGTGGCGTTCCTGGATTTCGGCCCCCCGCCGTCATGGAAAGGCCTCGTCGGCAGCATGGTTGGCATCACCATCTCCGCCAAGGCGCTGAAGGATGTGATCCCGATCCTGGAGGCCGAGAAGACCGATGTTGTGGTCTTCCGCATTAACTCCGGCGGTGGGTACTCCCTCGAGATGAAGAGACTTCAGGAGGCCTTGCAGAACGAGTTTGAGCCGAAGTTCCGTACCGTGGCCTGGGTGCACTTCTCGATGTCGGCCGCGGCGATGGGGCCCTGGGTGATCGATGAGTTCTATATGGAAACCGGCGGTCGCATCGGTGCCTGTGTTGAGTTTAGAGGTGGTGGAGATGCCAGCAAAGGCGTTGATCTTGTCAGCATCCTTGAGCACATGAAAGACGCGAGCGTGATGGGCGGGCACGACCCCAAAATCATGCGCTCCATGCAGGAGCAGGCACCCCTCTCGGCCAACATCGACGAGTTCGGCAATGTTGAACTCTTCCAGGATTCCACCAGCGGTAAAATCCTGATCAACCCCGACGGCGCGGTCCTCACCCTCAACGCCATTGACGCGGCAAGGATCAAGTTCTCCCGCGGGATCGCAGACAACGTCCCCGAACTCATGAAGGCGATGAACATTACCGAGTATGAAATCGTCGGTGAAAAAGCCACCAAGCAAGTCCAGGATTTCATGCGCCGCGCTCACAATATTGACAACCAGGTCGGCGAGCTCGCCACACAGTTCTGGCTCTCTTACACCGCGGCAAACTCCCTGCGGGGCGAGAACAACCGTGAGATGCGCACCGTCGAGGTGGGCAAGTGCCGGGCCGCGCTGACAAAGTTGCAGGCCCAGGTCAAACTCAACCCCAACTTCCGCTTCCATCTCCCCATGAAAAGGGGCGAATTCGGGGGTCAGGAACTCACCGACGAATGGTTTGCTGAAATGGACCGCCAGCTCAAACGCATCGCCGCCGACAAGTAACACCGGCCAACCTCACACCCAACACCAACTCAATCGCCAAACCCCAAGAGGCCGCCGCACACACGCGGCGGCCTCTTTCCTTCCACCACACCCCCCACCCCTCCCCCTCACCCCCGGCTAACCTACCCCATGCCCACACCGGCCGCCACATCAGGCACCGCGCACACCCGGGGTACGCACACGCCCGACCCCGGCGATCCCCGCCTCTCACTCGCCCCACCCACCTGTCAGGCTCAGCAAGTCTGCATTAACCCCGCCTGCGCCAGCACCTACCCCGTTGGCGACACCCTCGTCTCCTGCCGGGCGTGCGGGTTGCTGCTTGACGTCCGCTACCGCTGGCCGTGGTCCTTCCCGCGCAACTGGTCGTTCCTTCGGCCCATGCACGGCCCCTTCGGCCACCCCGATGCCTCCGGCGTCTGGCGCTTCCGCTCCCTCCTCCCCTTCTTCAACCACCCCGATCAGATCGCCAGCCTTGGCGAGGGGCGAACGATCCTTCAGCAGGCTGACCTCCTGGCCGAGCACCTCGGCTTCTCCCCAGGCACGCTGCACCTGCAGTATGAAGGTCAAAACCCATCCGGCTCGTTCAAGGACAACGGCATGGCCGCCGCCTTCACACACGCCCGCATGGTCGGCGCGACGGTCTGCGCCTGCGCCAGCACAGGCAACACCAGCGCGAGCATGGCCGCATACGCCGCCCAGAGCGCACGCCCGGCCAAGCCCGGCACGCCCGCCCGGCCTGGCATCAAGGGCGTGATCTTCATCGGCGACGGAAAAATCGCCCTGGGCAAGCTCAGCCAGGCCCTCGACTATGGCGCGCTGACACTGCAAGTCGCCGGGGACTTTGACGCCTGCCTCGCACGCATCCGCCACATCGCCGAGAAAATCCCGCAGGCCGGCGTCTACCTGATGAACTCCGTCAACCCCTTCCGCCTCGAGGGGCAAAAAACCATCATGTACCGCGTGCTCGAGGCCCTCGCCTGGCGCGTACCCGACTGGATCGTCGTCCCCGGCGGCAACCTCGGCAACTGCAGCGCCTTCGGCAAGGCCTTCATCGAACTCAAACAACTCGGCCTCATCGACCGCGTGCCGAGGCTCGCCGTCATCAACGCCGCCGGCGCGTCCACCCTCGACCGCGTTTACAACACCCTCGGCGTCCGCTGGAACCAGGGCCGTTACTTCACCGACGGCGGGCAACTGAAGGTCAACAACGAGTACGCACGCATGGACGCCGACGGCGAACGCGCCAGCACCATCGCCAGCGCCATCGAGATCAACCGACCCGTCAACCTCCCCAAGGCCCTCCGCGCTCTCGAGTTCATGAACGGCGACAACACCACCGCCTACTCCCCCGACGGCGGCGTCGTCCGCAGCGTTGATGACCAGACCATCCGCCACTACAAAGCCCTCGTCGGCAGGTTCGGCTTCGGGTGCGAGCCGGCAAGCGCCGCCAGCCTCGCCGGGGCCCACCTGCTGCTCCAGCAAGGCCTCATCAAGCCCGGCCAGCTCGTCGCCTGCATCCTCACCGGGCACATCCTCAAAGACCCCGACGTAACCGTCGCCTATCACACCAAGCCGCAGTCAAACGGGCCGCACTCAAAACCCGACCCACTCGGCACCCTCGCCAACGCCCCCATCAAGGTCAAGGACAACCTGCCGGACATTCTAACCGCCATGGGCGTGCCAGCCGCAGGGCTAAGCCTCGGCTGACACACAACGGCGGATGTTGTTTATGCAGAACCCCTCCCCCGAGGGGAGGGGCAGGGGTGGGGTTCAATTCACTCAAAAGCCCCCAGAAACAAAGTGAAAAACCCCGAGCCGCACGGCCCGGGGTTGGTTTGATTATAGGTTTTAGTTGTTAGGTTCTAGGTCCGAGGTCTTTGCATTCCCTCGGCACTCGGCCCTCACCTCTCACACCTTCCTTAGCAACCGGCAAAGAACCGATTCAGGAAGACGATGATGTCGTCGGCCGTCAGCTCACCGTCGATCGCCGTGGTGTTCTGACCAGGGCCAGAGACGTCGCTGAGCAGGTTCCCGGCGAAGAAGCGGTTGAGGAAGACGATGATGTCGTCAGCCGTCAGCTCGGCATCAATCGCCGTGGTGTTCTGACCGGGGCCTGAGATGTTGCTCGGGTTGTTGCAGACCGGGCCAGCCGAGGGGAGGTCGATGGTAACGATCCCCGAAACCAGCGTGCTGTAGTTGTTGCTGCAGACGTTCCCGGCCTCGAAGAAGGACGTAAGGAGGGCCAGCTTGCGGTCGCTGGTGATCCACGCCTGCCCACGGAAGCGCGGGGCGAAGTTGCCGATGAAGAACTGACGCCCATTGATCGTCACGGCCTGGCCCTCACGCAGCAAGACCTCCGCCCTGGTCCCATTCCGCCAGACCACAACGTTGTCCGTCGCAGCGTCGGCGTTGTTGGTAAAGCCCGCGATCACAACGTCGTTGCCGTTGCTGGCAAAGCCCTGGAACGTCCGGCTGTTGACCGACCCGCTCCACAACTCGCTGCTGCCCGGCACGATCGGGTCGCCACCCTTAGCCAGCAGCACGCCGTTGAAGACAACAAAGCCCCCGCCCACCGTCGCCGGGGGGACCGGCGCGAAGTTGCCCACGGCGTACCAAGACCCGTCGGGCTGCATGAAGGCCGAGTCAAACGTCGCAACGTTGCTCGTAACGCCCGACCCAACGATCGGGAACCCTTCCTGCAGCACCGTCGCGCCGTTGACGGCCACAAAGCCGTCGTCGGTCGTGTTCGCCGGCAGCAGCCTGGCCTCGCCAGAGACCAGGCGGTTGGTCCCGCTGGCATTGACGCTGTAACTGAGCACACCGGCCGTGTTGGCATCAACCGAGGTGATCGCTGCGCCGGGGTTTGTTCCCAGCAGGCCTGATGGGATCGTTACACCCTTGCGCACGGCCAGTGCCGTGCCACTGGAGGCGACGCCGACAAAGTCGTTGCTCGTCGTAACGCCCGTGCCCGAGATGGTCCCGGTGAAGCTCACCGTGCCATTGTTCTGGATGGTCGTGGCGTTGAAGACCGAGGTGTTCACGCCGGCCGTGGCCGGGCCCCAGTTGATCCCGTTGCCGAGACCAAGATCGGCTGGCACAGGGTCCCCCTGGCGGGCAACAACCGTGAAAGCCGAGGGGCTGCTGACGTTCCCCTTGACCACAACGGAGGTCGGGTTGGTGTCGCTGCCACCGATGGTCTGCGTGGCGAAGACGAAGTCCCCGTTGTTGTTGATCGCCGGCGCCGTCAGGGCCGCCGGGAAGGCAACACCCGAACGGAGGGCGCGGCCAGAGTTATCCGGGTCGACCGCAGTGACCCCCTCGCTGGCGATGAGCGTGGTCGTGAGGGCACCGCCGCTGATCTGGCCCACCAACAGGGAGCCGTCAAAGTTCCTTGCAAGCGTAGTGCCCGCGTCGCCGTTGTTGTTCTCGACCCAGAAGGCCATCTTGCTGCCGTCAGCCGAGGCAACCGGGCGGCCTGGGATGTTGCGTGCCCGGACGGTTCCAAGCCCATCATTGAACTCACCAAGTGAGCCGGCGTTCCAACCGCCGTTGGTAGGCTCGTTCTCATAGGCCGCCGGGACGACGATGAACAGGGGTGTAACAGCCGTGCTGAAGGCGGGGCCTGTGAACGGGACAAAGTTGCGAACTGCAAACGAGTTGTTGTTCAGGCTGGTTTCGTTGACGGCAGCGCTCGCGACGCCGTTGACGAGGACCGTGCCGCCGGCAATCGCCGTCGCCGTGATGTTCAGCGTTGCCGAGCCACCACCTGTGGCCAGCGGGGGGAGCGTCCAGGTAACGGTGTTGCCCGAGACGACCGCGCCCGGGGCCGCGATCGTGCCCAGGTTGCCCGAAAGCGTGAAGGTAACCGTCGAGCCGGTCGCAACGTCCGTGCCGTTGTTCGTCGCCGCGGCAACGAACGTCAGGGACGAGCCGACCGTCGCCGAGCCACAAGCGGCACCGCCGATGTTCAACGCGATGTCTGGCACCAATGCGCCGCAGACCTGGATACCCGACTGCGTCGTGCGGGGCACGGCTGAGTTGACGGCAAAGACCGTCCAATCCGCGCTGTTCACGCCGGCGTCATCACACCCCGAACCGTTGCGGAAGAGGGCCGATGCGCTGGTCGTAGCCGCGGCGGGTGAACCACCTTTGGAGTTGTTGGCAGTTCCCCAGCCGAGCCAATCTACAACTGTGCCCGCAACTGGTGTAGGGGCGGTGCTGACAACCATGTTTGTCGCTGGGGTCGTGGTACCCGAAAAATCGAAGTCGGAGATGAGCGCGATCTTGGCGCCCGACTGGCTCATAAAAACGGTTCCCGAAGCAGCAGTAGCCACAAAGTCCGGCACCAAGGGATTGCTGCCGATCAGCAAGGTCGTGATGCTCGGGCTCGTGCTGCTAGCACCCGGGTCGGTTACAACAAGGTACGACTGGCCAGCCTGAATCGTTAGCGGCGACGGGAGGCGAACCCGATTGCCCCAAGTGTTGCCTGTCGCGCTCGAGTAGACCAAGGCAGCATTTGTAAGCGTCTGGACCGTCGTCCCCTTGTTAAACAGGACAACAAAGTCCTCCTTGTACGTGCCCGAACCGCCGCCACCACCATAGACCTGGCTCATGACAACTTGGGCCTGACCAGCAGCAGCAAACAGTGCCGCGGCGGTAACAAACGAGAGGATGCTCTTGGTGCGATTCATAATCTACTGCTCCATGTAAGGGGTTGCGAAACTCGTTCTTGAACTGGGTTAGAAAACTGCTGCGACGGGCTTCCAGGCAGCCCGCAGAAAAACCGGGTCAAACAGGGGCACCGATAGAAACAGCCGGGCCACAAACCCCCGGCACAAACAGACAACAGCCAGGCACTGGTGCGCACCGCGCGCACCTCAGCACCCCTGCTCCAACTAGCAGGATACTGCATAAATCACCCCCCGCCCATCGAAAAATCCCTTATATTTGCCCTCTTCACGCATCCTTCACGCAAACCGGCCCCGCATCTCAATCCCCCAATCCCCCATCGCACGCGTTGTTCGTAACCTGGCAGGTTCCCACGTTACCAAAGCACCCCAAACCACTCAAATCAGGCAAACCACCCAAACCCCCCAGAACACCCAAATCCTCAACGCTCCCCTACCACTTGTATACGCCACCATCCTCTCATACGCTGGCCCCATGGCCGAGGTCTGGCTCGTCAACCGCGCAACGGGGCAGATGGGCAATCGGCTGATGTTCTTTGCCGCCGTCTATGCCTGGTGTTTGCACGAGGGGCACGACCTCTTTTGCCCCGGGCTGGGCGGGTGTGCGGAGTTTTTTACACCCCTAGCCGGTCAACTCTGGCCCTCGCCGACGCGCCCCGTGCCAACCGACCTGCACCCGGCGATCATCGACCGCACCCGCCAAACGCGCATCGACCGCACCCGCCTGCTGGCAAAGCTGCACCTACTGCCAGGGGTCGTGCGCAAGCCCTCAGGTGTTGTCGCCTATGCCCTGCCGCCGACGGACGACTCCTTCCCACCAGCCAACCTCCGCCGGCGCCGTCGGCTGTGGATTCCCGCGTGGCGTTGCTTCAACCCGGTGGGCATCCAGCGTTACCGCGCGCAGATCGTCGCCGCCCTTACTCCCCGCCCCGACCTATTCAAGGCCGCCGACGACTTTGCCGCGACCCTCGATCCAGCCCGCCTGCACATCGGCGTGCACGTCCGTCGGGGCGATTACCGCAACTTCCTGGGCGGGAAGCACTTCCACCCTGCCAGCGTCTACCACCAGCAGATGCGAGCCCTGGCCGAGCGCTTCGCGGACCGCCAGCCGCAGTTTGTGATCTTCTCCGACGAACCCCGTAACCCCGGCGAGTTCCCCGGCCTGGACGTCATCATCTCCGGCGGGGACATGATCGCCGACCTGCTCCGCATGGCACGCATGCACGCCGTGGTCGGCCCGATGAGCTCCTTCAGCGCGATGGCCTCCTACCTCGGCAACGGCGTCGCCTATCACTTCGGCCCGCACGCAAGCGAAGACAATCTCCAGTGGGTCTACCTCGGCTACCCCGTCGTGCACTCCATCGACGAACTCGACGCCGCACTCGGCGACCCAACCACCATCACCTCCACACACGCCGGCACGCCGGGCTATCCCATCGACCTGCGCCCACGCAAAGACCACCACTAACAAACCTACCCTTACACAATGCCCACCGGCAACATCCTCTATCTCGCGCCCGCCTTCCTCGCAGACCGCCGGCACAAAACCATCCGCGGCGTACAAGTCTTTGACCTCCTCTTCGTCCGCGACCTCGTCAAACTCGGCCACAATGTAACCCTCGTCGGCGAGGCCAACTGGCGCCCACGCTTCGAAGAACACCTCGCCGGCGCAAGGCCCACCATCCTCTACACCCCACCGCTCCGCAAACCCCTGCCGTGCATGCTCTGGGCCAGCCTCGCCCTCCGCGGCCGCTTCGACGCCACGCACCTGGGCAACCCCGCCATGGGGATGCTCCCGGGCCTCTCGATCCTCGCCCGCCGCGGGATGCTCGGCAAACTGACGATCCAAGCCAACAAGGCCCCGAGCGAGCGCTTTGCCAGGTGGGTTTCCAAGTGGTCGCCTGTCTACCCCGCCCTGAGCAAAGGGGTCTGCACAGGCTCACCGGCGTGGATGCGCGACAAGATGCACGTCTACTACGGCATCGTCAACCCCGAAGAGTTCTACCCCCCACCCACACCCCTCCCGCCCGAGCCGGTCAACTTCATCCTCGTCGGCAAGCTCGACAACCTCTGGAAAGGCGCGCCCGAGGCGATCGACGCCTGGTCGCGCCTCGACCCCGCCGTGCGCAAACGCTGTAGGCTGCACCTGGTCTCCTACCCCAACCCACCTGCCAACCTCCCCGAGGGCGTCATCGCTCACCCCTGGCGGCCCGCCTCGGACATCCCGCCCCTGCTGCGGCAGATGCACGTCATGCTCGTCCCCTCGACGAACAACCAAGAGACCTTCAGCCAGGCGATGGTCCAGGGGATGCTCACGGCCTTGCCGATCATCGTCAACGACCTGCCCGTGCTGACGGAAAAACTCGACGCCGGCGGGGGCCTCATCTCACGCTCAAACGAGCAGCTCGCCCAGCACATCACCACCCTCGCCAACGACCCCGCCCTTCGGCAAAGCATGGGCCAGGCCGGTCGCGCCGTCGCACTCCAACGCTATATCTGGGACTCGAAAGTCTTCGTCAACCGCTTCTTGCTGCGGGCATAACCCCGGCTACGCCGCCCCCACTACCCTGCACGCATGTCCATCTGCGTCATCATCCCCGCCGCCGGCTCGGGCAAGCGTTACGCCGACTCGGCCATCGCGCAAGGGCGCGACCCAGGCTCGATTACCTCCAAACTCGACGAGGACCTCGGCGGGCGCCCCGTCCTGCAACGCACCATCGAGCTCTTCGCCAACCACCCGCGCGTCTCGAGCATCATCGTCGCCGGCCCACACGATGAATCCCCCTTCGCCCACTTCAAACTCCGCTACGCCGACAAACTCGCCCTCCTGGGCGTTGTCATCACCCGTGGCGGGGCGACGCACCGCCACGAGACCGTCGCCGCCGCCCTCGCGCACGCCCCGGCTGACTGCACACACATCGCCGTGCACGACGCCGCCCGCCCGTGCACACCCGCCGACCTCATCGAGCGCGTCCTCGATGCCGCCGAGCACCACCCCGCCGTGATCCCGGCGATCGACGTTGCCGACACACTCAAACGCGTCCGCACCCACCCCGTCGAGCAAGCCCCCGCCGACCCCCTCGACGCGATCCTCGGCACACGCAACGCCCCCCCCCCTGCGTGCCGTGCAAGAAACCATCGACCGCACCAACCTCGTCGGCGTGCAAACGCCGCAGGTCTTCGCACGACAGGTCCTCGTCGCCGCCTACCAGCAGCCCAACCTGACCAGCACCGACGACGCCCAACTCGTCGAACGCCTCGGCCACCCCGTCGTCGTCGTCCCCGGCGACGCCCGCAACATCAAAATCACCACCGCCGACGACATCACCCTCGCCCGCGCCATCATGGGCCTCCGCCCACAAGAAGCCCGCGCCACGCACAAACGCTTCTAATCCTCCCCCCCATCCCTCACCCCTCGGCCCTCATCCCTCGGCCATCGGCCCTCGGCCCTCACCCCTCGGCCCTTCTTCCCCCTACGCCGTCATCTTCCGCATCGGGAACATAAAACTCGCGATGTTCACGCACAACCGGTCCCCAAGCCGGGCGAACGCGTCCGCACGCTCGTCGGCGACCTTGCGCACCTCCGCCGCCGAGGTGCCGAGTTTGCCCAGCAGTTCCTGAGACCACTTGTCCGCCAGGAACCCATCCATATCCGCGCGCGTGCTCTCAAAGTGGTACTGAAACCCATACGTCCGCAGCCCAACGCTAAACGCCTGCACCTTGCACGCTTTGCTCGTCTGCAAGAGCGTCGCCCCCTCGGGCAACTTGGTAACCATCTGCCCGTGCGCCTGAAACTGCCAGCTCGTCCACGGAATCCCCGCCAAAATCCGGTCCGTGTTCCCCGCCGGCGTCTGCTCCACGGCACACAAACCAAACTCCCCAGGCGGGCTTGTCATCGCCCCCACCTCACCACCCAGTGCCGCTGCAATCATCTGCGCACCCAGGCATATCCCCAGCACCGGCAACTGACGGGCGTGCGCCTCACGCAGGTACGCCAGCTCCGCGTTCATCCACGGCACATCATCCCCCACGTTCATCGGACCACCCAGTGAGATCACCGCGTCCACATCATCAAAGTCCACCGGCACCCCACGCCCACCCTGCGTCGCCGGCAGGTCAAGCCGGCGGATATCCAACCGGTGCGCATAATCACGCAAAGCAGGCCCTAAACGCCCAATACCATCCGTCGCCGCGTGCTGCAGAACAATGATCGGCATACCAAAGCGTAGAACCATCAACCAACCCCGGCACACGCCGCCCCACCCCCCGCTCAACCCACCACATCAAGCCGCTTGCCCAGGCTCAGCACCGTCGCCACCTCATTCCGCTCACTCGGCCGCGAATAAAACGCCATCGGCGCGCCCGCCCCCACCACCGGCCGCTGGCCCGAAAAATCCACACCCCCAGGCACCACCGCCCCGACCAACTCACCCAGCTTCCCCGAGCCTGCGGCTACCTGCTGCTTCACCTCCGCCAAAGGCGCCACGGGCTGCTCGGGTGCCACCCGCGCAACAACCCCGGCCGACTTGACGCCGTACGCACGCGCCAAGTACGCCGCGCTCCCGGCAGCAACCGACAAACCTGATGATGAACCAATACCCATATCCAAGGATACTCGGCCCACACCCCGCGCCGCAACCAATGAAGCAGCAAAAATCTGCCACCACCCACCCCCGCATGAGCAAACCCCGGCAACTCTTGCCGCTCACAACGCCCTCAACGCCCTACCCCCGGTATGATCCCCCTGACAAGACCAGCACACCGAGCACAAGAACTTCCCCAATGAACACCGACGACACCCCACCCCTGGGCCCCTCGGCCCCACGCAGCGTCAACGAGGTGGGCATCGAGCGCGAGATCAAGGCCCTCAAGGCGATGGTCATGGCCGAGGCCGCCGCCGCCGTCGGCATGATCGAGCAGGCCTCCGAGGCCCTCCTCAACCGCGACGAAACCCTCGCACGCATCGTCATCTCGCACGACGACGAGATCGACCGCAACGAGGTCCGCATCGAGGAAGAGTGCTTCCGCGTCCTGGCCCTCTTCCAGCCCTTCGCCAAGGACTTTCGGCACATCACCACGCTCGTCAAGGTCAACAGCGATATCGAGCGCGTCGCCGACCACGCCACCAGCATCGCCAAGCAAGCGATCAAACTGAAAAAACTCAACTCCCCACCCTACCCCACGCCCCTCATCGAGCTTGCCCACCGCGTCCCGATGATGTGCCACGCCCTGCTCGGCACCCTCGCCAGCGAGAGCGCCGAGCAGGCCCGCGACCTGGTGCTCCGCGACAAGGCGATCGACTCACTGGAAAAGCAACTCTTCGAAGAGTGCGTCAACATCATGACCACCGACCGCCAGAGCAAGGCCGCCTGCCTGCTCATCCACCGCTGCGGCCGCGAACTCGAACGCGTCGGCGACCTGATGAAGAACATCGCCGAGGATTTGATCTATCTCCAGTCGGGTAACATCGTCCGCCACGAGGCGAAGAAGATGCCCCGGTAGAAAAGCACGATCGTCGCCCAAAACAGCAAAGTAAACAGCCAGCCAAACCAAACTCACGCCGCAACAACCGGCGTTTTTGAGTCAAGGCACAGGCCTGCGCGGCTCTGTCCCACCCCAGTCGGTGCCCTTCAGCCCGTCCAAGGTCATAAACCACCGC
>JAJTGZ010000038.1 GCA_021299385.1 Phycisphaeraceae bacterium | reverse complement strand
TCATTGCCAGAGAGCGTATCGGCACCGGGAGGGTCGGGCTTTGCCGGGGGGTGGGTTGAAGAGGTTCGCGGAGGGGGGAGTTGGGGGAGGCTGAAATGGCCTCTTTACAACTTGTCAACGTGCAGAGCGGTGAGATGAGAGTTGGTCTATGCGTAGACCTCTCCCACCTTCTTACTCCGCGTTCCTCCGCCAACCTCCGCCCCCTCCGCGAACCTCTTCAACCCACCCCCCGGCAAAGCCCGACCCTCCCGGTGCCGATACGCTCTCTGGCAATGACCAAAACCTCCTTCCCCAAAGAGAAGATCAAGGTCCTCCTCCTGGAAGGGATCCACCCCTGTGCCGCCCAGCGCTTCCGCGACGAGGGTTTCAGCGTCGAGACCTCCCCGCGCGCGATGGACCAGGCCCAACTCACCAAGGCCCTCGCCGCCGGCGTGCACGTCCTGGGTATCCGCAGCAAGACCACCGTCCCCGCAGCCGCACTCGCGGGCGCGCCGCGATTGCTGACCATCGGCGCCTTCTGCATCGGCGTCAACCAGGTCGCCTGCGATGAGGCCTGCAAGCACGGCGTTGCCGTCTTCAACTCCCCATTCAGCAACACCCGCTCCGTCGCCGAGCTGACCATCGCCGAGGTCATCGCCCTGCACCGCAGGCTCACCGACCAGTCCGCCGGCATGCACCGCGGCGCGTGGGACAAATCCGCCGCCGGCGCACACGAAGTCCGCGGCCGCACCCTCGGCCTCGTCGGGTACGGGCACATCGGAAGCCAGGTCAGCGTCCTGGCCGAGGCCCTGGGCATGCGCGTGCTCTTCTACGACATCGTCAGCAAACTCCCCCTGGGCAACGCACGCCCCTGCCGAACCCTCGACGAACTGCTCAAAGCCAGCGACGCCGTCAGCCTCCACGTGCCCGCAACCCCCCAGACCGACAAACTCATCTCCCGCGCCCAAATCAAACTTATGAAAAAGGGCGCACACCTCATCAACAACGCCCGTGGCAACGTCGTTGATATCCCCGCACTCGCCGAGGCCATCAAGGCCAACCACCTCGCCGGCGCAGCCCTGGACGTCTTCCCAAACGAACCCGCCGGCAACGACGAACCCTTCCGCAGCGAGCTCCTGGGCCTGCCCAACGTCATCCTCACACCCCACGTAGGCGGCAGCACCGAAGAGGCCCAAGAGAGCATCGCCCAGGACGTGTGCGAAAAACTCCTCCGCTACGTCAACGCCGGGGCTTCAGGCTCCAGCGTCAACTTCCCCGCACTCGAACTCCCACCCCAGCACGAGGCCGACGGCCTGCGCAGCCACCGCATCCTCCACGTCCACCAGAACGTCCCCGGCGTGCTGAGCAAAATAAACACCCTCATCGCCCACCTCGGCGTCAACATCAACGCCCAATACCTGCAAACCAACAAGCACGTCGGATACGCCGTCCTCGACGCCTCCCCCAAACACGGCAAGGACATCCTCGCCGGCCTCCGCGATCTGCCCGAAACCATCCGCGCACGCGCGCTCTGGTAACGCGCCATGAACCCCTCCCCCGAGGGGAGGGGCAGGGGTGGGGTTTACAAAATTGCCAAATATTCAAATTGCCAAATTGCCAAATGCTGATTCAGCAACACATTTGACCATTTGACCATTTGGCAATTTACCCCCCCTCCACCGGCCACACATCCACCACCACCGGGTAGTGGTCGCTCCCATACCCCGCCGGTGCCGGCGTTGTCCTCCAGTCCGCACCCGCCGGGCGCGTAGGCAGCCCGAGCACAAACCGCGAGTCGAGCACCATCTCAGGTTTCACGTTCGCATTATAATAAATATGGTCGATGCAACGCCCCGAGGCGTGCGTCGTCGTTGCGTCATCACGCGGGTTCCGATCATTCCAAATACTCGGCATACCCGCGGCCACAAACTGCTGCAAACTCCCCTGGTTCAACGTCGCGTTCATATCCCCAAGCACCAAAACATTCACCCCCGGCTTCTCACGCTCCAAACGCTGCACCAACTCGATCGTCCCCCGCGCCTCCGCCTCACGCTGCGACTCAAAGTCCCGACCACCACTCTTAAAGTGCGTAACAAACAGCGTCAACTGATACTCCTTGGCCACCGCGTCCTTCCTACCCCCCTTGGCCAAGAGTTCCCCCACCGACGCCCCAGGCACCGTAACCGTTACCTGCAACGGCGACCTCTTAAACTCAAACGGCTTGCCCGCCTCGCTGTTGACCTGGTTCCCAAACCGCTCCGGCTGCACGCCCCCCAGCCCCATGTGCTTGTACACCTTCGCCTCCGACAGCGGGAACCTCGACAGCACCGACTGCTCAATCCCACGCGGGTCCCCCGCATCGATCGAACTGACAAACTCATACCCCATCCCCCCGAGAAACTCATCGCGGAACCAGAGCAACGCCTCCAGCGACTCGACCTCCTGCAACGCCAGCACGTCCGCATCGATCCGCCGGATCGCCGCCGCCGCCGCGACACGCTCGGCCGCCGGCTTGGTCATGCTCTTGTCCTCACCCGATCCCGTCAGCGTTGGGTCGTCCTTGTCGTCAAAGAGATTCTCGATGTTGAACGTCGCCACCCGGATCGTCCCCGGCACGCGCGCCCTCGGCTCACGCAACCCAAACCGGATCGACGCAGGATCAATCACCACCTCGCCACCCTTGACAGGCTCAGGCGCCTTCACCGGCTCGGCAATCTTGACAGGCTCAGGCGCCTTCGTCGGTGCCGGCGCATCATCGGCCACACCCGGCCGCGCAGCACCACCCTCCCCACCCGCGCCCCGCCCCAACGGACCCCTGAAATAACCAACAATCGCCGCCACCAGCAGCACCGCCACAAAAACACCAATCCGATTCATCTTCCCAGCAGCCATGCGATGCTCCTTCTTCATAACCCCTCCCCCGAGGGGAGGGGCAAGGGTGGGGTTGCCTCTTCAGAACCCCTCCCCCGAGGGGAGGGGCAGGGGTGGGGTTGCCTCTTCAGAACCCCTCCCCCGAGGGGAGGGGCAGGGGTGGGGTTCACGTTCCTGAAACTACAGCCCCCTCCAGCACTTCACTTGTTCGACAAACTCTAGGTTCCCCCCACGCCCCACCACCTCAATACCGAATCACACTCTGCACCGGCGCAAACGCCTCCAACCGGTCGCGCCCACGCAGCCCGGCCAGCTCGATGAGCACCGTCATCCCGACGATCTCCCCGCCCAGCTGCACCGCCAACTTCGCGCACGCCTCCAGCGTCCCACCCGTCGCCAGCAGATCGTCGACCAAGATCACACGCTGCCCACGCTCAACGGCGTCGGTGTGCACCTCGATCCGGTCGCTGCCATACTCAAGGTCATACCCCATGCTCGCCGTCGCATGCGGCAACTTGCCGGGCTTGCGCACAGGCACAAACCCCGCCGAGAGAGCCTGCGCGATGGCCGTGCCAAAGATAAACCCCCTCGACTCGGCACCCAGCACCAGGTCAACGCCCTGCCCCCGAAACGGGCTTGCCATCAACTCCACCGCCAGCGCCAGCGCCCTGGGCTGCCGCAACAACGGCGTGAAGTCCTTAAACGAAACCCCCGCCCTCGGAAAGTCGGGCACCGTCCGTATCAACCCCGCCAACTCAAAGGCTTCCATATCACAGACCGTAGCAAGGTTCGTGCGCCGCAAAGGCGGAAGGAAATTGCCAAATGGCCAAATGGCCAAATAAATGCGCGCGACTTCCACAACTTCACTCTGCCACTCTGCCACTTTGCCACTCTGCCACTTTGCAATCGAACCATTTGGCAATTTGGCAATTTCCCCCCATACACTCCCCCAATGCCCGACCCCGCCAAAGCACCGCCCAAGATGGAAACCGTCGAGCCCGTCGGCGACCGCGTTCTCATCCGCAAGGACGAAGACCGCAAGCAGACGCGACAGGGCATCCACCTGCCAGACAAAATCGAGATCCCCACCATCACCGGCCGCGTCGTCGCCATCAGCGCCAAGGTCGAGCGCGACACCGACTACCCCATCAAGCAATACGACCGCGTCCTCTTCAACCCCAAGCACGCCATCCCCGTCGACCTCGAAGGGGACAACCGCCTCTTCGTTATCCCCATCGAGGACGTCGTCGCCGTCTTCCGCTAACCCCCCCCACCTACCACCGCACCGACCCCTGTGGCAGCAGCCCGATACGCTCGGCCTTGATCGTCCACACCTGCCACACACCACCCGTGTCGCGCTGCCAGTGCAGCAGCCACGTCGTGCTCACCGCGCCACCCCCACCAAGCGCGCCCGCGTTCCCACCCAAACCCTCAAACCGGACCACCAGCCGCGTCCGCGCCGCGTACGGCCCGTCGATCACCGCCGAGGCCTCCACAACCCTCGGCGACCGCGCGCCGTAACGCCCCGCAACATCACCACCCACCTCACGCAAAATATCCACCCTCGTCCGCCCACTCCGCGTCCCCAGCACCTCCAACGCCACCGGCCCGGCCAGCAACGCCCCCACCCCCTCGGCATCCCCACGCGCCACCGCATCCACAAGCCCCACCGCACGCACAATCATCCCCTCACGCTCGGTCTGCACAAGACGTGCCGTCAACACCACACCCCCGGCCATCGCCACGCTCACCAGCACCACCAACCCCGCAACCTTCCCCCGACCCGCCCGCCACAACACCACCGCGGCCACCACCCCCAACACCCCGATCACCACCGACGGCACACCCGGCGACTCAAACAACCACCGCTCCAACACCGACGGCGAAGGCAACGGCACCGGATCACTAAAAATCGTCTGCGTCTGCATCCCCACCCCATACGCCCACACACCACACCCAGATCGCCCATGCTCCCTTTCTAGAACCCCTCCCCCAGAGTATTCCGAGTAGCTCGGCTCTCCGAGCCGAGCCGAGTAGGTCGGCTCTCCGAGCCGAGCGGCTTGCAGCCCTCCCCAGAACGTTCTTGGGGAATGGGCAGGGGTGAGATTAGCTCACACAACAGCCCACCCCAACAGCAACACGCTCGGCTCGGAGAGCCGACCTACCCGCCGGGTTTTGTCGGGCCAACCCACCCCCCACGCCGATGATCCAACCACCCGCGGGCTGCAACCCCGAAGGCGGTCCCGTGTGCTCAGTTGGCAGGTTTTCGGTATGAGGTGTTAGATTCTGGAGTCTTCATGCAAGCCACAAGCGAGGCGATCCTCCTGAACAATATCGAGCACCTCGTCCCCCGCCAGCCCGCGCTTGCCCGCGCCATCCTCGAGGCCCAACCCGCCACGCTCCAATGGCTCGACACACCCGAAGGCCCCTCGGCCCTCTACCAAGGCCGGGCCCTGGCCAGCCGGCGCACCCCCATGACCGAGGCCAGCCAGTGGGCCGACCGCGCGAGCGTCGCCGACCACTCGGCCATCATCTGCACCGGCTTTAGCCTGGGCCTGCACCTGCTCGCCCTGGCTGAGCGGCAGACCCCAGGCGACACCATCTTCGTCCTCGAAACAGACATCCCCCTGCTCCGTGCCATCCTCGAACGCATCGACCTCACCAACCTCCTCTCGCGCTCCATCTACATCATCACCGACCCCGCCGACACCGGCACACTCGCCGGCGCGATGGCACGCCACAACCGCAGCGTCGCCCTCGGCGTGCACATCGCCGACTTCGTCCCCAGCCTCCCAAGGCTCAGCCAGGCCCGCGCAACCTTCCTCCGTGCCGTCAACGGCGTCGTCTCCTCCACACGCACCATCGCCTCCAGCGAACTGCTCCAGACCGAGTGCACCTTCCGCAACCTCCTGCACAACCTCGACTACTACACCACACGCCCAGGCATCGCCCCCTGGGCCAACATCCTCAAGGGCAGGCCCGCCGTCGTCGTCGCCGCCGGCCCCTCCCTCGCCCGCACCATCGACCAGCTCGCCCGCCCGGGCGTCCGCCAGCGCGTCCTCATCGTCGCCGCGCAGACCGTCCTCAAACCCCTGCTCGCACGCGGCATCCGCCCGCACATCGTCTGCGCGCTCGACCACCACCAGATCAGCGCACGCTTCTACGAGGGCCTCACGCCGCAAGACCTGCAGGGTGTAACGCTCGTCATCGAGCCAAAGGTCAACCCCGCCGTCCCCGTCGCCTTCCCGGGCAATGTCCGCGTCGCCTCCGACATCCTGCTCGACACCCTCCTGGGCACCGACCTCATCCGCCCCCTCGGCTCGATCGCCGGCGGCTCCACCGTCGCACACCTGGCCTACTACCTCGCTCGCTACCTCGGGTGCGACCCCGTCGCACTCACCGGCATGGACCTCGGCTTCACCGACGGCCAGTACTACAGCAGCGGCGCGGCCATCCACTCCGTCTGGGCCGGCGAGCTGAGCACGCTCAACACCCTCGAAATGCTCGAATGGCAACGCGTCAAACGCATGGGCTGGATCCTCCGAAAAGCCACCGACATCCTCGACAGACCCATCTACACCGATGAGCAGATGCACACCTACCTCCAGCACTTCCTGGCCGTCTTCAAGGAAGACGCCGACCGCGGCCTGACCACCCTCGACGCCACCGAGGGGGGCGTCCGCAAAGAAAACACACAGCCCCGCAAACTCCAAGACCTCATCGACACCTGGCTCACACCCACCCCAGGCCAGCGCGATATCGACGACCTGCTGAACACCGCCACCGACCCATCCACCCCCGCCGCCCCGCACAAACGCCTCGACGCCGTGCGCCAACGCCTCGCCCACACGCGCCAGGGCCTCTTCACCATCAAGCAGATGAGCACCCAGGCCGAGGCCCTGCTCATCGAGGCCCGCGAGCACCAGCAAGACCACCAGCGCGTCGAACGCCTCGTGCACCTGCTGGACAAAATGCGTAAGCGCATCACCACCATCGACCCGGCGTGGCAACTGCTGAACATCTACAACTCCATCGGCTCGTTCAAACGCTGGCGCGCCGACCGCGCACTCCGCCTAGACGAGAAGAACCTCACCGAGTACGACATCCAACGCCGCCAGGCCGAGCGCGACATCGTCAACGTCCAGTGGCTCGCCGAGGCCGCCACACGCTTTGCCAACCAGCTCGACGCCGCCACCGCAACCCTCAACGGCGCGCCCCGCATCACCAGCGACCAGAGCCACGCCGAGGAACCCGAAAACGCCACACCCAAGCCCACCCTCACCTGCCGGGCCATCATCCCCGTCCTCTTGCAGCGCAACGGCCTGGGCTTGCCACGCGACCTCAGCGCAATCAACATCGCCGGCACCAACGCCCTCACCCTCACCATCAACCGCCTCCTGCGCATCAACCCAACCCTCCCCATCACGCTGGTAACCGACCGCCCCGACGCCGTTGCCACCATCCTCGGCCCACTCGCCCGCAACCCGCGCGTCGATATCCACACCCTCCCCAACCACCCCGACGCCTGGTCCCCCACGGTCCTGCAGGCCGCCCGCGCCTTCACGCGCTCGGCCTACCGCGGCGGGCTGGCCAACCTCACCTGCTACGACGAAGCCCTTGACGGCAACGTCATCCACTCCGTCCTGGAATCCACCAACGCCGACGCCGCCCTCATCTGCGGGTGCGACTGGCCCCTGCTCGACCCATCCATCGCCGCAGCCCTCATCGACCGCTTCAACGAGCACGCCAACCTAGGCAACCTCCCGCACGCCCTCTTCACACAGGCCGTCCCGGGCCTCGCACCCGCGCTGATCCCCCGCGCCACGGCCAAAATGCTCGCCGCCGCCCGAAGCGCCGCGGGCATCCAGGCCGGCCTCTCGGGCCTCACCGGCTACCGCCCCAGCGTCCCCATGGTCGACCCGATCGCACTCGCCGGGTGCGTGCAGATCGACCCCGCCGTGCGCGACGGCCTGCTCCGCTGCATCGCCGACACGCCCCAGCAAGCCGACTGGCTCACCGCCGCACTCACCGCCGCGGGCCTCGACGCGCACAACGCCACCGCAACACAAACCGCGCTCGCAATCCGCGCCCACGCCCTGAACAACCACCACGCCCAACCCTGGCACCTCCGCCTCAACCTCGGCCAGCCCGGCAACTGGCTCGATGAGCACCTCGCCCACTCGGCCATCGCACGCACCATCGCCACCCGCCCCGACGCCGCCATCACCATCGAGGGCGACACCCTCAACCACCCCGCCTGGCACACCATCGCCCGCGCGGCATCCGCCGTCGCACCCCTACACCTGCGCTGCGGTCCGCTGACACACCCCGAGCAGATCGATCTGCTCCGATCCGCCAACCCCGCGATCATCAGCATCGACCTGATCTCCCTGTCGCCGCAGACCTTCGCCAGCCTCCGCCCAGACCTGCTGGCCGGCCTCGGCCCCGATGCGCACGCCAAGACGCAGCGCCTCTTCGAGTCCCTCGTCAACGGCCTGCCGATCGACCCCGCCGCGCAGGTCCGCACTCCCTGGGTCGTCCCCCGGCTTGTCCGCTGCGACGCGACCTACGCCGACATTGACACCTTCTTCGACAACACCATGCACACCCTCTCCTGGGCCATCATCGAGCCGCTCGACCGCCCCGCCCCTGCCGACCGCATCCAGCCACTGGCCATCCCCACACTCGCCCAGCAGCGCGCCAGCGTTGAAGAAATCCACATCGCCCCCGGCCTCCAACACGAGGCCCACCCATGAGCACCGCCGCCCTCGCCCTGATCCTCGCCCGCGCCGGCAGCAAGGGCGTGCCCGGCAAAAACGTCATCCCCATCGCCGGCCGGCCCTGCATCGCCTGGACCATCGCCCACGCCAACACCGCTCGCCTCGTGCACGCAACCGCCGTCAGCACCGACGGCACCCCCATCGCCGATGCCGCCCGCGCCGCGGGCGCCGAGGTCCTCACCCGCCCACCCGAGCTCGCCGGCGACACCATCACCGTCGACGCCGCCGCACGCCACGCCCTGCACACCTGGGAATCAACCCACGCCACACTCAGCGACGACGCGCCCATCGTTATCCTCTACGCCAACGTCCCCATCCGCCCGCCCGGTTTGATCGACAACGCCGTCGAACTGCTCACCAGCACCAACGCCCACAGCGTGCAGAGCTACACCCCCGTCGGCAAACACCACCCGTGGTGGACCGTCCGCATCGACAACACCGGCACCGTGCAACCCTGGCAAGGGGACATCCTCTACCACAACGTCTTCCGCCGCCAAGACCTCCCACCCGCGCACATCCCCGACGGCGGCGTCCTCGTCGTTACACGCCGGGCCTTGCAGCTGCAAATCCCAGGCGTCCCCGACGGCCCCCACCGCTTCCTCGGCCTAGACCGCCGGGGCATCCTCACGCCGCCGGGCAGCGTCGTTGATATCGACACACCCCTGGACGTGCACGTCGCACGCGCGATGATGCAAGAGCAAACAGCGCACACCCACAAAGACTGATTCCCACCCATGCCCCAGGCCATCACCCAACCAATACCACGCAAAGCACCCCCGGCCACACCGACGCGCTGGCCCACCCAGCCCGGGGTGTTCGACCGCTGCCCGCTCGTCATCGCCGAGCTCGGCGTCAACCACGACGGGAGCATCACCCGCGCCCTCGAGATGGTCGACGCCGCCGCCCGCGCCGGCGCCGACGCCGTCAAACTCCAACTCTTCCGCGCCGAGGGGTTAATGAGCCGAGCCTCACGCCTGGCCGGGTATCAAAAAGAGGCAGGCGAAAAGGACCCCGTCGCCATGCTCGCGCGCCTCGAGCTGTCCGAGAACGAGATGGCCCAGGTCGTCGCCCGCGCCCACACGCTGGGCATCGCCGCGATCGTTACGGTCTTTTCTATCGAACTGGTTCCCGTCGCCGAACGCCTCGGCTTTGACGCCTACAAAACCGCTAGCCCCGACATCATCCACCTTCCACTGCTACACGCCCTGGCCGCCACGGGCAAGCCCCTGATCATCTCCACAGGCGCGGCGACCCTCGCCGAGGTCCACGCCGCGATCGACACCCTCGCGCACGCACGCGACCGCATCACGATCCTGCAGTGCGTCAGCAGTTACCCCACGCCCGACGACGCCGCCGAGCTCGGCGGCATCATCGCCCTCTCCAGCACCCTCGGCGTAGCCATCGGCTACAGCGACCACACCGAGAGCACCCGCACCGGCGCGACAGCCGTGGGCCTCGGCGCACGCGTGCTCGAAAAACACTTCACCTACAGCCGAGATGCCCAAGGCCCCGACCACCGCGCCTCACTGGAAGAGCCCGGCATGGCCGAGTACATCACCCTCGCCCGCGCCGCCCCCGTCAACGCCGCCGTCGGACAGGCGTGCGCACCAGGCTCCACACTCCCGATCGTCAAACGCGTCCTCCCCATCGAGCAGGACGTCCGCAGCGTGTCGCGCCAGTCGATCGTCGCACGCCACGCACTCACCCTGGGCAGCAAACTCACGCGCAACGACCTGACCTTCAAGCGCCCCGGCACCGGCCTCCCACCCGCCCTGATCGACTCGATCCTGGGCCAAAGACTCACCCGCGACGTCCCCGCAGACACACCCCTGCAACCGCAGGACCTCGCCCATGCATAAACCACTACCCAAGGTGGGGCGATCCCCGGTGGGGCGGGCTTCCAGCCCGCCACCCTCCCCATCTCCGGTGGGGCGGGCTACCAGCCCGCCACCCTCCCCATCTCCGGTGGGGCGGGCTACCAGCCCGCCACCCTCCCCATCCCCGGTGGGGCGGGCTTCCAGCCCGCCACCCTCCCCATCCCCGGTGGGGCGGGCTACCAGCCCGCCACCCTCCCCATCCCCGGTGGGGCGGGCTTCCAGCCCGCCACCCTCCCCATCTCCGGTGGGGCGGGCTTCCAGCCCGCCACCCTCTCCATCCCCGGTGGGGCGGGCTTCCAGCCCGCCTAATCGCATCCTCCTCATCACCGGCTCCCGCGCCGAGTTCGGCCTCCTCCGCCCCGTTCTCCGCGCCATCACCAAAACCCCCTCTCTCACCCTCCGCCTCTGCGTCGCCGGCGAGCACCTCATCGCCGGCACCATCAAAGACGTCGCCAAAGAGTTCACCATCGACCACCGCGCCGCAATGCAACGCCCCGGCGACCGCAACCGCCTCGACCACGCCCGCGCCTTCGCCCTCGGCACCGCACGCTTTGCCACGATCCTCGCCGACGAACAACCCACCTGGGTCGTCGTGCTGGGCGACCGCGTCGAGGCCTTCGCCGCCGCAACCGCCGCCGCGGTTGCCGGCATCCCCATCTGCCACATCCACGGCGGGGACCGCGCCGAGGGCATCGCCGACGAAGCCATGCGCCACGCCATCACCAAACTCGCCCACCTCCACTGCGCGGCGAGCAAACAAAGCGCCGCACGCCTGCGCAAACTCGGCGAACCCGCACGCCGGGTCGTCCTCACAGGCTCGCCCGCACTCGACGACATCCAGCCACACCACTACAAAACCAGCGCCGCAGACACAGGCCCGTGCGCCGTCGTCCTCCTGCACCCCGGCGGCTTTGTCGGCCACGAGGCCAAGGCCGCACGCTCGGCGGTGCTTGCCGCGCAGCAACTCTGCCAGTCGCGCCCACCCGGCTCCCACGCCCAGGTCCTGCTCCCAAACTCCGACCCCGGGCGCGACCAGATCATCACCACCTACCACACCCTCGAACGCGCGCTGGCCAACAGTGGCCAGGTCCACTTCTGCAAGCACCACCGCAACAGGGAAGACTTCCTGAACCTGCTGGCAACCCTCCGCAACAACCACGGGGTGCTCATCGGCAACTCCTCGGCCGGGCTGATCGAGGCCGCCGCGCTCGGCGTGCCGGTGGTCAACCTCGGCCAGCGCCAGGCCGGGCGCGAGCGCCCAAAGAACGTCCTGCAGTGCAACGCCCTGACCGCATCGGGCATCCTCGCCGCCACACGCAGGGCGATTGCCCGCAAACCAAAGCCCGACCGCCGCTTCGGCGACGCGCACGCCGGCGAACAGATCGCCACGCTCCTGGCTCGCGGCCCGGCGGCCTATGGGCCAGTAACCAAGCACAACTCCTACTAATCTCAACATCACCCGTCCCGGCACGGGTACACTCTCGGCTGTGGGCTTCTTTGCTCCCGAAGGTGGCGCTTCACTCGTCCAAGCCCTGGCGCCCGCGCTTGTCGCCGCCGCCGGCGGGCCCGCTCGGTTGCAGGGCCTCACCTGGTTCCGCTCCACACACCAGCGCGGCGGCGGCGCAACCGGGTACGCCCAATACGCCGACGACAACGGGCAGACCCACGACGCCGTCATCAAAGCCCCCGTCAACAGCATCGAATACCGCTGGACCGTCCGCCTCGCGCACGCCCAGTGCGGCGAGCCTAGCCCCGTCACCCCACGCCTCTACGCGCACGGCACCAGCATGGGCGACTACGACTTCGCCTGGCTCATCCTCGAACGCCTGCCCGGGCAACCACTTGCCGGCGCCCTCGACGGCCAGGGCGTGCGCGACATGCTCACCGCCGCGGCACGGCTTGAAGGGCTGGCACGCGACATCGAGCCGATCACGCCCGACACGCAGGCCAAACAGATCGACTTTGAGGCCGTGATCAACAAGAGCCGCGATGTGGTCCGCCGGGGCGTGCTGGTGGCTGGCGCCGAGGCACAGCACTGGAACAACACGCTCAAGGCTGTAACAAGCGCGCTGCCGTTTTTGCTCGCACGCTGGCGCAACCGCCCGTGCAACGCCTGGTGCCACGGCGACCTGCACCCGGGCAACGCCATGCGCCGCGCCGACGGCACACTGGTGCTCATCGACCTGGCCCTCATGCACACCGGGCACTGGGTCGAGGACGCGCTCTACCTGGAGCGCACCAGTTGGGGGCGGCCTGATGGGCTGTGTGCCGTCAACCCGGTCAAGGAACTCGCCCTGCACCGGCGCGAGCTGGCGATGCACGACAACGAGGACTACGGGATGCTCGCGTGCGTTCGGCGTGTGCTCACGGCATCGTGCGCGCCGGCGCTGATCGAGCGCGAGGGGAACCGCGTCTATCTCCAAGCCGCGCTGGAGATCATCCGCAAGAACCTGCCGATGGCGAGCCATTGAAAACCAATCACCGATGCACCTTGTATCGAACCCCTCCCCCGAGGGGAGGGGCAGGGGTGGGGTTAGAACATTCGTACGCACGGCATTCAGCAATGATCCACAGGAGAGGCAGCATTTCAAAGCCGCTCGGCGCGGGGTGCAGGTGGGTTGCATTAAGCGGCAACTGATACAGACCACTGATGTTTGCCGTGATGCCGAGATAGCCAACCCCACCCCTGCCCCTCCCCTCGGGGGAGGGGTTCTGAAAAAGAAACATCGGCGCTCTGGGCGAGCCGGCATACAGCGGATACCTCGCGCTTTCCCCTAACACCTAACACCCAACACCTAAAACCTAGCACCTAAAACCTAACCCCTGATCTCCGCCCCCTTGCGCGCACCCGCACGGCGGGGGTTTGCCGGGCTTTGCAGGCGTCGTGCGCGGGGAGGATGCATGGGTATGCCCGACCCCTCGGCGTGGATTGTGGGCCATCGTGGTGCATGTCCGTGTGGTTGCGCTTTTTGTGCGCGCAAGGGTGTGGAGATGGAGCAAAACTGGCATGGGATGTGCACGGTGAGGTAAGCGGGCCGGAGGCCCGCTCCACCTGGAATCTCCAGCAAATTAGACACCCGGCAGATGTTTGTCGACCCAGTCGTCTTGGCGCATGACCTCGGCGCGTTGTCGGCGGTCGCGGGCTTCGTTGCGTTGTTGGGCGAAGGTGAACAGTCGCCGGGCGAGGTTGGCTAGGCGACCGGTGAGTTCGCCCGCGCCTACGCGGGCGCGGGCGGCGGGGAGGAATACGCTGAGCAATCGCGGCGAGTAGAGGCGGACGAGTTCATCTTCGAGTGAGGCGAACATCAGCGAGGAGCCGGGGTCGCCCTGCCGGCCTGAGCGGCCACGGAACTGACGGTCGACCCGACGGGCCCCGTGCATCTCTGTCAGCAGCACGGCCAGGCCCCCGGCGGCGAGGGCGTCGGCGTCGGGCTTGATGTCCGTGCCGCGGCCGGCCATGTTGGTCGCGACGGTTACCGCGCCGGCGCGCCCGGCGTTGCGCACGATCTCCGCCTCGGCCTTGTCGACCGTCGCGTTGAGAACCTTGTGCTCGACCCGGCGTGCAGAAAGCAAGCGCGAGGCGTGCTCGCTGGCGGCGATCGAGCGCGTGCCGATGAGGACCGGCCGGCCAGCGCGGCTGAGGCGCTCGGCCTCGTCGGCCACCGCGTTCCAGCGCGCGTCGCTGGAGGTGAAGACGCGCGTCGGCTGGTCGTGGCGGGCGATCGGGCGGTTCGTCGGGATCACCAGCACGCGACGCTGGTAGGTGCGTTCGAGTTCGCCGGTGGCATCGGCGGCGGTGCCCGTCATGCCGCAGAGGAAGGGGTAACTGCGGAAGAAACGCTGGAAACTCAGGCGGGCGAGTGTTTCGCGGTCGGCGGTGACCTCGATCTTCTCCTTAGCCTCGGCGGCCTGGTGCAGGCCGTGCTCCCAGGAACGGTCGGCGAGGAATCGCCCGGTGTATTCATCGACGATGACGATCTTCCCCTCGACGATCTCATAGTGCTTGCCGCGCGTGTATACGTGGCGGGCGACCAGGGCCGTGCGGATGAGTTCCTCGGCCCGGCGTGGGGCGCGCCAGATCGGGTCGGGGCGGGATTCCATGAGGGCCTTGGCCTTGGCGCGGCCGGCGTCGGTCAGCTCGGCCTTGCGTTTGATATGGTCGATGGTGAAATCCGCCGGGTGGAGTGCTGCGGCGATGCCGTCGGCGTCGCGGTAGACCTCGACCATCGAGTCGCCGGTGCGGGCCTGGGCGATGATGAGCGGCGTTACGCCCTCATCGATGAGCACGGCGTCGGCCTCGTCAACGAGCGCGGCGGCGAGGCCCGGGACCATCGGCGCGCTCGGCAGCGAGCGCCCGGCCCAGACGCTGGTGGCCGGGCGCAGGGAGATCTGGTCGCGCAAGTAGTCGGCGGTGATCTGCTTGGGCGTGCCGTAGACGATGGCCTTGGCGTAGATAGCCGAGCGGGTGGGGACGTCCATCTCTTGCTGGATCGCGCCGCAGTCCAGCAGGCAGCGTTGGTAGATGGGCGCACGGCTCTGGGCGTCGCGCTGGGCGAGGTAGTCGTTGACGGTGAAGATGTGCAGACGCCGGTTCTGCCAGGCGATGATGGGGGCGGCGACCGAGCCGGTGAGGGTTTTGCCCTCGCCGGTGAGCATCTCACAGATGCGGCCGTGGGTGAGGGCGAGTGCGCCCATGAGTTGAACGAGATAGGCCGACTCGCCGGTGATTCGGCGTGCGACCTCGCGCGTGGCGGCGAGGGCATTGCGGACGACCTCGGCGTCGCGTGGGTTGGCGATGACGGCGGCCTTGGCCTGGGCGATGCGTTCGTCGAGCGCTTTTTCGCCCAGGTTGGTGAGGGTCGGGGCGAGGGCGTCGATGAGCTCGGCCTGCTGGCGGAGGAACGTGAGGGTGATGCCGCGGGAGCGCCAGCGGAGGTTGAGTGTGGCGGCGATGCGGTCAAGGCCTGTGGGGGTGTGCTCCCGGCGTGCGCGGGAGCGGATGGAGCAGTAGAGGGCATGGTATTTCGTCAGTGCCTGGCTCACAGGTTCACGCGCCCTTGGACTGCCTTGCTGATGCGGTCGACGACCTGCTGGGCGATGGGCTTGCTTGGGAGCGTGAAGCGGAGGTAAACGCGCTGCCCGGGCAGGGCGTTGTCCAGGGCGTGCTCGGGTGTGTGGATGTAGACGGTGAAGCGGTCGCCCTTGGCGATGCGGCCTGAGGGGTCTTGGGCGGTGTCGACCTCTGCGCTGCCCCCGCCCATGTAGCCCAGGGATGGGTGGGGCAGGACGCTCTGGCCTGCGGGGACGATGGAGTCGACGTGTGCGTTGATGATGGTGGGGATGTCGCTGGCCAGGCGGAGTTTGACGAGTTGCTGCTCGGGGGGGAGGTCAAAGAGCCATGCGGCCTCGGTCTGGTCCAGGAGGGCGAGGACGCGGGCGGAGGCGGGCTCGAGCAGGAGGCAGACGGGCTCGCCTTTGCGGATGAGTTTGCCGAGGTTTGAGGCGGGGTCGCCTGAGGCGATGACGCCGGGGTGTGGTGCGCGGACGGTGAGTTCCTCGGCCTGGGCGAGGAGTTCTGTGATGGTGTCGTTGGCAACGGCGAGTTGGCCGACGATGATCTGCTCGCTGACGGCGTCGTCTTGGACGCGTGCGGCGCGGAGTTGGGCCTGGAGTTCGGCGACCTGGGCGCGGGCCTGGGCGGTGCGGGCGAGGAGTTCGGGGCTTTCGAGTGTGGCGATGACATCGCCTGCGGCGACGCGGTCGCCCGGCTTGGCGTGGACCTGGCGGACGAAGCCGTCGGCCTTAGTGAAGACGCCTGCACGGCTCTGGGCATCGACGATGCCCGTGGCCCGGCGGTAGTCGGGCAAGGGAACGACGCCGACGAGCAGCGCGGCGCCGACGGCGAGCAGGAGGGTGAGGGCGATGGCGCGGGGGCGTTTGTCGATGAGGTTGGGGCTGCTGGCCAGCCAGTGGATGAACATCCCGACGGGGATGACGAACCAGGCGGCGGCGGTCCAAAGGGCCAGCAGCAGGCCGACGCCGAACCAGAGGCCGACGAGCCAGAGGGTGATGGAGAGGAAGACGACGACGCGGTAGATTTGCGAGAGGATGCCGTAGGTGAAGAGGATGACGCGTTCGCCGGGCTGGTCGGCGGCGGGCTTGACGTTCTCGACGCGGTAGAGGTGGCGGAGGAAGAGGTTTTTGAGGACCTGCTGGGAGCGTTGCATGAGGTTGGGGATTTCCAGGAGGTCGGAGAGGATGTAGTAGCCGTCGAACTTCATGAGGGGGTTGGCGTTGAAGAGGACGGTGGCGACGCTGGCGCTGAACATGGTGTAGAAGGCGAGTTGGCTGGGCAGTGTGCCGGGCTGGACATTGAGCCAGACGATGGCGGCAACGGCGGCGGCGAAGAGTTCAAAGAGCATGCCCCCTGCGCCGACGGCGGCGCGGTGCCAGCGGTTGGGGAAGGTCCACGCGCTGGTGGCATCGACATAGGGTGATGGGAGCAGGACTAGGAGCATGACGCCCATCTCGGGGACGTTGCCGCCGAGGCGTTTGCAGACGATGCCGTGGCCGAACTCATGCCAGAGTTTGAGCAGGACAAAGACGGTGCCGATCCAGAGCCAGTTAGCGGGGTTGGTGATGGTCTTTGTCTGCTCAGTGAGCCTGGACCACTGCGGGAGCAGTTGTGTGATGGCGTAGAGGACGAGGGCGGCCCAGGCGAGGAGGCCCCAGCGGTTGAGGATGGGGCGGAAGATGGGCTCCATAGCCGAGAGGATTACCTCGGGGTTGATGAGCCTGAGCTTGAAGTACATGACGCTGATAGCCTGCTGTGCCAGGCGTTTTTCGGTGCGAGTGCGGCCCCGGCGGAGGAGTTGCTCGGTCTCGGGTGTGGTGTCGACTTGCAGGAGGTTGCTGTTGTAAAGCTGGGCGAGGAGCTCGATGACCTCGGGTTGGGTGGGGGCATCGTCGCCGAACTTGGAGAGGGAGATTTTCCAGGCCTCTTCGACGGTGCGCCGGCCGTCAAGGGTGCCGACGAGGTCGTAGGCGGTGGGGGAGAGGCGGTAGTGCTGGTTGCTGGTGGGGTCGTGTGCGATGAACCAGCGTTTAGCGCGGTAGAACTGGCGGGTAACCTGCACGTGCGAGCGCAGGCGTGGCGTCATGGAGCGGAGGCGGTGCCAGAATGGGCTGAAGGTGGGGCGTTCCATGTGCTCGGGGCCGGGGAGGATAAAAACTGTTACTTGCAGTACGGATGAGCGGTGAATGTCGTGCGTTCGAAGGAGTCAACCCCACCCCTGCCCCTCCCCGCCAGAACGTTCTGGGGGAGGGGTTCTGATTCAAGACATGGGGATTCGGGAACCTAAAACCTAACACCTAATACCTAACACCCAACACCTAACACCTTTCCCTCACCACACCCAGAGCCTGACGGTATCGATAATCCGGCGTGTTCCGATCCAGAGGAGTGTTCGTTGGCCGGCGTCGAGTCGGGCGACGCCTTCCATTCCTGGGCGCATCCAGGGTTCGGGGGTTTGGATGGTGGCGCGGACCTCGAACTCGTTGCGCCCTTCTGTGGCGACGGCGAGTGGGACGATGGTGTCGATGGTTACGTCGAAGCCCTCTTGCGGGCGGGCGCGGGTGTGGACGCGCCCGGAGCCACCCGGGTGGATGAGGCCGACGTCGCGCTCGTCGACTTTGGCCTGGACGTAGAGGTCGCCGACGGGGGCGATCTGCATGAGGCCATCGCCGACTTTGACGGCAGCGCCGAGTTTGTCCTTGAGGTCGCCGGCGATGATGACGCCGTCGATGGGTGAGGTGATGCGTGAGAGTTCCAGGCGTCGCTGGATGAGTTGTTCGTCGGCGCGTGCTTTGTCGATGGCGGCCTGGGCGAGCTGGGCGTCGCCGACTTTGCCTTCTTTGCGGGCGTTGGCGAGTTGTCGTTCGCCCTGGTCGCGTTTGGCGGCGGTGCTGGCGAGTTGGAGTTTGAGTTCGCGGGTGTCGAGCTCGACGAGGAGGTCGCCGGCGCGGACGGTCGAGCCTGGCTGGATGCCCGCGGCGAGGGAGGCGACGACGGCGTCAAAGGGAGCGGCGACGACGCGTTTGGAGCGTGCTTCGAGCGTGGCCATGCTCCCGACGCGGTGCTCGATGCGGAAGAGGGCGCAGAAGATGAACGCGGCGATGAGGAGGATGCCGGCGAGCTTCCAGGGTGTGTGCTTGGAGCCGACGAACCATGCGCCGGCGTTGCGGCTGGCGTCGAGGGTGCGCAAGGGGAGGATGCGGTCATCGTTTTTGCGTACGGCCAGGACGGGGCCAAGGAGGTCGGCGGCGGCCTGGAGGACCTCGACGCCGCGGGTGTCGATGGGGGCTTTGGGGGCGGTGCCGGGCGCGGGGGGTGGGGCGCGGAGCTCGACGGTGATGACGCCGACGGTCTTGTCGCCCTTGCGCAGGGGGACCGAGCAGGCGACCAGGCCTGGGTTGCCGGCGACGAGCCGGCGGTGCGCGGTGGTGATGGCGTGTGCGAGCAGCACGTCTTGTGCGGCCTCGGGGGGCGGGAAGACGACGGCCTGCTCTTGGTCGAGGCACTCGTCCATCGCGTTCTGGAGGGCCTTGACCATCTCGGTGCGCGGGTTGAAGTGCTCGGCATCAGAGAGGGCGACGAGGTGGATGGCGGAGCCTTTGACCCAGCCAAGGGCGGCGCGGTCGGCGCCGAGCTGGCGCGTGAGGTCGTTGACGAGTTGGAGCGACGCGCCCTTGAAGGAGTCTTGGGTGTTGGTCGCGCTGAGCAGGCGCGTGGCGAGCTCGAGGGCCATGACGCTGGCCTGCTGGCGGCGGAGCTCTGAGCGGGCGACGTGCCCGTGGACGTACCCGGCGAGGACCTCGGCCATGGCCAGGGTGCTTTGCACGGCCTGGCGCGAGCGGGCGTCGATGAGGAGCGTAACAGCGGCGATGGCCCGGCCGGCAGCGTCGGGGACGGGGACGGCCAGGAGATAGCCCTGGCTGGACTGCCCGTCGTAGACGGCGTTTTGGCCGTCGAGGCCGAAGGCTCGGCTTTGGGCGCTTTCGAGGCAGGCGATGGCGACCTGCTTGACTTCCTTTTCGTGCTCGACAGCCACGGCCTCGGGCGCGGCGACTGTGGGCGGGGCGTCGGGCTTGCCCGAGGGTGGGCCTGGGCAGACGGCAAGGATGCGGGGGAGCAGCTCGCCGGCTTGCCCGGCTTGGGGGAGGATGAGGCAGGCCTGCTTGGACGCCGAGACCTGGGCGATGATGCGCAGGAGGCGGTCGAGGTACGCGCGGTCGTCGGTGGCGGGCTGTGAAAGCTCGGCGACGATGCGGTTCCAGCCCGGGGCGCGGAGGTTAGAGAGGTCGATCACTTGCGCCCCTCCGCGGGTGTGTTGGTGGTGATCGGCGCGGGCGTGGGGGTGGGGTTGGTGGAGGGCGGAGAGAAGCGGACGCGGGCGCGTGTGCCGGGGGGGAGGGCGGTGGGGTTGGGCAGTTCAACGCGGACGCGGCGGGTCTCAGCGGCGGCGTCGGCGACGGGGGAGACGTAGAGGACCCGGCCTTTGAGCACCGGGGTGTCGGGCAGGTCGAGCATCGCCCAGGCGGGTGTGTTCGGGGCCAGATTGAGCGTGATGGTCTGGTGCGTGGGGACGGGCAGGTCGATCCAGAGTTGGTCGACGTTGACGATGCGCAGGACGGGCTGGGGAGATTCGACGGTCTGCCCGACGTCCATGACGATGGACTCGACAATGCCGTCGAAGGGGGCCTCGATGCGGTAACGCTTGGCCTGCTCTTGAAGTTGGACAAGACGCTCGGCCTCTTCGAGAAGGTTCTTTTGCGCGTTGGCCAGCGCGGCCTTGGCGGCATCGACGGCGACGCGGCGTTCGTCGATCTCTTGCGGGTTGCTGGCGCCCTGGGCGTCGGCCTCGAGGATGCGCTTGTAGCGGACCTCGGCGAGATCAACGTTGGCGCGGGCGCTGTCGACGGGGGCGGTGTTGTTGGCGCGGACACGCTGGACGGCCAGCCCGGCGAGGGCCTCGGCCTCGCGGGCGCGGACGAGCAGGTCCCCCTCCTTGACGCGCTGCCCGGCTTTGACGGGCAGCTCGCGGATCTCGGCGGTGATCGTGAAACTCATCACAGCATCACGGCTGGGGCGGGTGACCCATTCGAGGTCGGCAAAGTCCGGGGCTTTGGTGGCGTAGGTGGAGGTGGGGTCGGGGGGCGGGGCCGGGGTGTTGGTCTGAGCGAGGGTGGGTGAGGTGCTTGGCAGGAGTGTGAGGGTGAGGGCCAGGGCGCAGATGATCGCCGGGCGGTTGGTGTGGGGGGTAGAGGTTGGGGGGAATGATGGCATCGGGTGGGAGTGTAGAGCGATGGGGTTAGGTGTTGTTCTCGGTCGTGGGTCGTTCGGGAATGTGGTTGGAGTCTCAGCAGCACATACGCACGCGGGGGGTGGTTTGTGCCAGTGAATCTGGGTGTGGGTTGGGGGCGAAGGGGTGGATTGTCTGCCCGGCGTGGTTCTGGGGCTTATGATAGTGGTCTGGCCGGGTGGGTGTGGCCGGGTAGGCCTGACGTGGAACAACGTGTTCGGCGTCGAAGCACTTGTAGATTTTGGAGCCGCAATATGACAACCGCCGCACCTGCCGTCAAGCCTGTTCCGTTTATGCTCACGGCCTTAGAGCAGGGGGACATCGACGCGGCGACGGCGGTGTTGCGGTCGGGGATGTTGCGGTCGGCGAGCCAGTGTGCGGCGTTGGAGCTGAAGTTTGCCGAGTTGTCGGGTGCGAGGCACGCGATGACGTGCGCGAACGGGACGTGTGCTTTGCAGCTGGCGTATGAGCCGTTGTTTGAGCCGGGCGATGAGGTGCTGGTGCCGGCGTGGTCGTATATTGCAACGGCGAGCATGCTGGTGGCGCGCGGGTGCAAGCCGATCTTTGTCGATGCGATCGAAGCGACGGGGCAGATTGATTTGGCGGACGCCGCGAGGCGCGTAACGCCCCGCACGCGTGGGATCGCGGCGACGCACATGTATGGCTGCCCGGTGGATATCGGCGCGACGCAGGCGCTGGCGGCCGAGCATGGGCTGAGGGTGGTCTATGACGCGGCGCAGGCGCACCTGAGCACGTACAACGGCAAGGGGATCGGGGAGTTTGGTGATGCCGTGACGTACTCGTTTTATGCGACCAAGAACCTGGGGACTGGTGAGGGTGGTTTGATCTCGTGCAACGACGACAAGTTGGCGCGGGATATCCAGTTGCTGCGCAGCCATGGTGAGTCGGAGAAGTATCTGCACGAGCGGGTTGGGTACAACTACCGGATGAACGACATCACGGGTGCGATCGGGCTGTCGCGGTTGGGGAGGTTGGCGCGGGAGACGAAGGCTCGGCAGGAGGCGGCGGTGCGGTACGGGGAGATCTTGGCGAAGGTGCCGGGGTTTGTGCCGCTGGAGATCACGGCGGGTGCGACGAGCGCGTACCACCTTTATACGGTGCGTTTGGATTTGGGTGTGCTCAAGACAACGCGCGAGCAGGTGATGAAGGATTTGGGCGCGTTGGGTGTGCCGACGGCGTTGCACTATCCGCGGAGTTTGCCGCAGCAGCCGGCGTTTGCGCGGTTTTTGGAACGGCAGGGCGCGTGGCCGGTGGCGGAGCGGTTGGCGAGGACGGTGATGAGCCTGCCGATGCACCACGGGCTGACGGAGGAGCACTTTGCGACGATCGAGCATGGGGTGCGGGCGGTGGCGTCGCGGTATGGGGGGTGAGGGGTGCGTGCGTCGGTGGGGGACGACTCAGTCAGCACGATGAGTCGTATCAGTGGATTGCCTGATGCGCAACACAAACAAGTCTCGAACAGCGTTCGAAGGGCTTTGTTGTGCGTGGAGGTATTCTGTTGCCGGGGTGTGGGGGTACTTCAGAGAAGTAAAAGCGGACAAATAGGTTGACAATGCCGTGGGGCGCTGTATGGTGTAGGTAGCCCCCAAGCAAGCCTGGGCTTTTGTGTGGGAGTGGGCCTGTTGTGGAGGCTCGTGCTTGCGGTTGACTTTGTTGTGTGTATGAACGGCCGTGCCGCTGCGGCCTTAGTGTTCGTTTACTGTTTGGTGGTGCTATGCGGGGTACCTGGAAGATAGAGAACAAAAGGAGAAGAGGATGAACAGGAATCTGATGATTGTGGCCCTTGCGGGCCTGGGCATGGCGTCGGCGGCGAGTGCCGACGTTTCGTTGCAGTCGAACAACGCAACGGTGAGCCCGGCGGCGGTGTATCAGCCGGGTGCGACTGGGATCGGTACGTTTAGCTGGTTCAACGCGGCGAACCTGTCGAACAACACGATCCCGTACAGCACGAACATCTCCAGCGGTGCTGTCAACGGGAACCTGTTGACGGACGGGACGTTCTCGTCGAGTTCGAACGGGTACATCAGCCCGAACAATGTCAGCCCGCTGCGTTCGTTCCTGTGGGGGTTCCGCCCGACGAACGGCTCGACGAACGGGTCGTCTCTTGGTGGCACGGCGGGTGGTATTGGGACGATGACGATCTCGCCGACGACGATCGCGCAGGGGACGAGCTCGGCGACGATCAACTTCAGCAACATCCAGCTGGGCGCGACGTCGGGGCCGACGTACCAGTTCTCGGTGGCCAACAACATCAGCGTTGCGCGGCCGGGTGTTGGGCAGGCGTTTGTGAGCAACTCAATCACGGTTACGAACACCTCGACGTTCGCGACGCAGAACCTGCAGTTCTTCCTGATGGTGGATTCGCAGATTCTGGGCCTGGGCACAGGCGGGAACGACAGGTTCGGTGCGGCGACGGGGTCGCTCGTCGGCAGCACGCGTGTGATCCAGTTCCAGGACGTGGGTGTAACGAACCCCGGCAGCGGGGGCGGGGCGTACACCGTCAACTTCGGTGCCGACAACGCCGGTGCTTGGGAGGCGGGGACGGAGACGACGGCGGGGTCGAACATCCGCACGCGGCTGGCCTCGTCGACGAACGGGACGACCAATGCGTTGTCGAACAGCATCTCCTACACCACGGGTGATCCCTTCGGCGGGTATACCTGGAACGTATCGCTGGCGCCTGGGGCGTCTGCGACGTTCACGGGGTACATCGGTGTGAACACCGCGGTGCCGACGCCCGGTGCGATGGCGCTGATGGGGCTGGGTGGTTTGGCGGCGGCGCGTCGGCGTCGTCGGTGAGCGGGCTGGTTGGTTTGGTTGAGTTCTTGTCAAAGAACACGCCCGGCTTGTGCCGGGCGTTTTTTTGTTGGGCAGGCAATAGGCGCGTCGTAAGGAGCTGTATGACTCACGGAGGGGGTGTGCAGCGGCCCTCGACGGGCCGGGGGGCGGGCAGGGGTAGTGAGTTT
>JAJTGZ010000037.1 GCA_021299385.1 Phycisphaeraceae bacterium | reverse complement strand
GTGCGGACGAAGTGCCTGGCTTGTGCGTCGGCGGTGAGGATGTCTTGGGTGGTGCTGGCCGGGTGTGTGCCGAGGGCGTCGAGGGCCTCGGCGGCGAGTTCGACGAGCCGGCCGAAGGGGACGCTGGGGGTGCCGGCGAGGTAGAGGCGGCCGGCTTCTTCGCTGGCGGCGTTGAAGACTGCGCCGGCGGTGCCGCCTTGGTCGATGACTTTGCGGGCCAGGGCGAGGGCCTGGAAGCGTGATTCGTCGGCTGGGGTGAAGTCGAGGGTGCCGACGGTGCTCCAGTCGAGCCTTCGGGATGAGGCGGCGGCGCGGGCGGGGTGCGTGAGGGCGTACTGGATCGGCCCGCGCATGTCCGGGGTGCCGAGCTGGGCCAGTTGCGAGCCGTCGGCGAGTTCGACGATCGAGTGGACGATGGACTGGGGGTGGATGAGCACGCTGAGGCGTTGGTGCGGGAGGCCGAAGAGCCAGTGGGCCTCGACGAGTTCGAGTGCTTTGTTGGTGAGCGTTGCCGAGTCGAGTGTGACTTTGCTGCCCATGCTCCAGGTGGGGTGTTTGAGTGCCTGGGCTGGTGGTGCGTTGTAGACCTCCGCCAGCGTGCGCATGCGGAAGGGGCCGCCCGAGGCCGTCAGGATCAGCCGAGATACTTCGTGGCCGAGGGTCAGGGGTGGGCAGAGGTTGCCGTTGAGGCCGGCGAGGGCCTGCCAGATTGCGCTGTGCTCAGAGTCGATGGGCAGCACCCGGCAGCGGCGTGCCCGTGCGGCGGGGATGATGAAGGCGCCCGCGGCGACGAGGGTTTCTTTGTTGGCCAGGGCGAGATCGCGCCCGAGGCTGACGGCGGCGAGGGTGGCGTGCAGGCCTGCGCTGCCGGCCATCGCGGCGATGACCAGGTCGGCATCGACCTCTTTGACAAGGCGCTCGGCGGCGTCGGGGCCGGTGCGGAGGTGTGGGTCGGGTGTGGCAGCAGACTCGCTCAGGGCCAGGTCTCGGACGGCGAAGGCGCGGGCTTGGGCGTGCAGGAGGTCGGCGTTGCGTCCGGCGGCGAGGCCGACGATGTTGATCTGCGCGTGGCCGGGTAGCGAGTTGAGGTGTGCGATGACCTCGAGGGTCTGCGTGCCGATGGAGCCGGTGGAGCCGAGGAGGATCACCCGGCGGGGAAGATCACGGGCCGTGGTTCCCCCACTGCTGACACCACTGCCATGTGCCACACGCGGGGCGTTCACGAGAAGACACCCTTGAACCCGAGGGCCCGGCGCATGTCGGCGATCTGCCCGGTGTGGAACCCGTTGTGGAAGACCATCCGCGCCACCAGCAGGCGCAGGGGCATCTGCTGCTGACCCCACGACACGCTCTCGTCGAGTTTTTCATCGCTGGCCTTGGCGAGGGCACCGGTGAGGCGGTCGGCGGCGTTGTTGAAGATCTCGGTGCAGCGGTCGAGGTTTGGGAAGCGGTCGTGGCGTTCTTCGGGCGTGCTGCCGAAGGAGACAGAGTCGGGGTCGTAAACGCCCTTGTCGCGTGAGCCGGCGTGGGTGGGGGTGGGGACAAAGTCGGCTGCGGGCAGGGGCTGGGCGTCGAGCATGGCGGCGACGCGGTGCATGGTCAGGGCCAGGTGCCCGAGTTGCCAGGCGAGGTGGTTGGGCAGGTCGGGTGTCTGGCGGACGTGCGTTACGTTGTTGAACCCGGCCAGGTAGCGGGCCAGCAGGGCCTTGTTGCTCGTAATGATCTCGGCTAAAAGTGCTGCGCGGGTGCTCATGGCAGCAGGGTACGCGTGCGGGTGGCCCCGGCAACGCGATGGTCGGGCGCGGCGTAGTATTTTGCGATATGCCGACGACATCTCTTACATCTACGGATGGGCGGGGGTACATGATTCCACTGGCCGAGCAGCCGGTGACGATCGGGCGCAACAAGGACAACATCCTGGCGATCTCTGATGAGGCCGCCTCGCGCTACCACTGCGTCATCGAGCCGGACGGGACGGGGGGCTTCCGCATCCGCGACCTTGGGAGCAAGAACGGCACGAAGGTCAACAACCACAAGTTCTCAGGCGAGGCCCAGCCCCTGCGGCCGGGGGACAACCTGCGCATCGGCACGCACACCTTCACTGTCGAGAGCGACCAGACGTTTGAGGAGGTCCGCCAGTCGGTGCGGAGCAAGAGCCTGGACGTTGACACGAGCAGCGGGCCGGCGGGGAACTGGGCCGTGGACCTTCGGCAGATGCTCGACTTGTTGCCGCCGAAGAACGAGGGGGACACACCTGTCCAGCTCGTTGACGGGGCCAACCAGTTTTCGAGCGCGCTGGCGCAGGACGCTCCTGGGCCGCTGGCGTTGCGGATCATGATCCTGATGGCCAGCAAGGCGCGTGCGACGGACATCCACGTCGAGGCCAAGCACAACGTTTATTCGATCCGCATGCGCGTCGACGGGCAGATGGTGACGATCGCCGACATCCCGACGAAGGTTGGGCAGTTGATGCTCGGGGTGGTCAAGACCGCGTGCCTGATGAAGCCCGCGGCTGACGACGCCGTGCAGGACGGGCACTTTGGCACACGGTTCCGTGGCAAGAAGGTTGACTACCGCGTATCGATCACGCCGTCGGTGCACGGGCAGAAGATGGTCATCCGCGTGCTGGACGCGGGGCTTGCGCCGCGCAGCTTGTCGGACCTGAACTTCCCTGCGTGGATGCACGAGCGCGTGCGCAAGGTGTGCACCAAGGAGCAAGGGTTCGTGCTCGTGTGCGGGCCGACCGGCTCGGGCAAGACGACCACGCTCTACAACGCCCTGCGGGAGATCGACCGCGAGACGACCAACGTTGTAACGATCGAGGACCCCGTGGAGTATCAGCTCGAGGGGACCACGCAGATACCGGTCAACTCCGACAAGGGGAACACCTTCGGGCAGATTCTGCGGTCGGTGCTGCGGCAGGACCCCGACGTGGTGCTCGTCGGGGAGATCCGCGATGAGGAGACGGCCCGGGTGGCGATGCAGGCGGCCATCACGGGGCACTTGGTCTTTAGCACCGTTCACAGCAAGGACTCGATCACGGCGGTCTTCCGGGTGCTGGACCTGAAGGTCGAGCCGTTCTTGGTCGCGCAGTCGCTGGACCTGGTGCTGGCCCAGCGTCTGGTGCGGGCGTTGTGCGACAACTGCAAGCGGCCCGTGCCTGTCCCGCCGGCGATCTCGACGCGCATGGGGCGCAACCTGGAGGGGCGGACTGAGATTTATGTCCCCGCCGGGTGCGGGCAGTGCTTCAAGACGGGCTACCGCGGGCGCAAGGCGCTCTTTGAGATGCTTGACTTTACCGACGAACTGCGCGACGTGGTGCTCAAGTCGCCGTCGATCACGGCCATGAAAAAGGTGATTGAGAAGGGGCTGTTTACGACGCTCTTGCAGGCCGGGTATGTGCAGTGCGCACGCGGGGCGACGGACGTTGACGAAGTCGAGCGCGTCTGCGGCGGGGGGGTCTAAGAACTCTTCCCCCGAGGGGGGCGGTGGTGGGGTTGGCACGGGCGAACATATAGGAACCTCCATACGCCCGGCTCGGAGATCGGGTTACTTGGTGGTGTTTTTTGCTCACGCGAGGGCCTGTTGAAAGAGGCTCGCGGAGGGGGCGGAGGTTGGCGGAGGGACGCGGAGTAGAAGCCGGGGGTGATGGTTGGTGCGCAACGGTCTTGGCCAAACCGATCCCCTGAGCGGAGCGTTTATAACCACTCTGGAAACCGCTGCTGTTGGGTCCTGTGAGTAGATTTCTCTGGGAGCTCTGGGACCTTTGCAGTAAGGACGAGTTTTTATCCTGCCGAGGCGACCGAACCGGTCGCCGGGACGACTATGCCTGGGGCGTGCCTGCGGTCTTTGCTGATGAGAGTTTCCTCGGGGTAGGGCACGCGTCCGTGGTGGATCGACGCGAGGCTTTTGGAGATCGTCTGCACCACTGCGCCGATCTCCTTCATGGTCAGCTCGCACTGGTCAAACTGCCCGTCGGCGAGGCGGCGTTCGGCGATAGAGCGGACCATCTGCTCGATCTTGATCGGCGTCGGGTCTGGCATCGCCCTGGCCGCGCCCTCGGCGGCGTCGCAGACCATCATCACCGCGACCTCTTTGGTCTTGGGCTTGGGGCCTGGGTAGCGGTACTGCCCTTCTTCGGGCGGGTCGGCAGCAGTGGCGCCGGCCTCCTTGCGGGCCTGGTCGTGCTGCTTGCGGGCGCGGTGGTAGAAGTACTCCACCACCGTGGTGCCGTGGTGGGCCTCGATGAAGTGCCAGAGGGGCGCGGGGATGTGGTGCTCGCGGGCCAACTCCATCCCGTCGGCAACGTGGGCGACGATCAAGAGCAGGCTCATCGAGGGTGCGAGTTTGTCGTGCCGGTTGATGCCCGACTGGTTCTCGACGAACATTTCGGGGCGGTTCATCTTCCCGGCGTCGTGGTAGAGGGCGCCGACGTAGGCCAGGAGGCCGTCGGCGCCGATGCGCTGGCAGGCCTGCTCGGTGAGGTTGGCGACGTTCATGGAGTGCACCCAGGTGCCTGGGGCTCGCTGCTGGAGCATCTGCAAGAGCGGGTGGCGTGGGTCGCGCAGTTCGATGAGGGACAGGGGCGTGAGCACGCCGAAGCTTCGCTCGATGCTCGGCAGCAGCCCGAGCACGACAAAGCACGCCAGCAGCACGCCGATGCCCGCGAGCGCGGCGGAGGATGCCGTCTGCGTTAGCGCCGGCTGGCTCATCGGCAGCCGCAACTGCTCGACTAGGAGGGTGATTGCGGCCAGGAGCAGACCGGCGACGAACCCTGCACGGATCAGCGTGCCGCGGTGGCGGATTTCGCGCAGTTGCCAGACGATGAGCCCGACACCGGCCAGGGGGAGGACGCCGGCCTCGATCGGCAAACGCACGGCCAGGACCGAGGCGAGCCCGAGCAGCGAGGCGATCGCCAGGGCCGTGCGCCGCTCATAGGCCACGACGAGGATTGCCGCGACGAGCACGGGGGGGACGCAGACGGCGGGCACGGCTGCGCGTGGCTGGAGGATTGCCCACAGGCACGAGACGCCCAAGGCCCCGGCAAAGAGCAGCGCGAGCGCCGCCAACCGGCGCGAGCGTGCGAACAACTTGGGTGAGTACGCCGAGACATACGCGCCCAGCCCGAGGGCGATCAGCGCGCCCAGGCCCATCATGGCGGCGACCTCGGCGTAGCGCTGATAGGCCGGGCCGAGGGTCCAGTAGGCCTGCGACTCGCCACGGGCTAGCTCCAGTTTGCTCGCGGTGATGACGTCGCCACGCGTAAAGAGCACTTCCCCGGCGTTGAAGCGCACCCCCCTGGGCTGCACGCCCGCGGCGGCGAGCTCGGCACGCTGCTGCGTCAGGGCGCGGTCGAGGCGGAAGGTGGGTGCTTTCCTGTCGACGATCGAGTTGACGACGGCGTCGATCTCCTCGCCGGCGAACCCGGCCGAGAGGGCGAGCATCCGCAGCTGCGCGTCCAGGCGGCGACCGTCGATGTTGATGAGGTCCGCGGAGCGTAGGTTGACGGGGGGCATCCCCTCGACGACCAACTCGACACGCTCGCCGGGGGTGAGGACCCCCTGCTGATAGGTTTCGTTATCAACCAAGGGCGTGGTGCGGAGCAGGTCGGCGAGTTTGTCGGCCCGGCGTCGCCAGGCGGCGGTGGGCTTGCCGCCTGCGGCCTGGGACTGGATCAGACGGAGGCTTGTTTCGGTGATGGCAAAGCGTTGGCGGATTGCCGCATCGACCTGGTCGATCGAGGTGGCATCGGCCAGGGCGGCGGGAAGGTTGGCGACGCCGTCGGCCAGGGCCGTCAGGAGCACCGCGTCGCCGGTGTAGACCTTTGGGGCATCTCGGCGTGCGGCCTGTCGGTCGGCATCGGTCGCCAACGAGTCATCGACCTGCACGGGCACGCGTGTAACTTTGGTCCGGTCGGCGACCTGCCCGACTTCGAGGATCACCCGCCGGTTCATCCCGACGAGCACCAGACCGATCACCAGTGCGAGGGTGAGGATGATGAGCAACCCCCACGCCGTGCCGGGCTGGGCGATCACCCAGCGCATGGCTTGTGCGCCGAGCGGGTGTGGGGTCTTGGGTTCATTCTGGAAGGAGGCCTGGTTCACGTTGTTGCATTGAGTGCGGGGAGGTGGGTGGCGGGTGGTTTATGGGTTTTTCTGTTGATTCGCATCGTCGCGCGGGGCTCGGGGCTTGCGGGTGGGTGGGTTGTTGGCGCGCATCAGGGCGTTCTCGGACCTGCTGTAAGCGTGCACGATCCGCGCGACGACCTCGTTGCGCACGATGTCCCCCTCGTCTAGCCCGCAGACGGCGATCCCCTCCACCCCACGCAGGACCATCAACGCGTGCGTCAGCCCCGAGGCCCCAGGCTCCTCCAGGTCCGTCTGCGAAGGGTCTCCGGTAACAATCACCTTGCTCCCGGCACCCATGCGAGTCAGGAACATCTTCATCTGCGTGCGGGTGGTGTTCTGGGCCTCGTCGAGGATGATTACCGCGCGGTTGAGCGTCCGCCCGCGCATGAACGCCAGCGGGACGATCTCGATGACGTCGCTGGCGATGAACCTGCTGAGGGTGGCGTAGTCGATCATGTCGTTGAGGGCGTCCAGGAGCGGGCGGAGGTAGGGGTTGACCTTTGCCTGGAGGTCGCCTGGGAGGAAGCCGAGTTTTTCGCCGGCCTCGACGGCCGGGCGGACGAGGATGAGTTTTTTGGCGCGCCCGGACTTGAGCATGTGCACGGCAGCGGCGACGGCGAGGTAGGTCTTGCCCGACCCGGCGGGGCCTACGCCCAGCACCACGTCAAAGTCTCGGATGGCGTCGAGGTATCGCTGCTGGTTGGCGGTTTTGGCGCGGACGGGCGCGCCGACGGCGTAGACGCTCAGGTGCTCGCTCCACGCCGGGCCTGTGGGCAAGGGCTCGGGCCCGGCAAAGCCGATCGGCATCGGTGCCTGACCCTCGGCTGAGGCGATCGCTTGGCCGATGAGGGCGTGTATCTCTTGCCGGGTCGGCACCTGCCCCTGCCCGACGGCCTGGCAAAGCCCCTGGAGCACCTCGCGTGCCGCGAGCACGGCGGTGCGATCGCCCATGAGGCGGATGACGACCCCACGGGAAAGCACCCGGATGCCCAGGGCCTCGCGGATCATTTTGAGGTTACGATCACCAACGCCGAGCACGCTCGTACGCTCGGCACCCTGAGGGAGTTGTATCGATAGTTCCAAAGACCGGCAACTCCGAGGGGCGCTCAACGCGGACGCACACACGCCCGAGCAGAAGAACCCGCAGGACACTGCAACGCACTACCCAAACCGAACGACAATGCTACCCATCCCCCAACTGCTACGGCTTCTATCGAAGGCGAGTTCCCCTGGCGCCACCTCCCGGTAAATCAGCATGAAAAAGGCATTTTTATATTCTGATAGGGTTCTATTCGCCTGGTTGATATTGACCTTGGGATTGCTGGGGCTGATCGGTGGCGTGCAGGCGGGGTGCGTGGGGCCGGACCCGATGAGTGGTGTGCGTGCTGACCTGATCACCCCGGCCGAGGGCGGGGGGCAGATGACAGAACTCTGGGCGGATTGGGATGACATCGATGCGGCGTTGAGCGTTGGGCTGGAGAGGTCGGAGTTGGCGACGATGTTGACAACCACGAGCGACGAGAGGCGGACGTGGGAGTTGCTGTCGATGCCCGGCGGGGCGGGGATGCTCACGGCTGAGCGGTTGCTGGAGAAGGGTCGAGATGCGAAGGGGAGCGAGCGGATCCGTCTGACGGCGAGCGTGAGTGGCAGCCGGGGGGATGAGTTTGCCCGCAGGGTGCTGGCGGGGATGCGTGCGAGGCTGTTGCAGTTGGCGGGGGTTTCGTACGCGCCGGTGAAGTAGTGCAGGTGCCGGGGGTGGGGGCGATTGTTCGAGAGAGGCTTTGGGGTGGTTGTCTGGCGGGTTTGGTGGCGCAACCCTTTGGGATGCGAACGCCTCTTGCGGATGGGTATGTTTTTCCTGGTGAGTTTGGGCGGCAGTGCGGGACGTGGTTGACGTGGCCCCGGCCTGAGGGGATTTCGTTTCCGGGGCGGTACCACACGGTGCTGGGGGACCTGGCTCGCATCGTGCACGCGATTGCGGTGCGGCAGGACGTGCACATCAACGTGCTCAACGACAACTGGGCGCGTGCGGTGCGTGATGTGCTGGTTGGGTGTGGGGTGCCGGCGAGGTTGTGCGCTGGGCGTGTGTTTTTTCATGCGATCAGGAGCAACGAGTGCTGGTGCCGGGACCATGGTCCGGCGTTTGTGGTTAAGGGTGTGGCGCGTGGGTATGCGGGCGCGCGGGCGGGGGTGGTGGATTGGGGGTTTAATGCGTGGGGAGGGAAGTACCCGCCGTGGGGGGATGATGACGCGGTGCCGGGGGTGATCGCCGGGCGTGCGGGGCTGAGGTTGTGGACGAGCAAAGTGGTGATGGAGGGTGGGAGTGTGGAGTTCAACGGGCGTGGGACGGTTTTGACGACGACGCAGTGCCTGCTGAACAAGAACCGCAACCCGGGGATGACGCGCGGGGCAATCGAGGGTGTGCTGCGGGAGTATTACGGGCAGCGGCACGTGCTGTGGCTGAGCGAGGGGATCGAGGGCGACGACACCGATGGGCACATCGATGATTTGGCGCGGTTTTTATCGCCGACGAAGGTTGTGATCGGGGTGGAGGCGAACAGGCGTGATGGGAACTATGCGGCGTTGCGTCGTGCGCACAAGAAGTTGCAGGGGATGCGGGACCAGGACGGGGTAGCGTTTGAGGTTATTGAGGTGCCGATGCCTGGGGTGGTGCGGGTGGCTGGTGAGCGTGTGCCGGGGACGTACATGAACTTTTTGTTTGTTGACGGTGCGTGCCTGGTGCCGGTCTTTGGGCATGCCAACGACGCGCGAGCGTTGAAGATTTTGCAGTCGCACCTGCCGGGGCATGAGGTGGTGGGTATTGATTGCCGGGGGTTGATCTGGGGTCTGGGTGCGATCCACTGCCTGAGCCAGCAGGTGCCGAGGGTGCCGGGGTTGGGGGCGAGGCTGCGTGCGATGGCGCTGAAGGTGCCGTGATGCAGGCGTGTGTTTATGCGGCCTGTTGAGCGGTGGGGTTGGAGATGCCCCAGGTGCGTGCGAGGTTGAGGAGTTTGTCGTAGTCGAGTGGTTTGATGGCGTAGTCATCGCACCCGGCCTGGAGGCACTTTTCGCGGTCGCCGGGGTTGGCGTGTGCGGTGAGTGCGATGATGGGGGTCCGGAAGCCGGCCCGGCGGAGAGCGCGTGTGGCGGCGTAGCCGTCCATGACGGGCATCTGCATGTCCATGAGCAGGAGGTGGAAGGGGTTGTTGTTCTGGCGTGCATCGGTGGCCAGGCGGAGTGCCTGTTTGCCGTCGGGTGCGATGATGACGGTCCAGCCATCGCTGCGGAGGTGGTGCGCGATGAGTCGTTGGTTGTCGATGCCGTCCTCGGCCAGGAGGACGAGTTTGCCCGTGGCGGTGGCCTTGTCGGGTCGAGCCGGTGGGGTCGGCAGTGGGCAGGTCAGTGATGTGAGTGTGGCGTTTTTGGGTGTGCCCGGGCGGACGGGGAGTGTGAGTCGGAAGGTGGAGCCTTGTCCGAGCTGGCTGGTCAGTGTGATGTCGCCTCCCATGCTGCGGGCGAGTTTGCGTGAGATGGCCAGGCCGAGGCCCGTGCCGCCGAAGCGGCGGTCCATGCCCGCGTCGCCTTGGACGAAGGGTGTGAAGAGTTTGCCGGCCTGCTCGGGCTTGATACCCTCGCCTGTGTCGATGACCTCGATGGTGAGCTGGTCGATGAGGTTGGCGGCGACGCGGATAGTGACGCTGCCTTGCTGTGTGAACTTGATGGCGTTGGCTGTGAGGTTGACGAGGATTTGTTTGAGGCGTGTGGGGTCAGCGTCGATGGTGGCCGGGAGTGGGAGTTGGATGTCCAGGACGAGTTCGAGGCCTTTTTTGCGGGCCTGTCCGTCCATGAGTGAGGCAATCTCGGCGATGATGGAGGCGGGCTCGATGGGTTCGGCTCTTGTGGCCAGGCGCCCGGCCTCGATGGAGGCGAGGTCGAGGATGTCGCTGATGACCGAGAGGAGGTGGTTGCCGTTGCGTGTGATGGTCTGGAGGTGCTCGGCGCGCTCGGCGTCGCTGACGGCGCTGGTGCGGAGGATGTCGGCGTAGCCGACGATGGCGGTGATGGGCGTGCGGATCTCGTGGCTCATGTGGGCCAGGAAGGCGGACTTGGCGTCGCTGCCAACGCGGGCGGCCTGCTCGCGTGCCTGCAGGATAACGAGGAGTTCCTTCTGTCTGTTCAGCGTGCCGTTGAGGATGGCGATGGTGGTCGAGGAGGCGATGAGGATGAGGCCGATGGAGGCGGCGATGGCGAGGGTGGTGTTGCGTGAGGTAGCGGCGGCGGCGAGCCAGGAGGCGGCTGGGTAGTCGATGCCGAGGATGGCGGCGACCTTCCCGTCGTCGGTGATGGGGTAGACGGCACTGACCCAGGTGCCCCAGCGGTCGGTCTGGGGGCAGTCTTCAAAGCCTGACCAGGCTTCTAGGAAGCCTTTGTAGATGCCCGGGGAGGCGTTGTCATAGGGTTCGCCGATAGGTGTGCGTGCCTCGCGGCCGTCTTCGTAGATGCCGTTGCGGTTGTAGTCGGTCTCGCTGTCGATGAGCATGCGTACGCGGCCCTGCTCGTCGCGTGTCATGACATAGATGTCGGCAATGGCGGGGTTGAGTTTGAGGTTGCGTCTTTGGCGTTCGATGAGGTTGAGGTAGACGGGGTCGTCTGGGGGTGTGTGGAGGTTGATGGCGAGGACGCCGTGCTCGATGAGGTCGCTGGCGTAGGTGGGGGCGAGGCCGAGGAGGGAGTTTTCGATGCGTTGTTGTGCCTGCTTTGCCTGCCCGTCGGCGTGGAGGATTCCCCCGGCGGCGACGGCCAGCAGGACGGCCCAGACATACCAGGGCAGTGGGTGCCTGACCTGCGGGTGGCGTTTGAGCCAGCAGTGGACAACCGCCGCGGGGATGAGCAGTGCGAGTGCGAAGACGAGGTAAGGTGTCAGGGTCATCATCGAGTGGGTCTGTGCGCGTGCGCAACGTGCTATGCGCAGGTAGATCGACTGGATCGATGCCCGGCTGGTGGTGGTTGGGGGTGATAACTCGTGCTGGGGGGAAGTTTTTACCACAGAGTCACAGAGGCACAGAGGAAAGCATGTGGCAGGGGTTTGATGCTCCTGCACCAAACCTGCTTTGCTCTTCTCTGTGCCTCGGTGTCTCAGTGGTGAGATACCTTTGAGGGGGTGTGCAGGTTGACGGAACCCCACCCCTGCCCCTCCCCTCGGGGGAGGGGTTCCGATGGCGCGGGCGCCTTTAGCGGAGGCCGTATTCTTTGAGTTTGCGGTAGAGGGTTCGTTCGCCGATGCCGAGGATTTTGGCGGCGGCCTCGCGGTTGCCTGTGGTGAGGTGGAGTGTGTCTCGGATGGCGCGTTTTTCGAGTTGTTCGAGGCTGGTTCCGGCGAGGGAGCCGTTGGTGTTCGGGATGGCGTCGGGGTTGTCTGCGGGGTCGTCGCCGGCGCGGAGATCGTCGGGGATGTGTCGGACGTCGAGGGTGAGGTTGTTGGTATCGGCGCCCTCGCCGACGGCGGCGACGATGAGGTTTTGGACGACGTTGAGGAGTTGGCGGACGTTGCCGGGCCAGTGGTAACTGGACAGTCGCATCATGGCGGCGTCGGTGATGGCAGGTACGGGCGCGCCTGGCAGGACCTTGTTGATTGCGTTGGCCAGAGCGTGTGCGACGATGCGTGGGATGTCTTCGCGGCGTTGGCGGAGTGGTGGGAGGTGGATTTCTGCGCCGCGGATGCGGAAGTAGAGGTCCTCGCGGAAGCCGCCTTGCTTGATGAGGTCGGGGAGGTCTTTGTTGGTTGCGCTGACGATGCGGACGTCGGCCTTGCGTGTGTCGTTGCTGCCGACGCGGACGACTTCTCCGGTTTCGAGTACGCGGAGGAGTTTGGCCTGCATTTTCAGGGGCATGTCGCCGATTTCGTCGAGGAAAAGGGTTCCGCCGGAGGCGTACTCGAAGACGCCCTCGCGTTCTCGTTCGGCGCCGGTGAAGGCCCCGCGGACGTGGCCGAAGAGTTGGTCTTCGAGGAGGGTCTCGGCCTCGGCGGCGCAGTTGATGGCGACGAAGCGTTTGGTGGCTCGTGGTGAGTTTCGGTGGACGGCCTGGGCGATGAGTTCTTTGCCGGTGCCGCTCTCGCCGGTGACCAGGACGGGCAGGGTGGTGCTGGCGACGCCCTTGACGGTGCGGAGGATGCGTCGCATGGGCTCGCTGGCGGCGATGATCCCCTCGAAGCCTTGGTGCTGGACGAGTTCGGGCGCGCCGGGGCCAGCCGGGGCGTTCCAGCCGGTCGCCTCGTGGCGGAGCAGGACGGTCTCGGCGGCGCGGTTGACCAGTGCGCGGAAGACCTCGAGGTCGAGCGGTTTTTCGATGAAGTCAAAGACGCCTTCTTTGAAGGCAGCGCGTGCGGTGGGGACGTCGCCGTGGGCGGTGACCATGATGGTCTCGGCCTGGGGCTGGAGCGTGCGGGCGGCGTGGAGGACGACGAGGCCGGCGTTGGCGCCGTCGCTTGCGACGGGCTGGGCGTTGGGGGTTGTCGCGGCGGTGCCTGCGGAGGTGGGCATGCGCAGGTCGGTGATGATGATGTCAAAGGTGCCGTGCTTGAGTTCGTCGAGGGCCTGGGCGACAGTGGTGGCGATGGTGCAGACGTGCCCGGGCTTGCGGAGAGCCTCGGCCATGACGTCGGCGTGGTCGGGTTCGTCGTCGACGAGGAGGACTTGTGCGCGGAGGTCTTCGGGCATAGGAAGGTGAGGGTAGGTAATGGCGGGGGGCGTGGGTGGTATAGCGTGGGGGTGGTCTACCCTGCTGGCATGGTGGATATCCGCGTGATCTCGATCGGCGCGCTGGCGGGCAACCCGCTGTGGGGTGAGCGCACGGGTGTGCGGAGTGGGCACGCCACGAGCACGCTGATCCGGTCGGGGGATGTAACGCTGCTGGTTGACCCGGGGTTGCCCGAGCAGGCGCTGGTGGCGAGGCTGGGGGAGCGGTCGGGGTTGACGCCGGAGTTGGTTACGCACGTGTTTTTGACGTCGTTCCACCCTGACACGCACCGTGGGATAGGTGCGTTTGCGGGTGCGGAGTGGTTGATCAGCCTTGAGGAGCGCGAGGGGGTGGGGATTCCGCTGGTGCAGCAGCTCAAGGTGGCGGTGGACCGTGGGGAGAAGGAGTTGGCGGAGCTTCTCAAGCACCAGATCGCGGTGCTGCACAAGTGCAAGGTTGCGCCGGATGAGCTGGCCTCGGGTGTGGATTTGTTCCCGCTGCCGGGGTTGACGCCCGGGCTGACGGGTGTGCTTATCGAGGAGCCGGAGTTGACGACGCTGGTCTGCGGGGACGCGATCGCGACGGTCGAGCACCTGCGTAAGCGGATGGTTTTGCAGAGTGCGGCGAGCGTGCCGAGGGCGCGGGAGAGCTTTGCAGAAGCCATACAGATTGCCGACGTGCTGGTTCTCGGACGGGATAACAGTGTTGTGAACCCGTTTGACGCGGGGAATATTGCCGGCGAGGTGTGAGGGTGAGGTTGTTGATGGCCTTGCGGGTTGGCGGGGGTGGTTTTCTCAAGTAGAATGGGGGGAGTGGGTCGGTGTTGCGGGTAGTCGGTGGTGTGTTGACCAAGGAAAAAGGATGGTTTGATGCATTCAGCGGATTGCCCACTCTGCAAGCAGTTGCAACAAGCGCGCACAGGTGGGCACACGATGCACGTGGCGGACCTGCGGCGCGTGAGCGTGTTTCTGAGTGAGAACCAGGGGTTTTCGGGTTGGTGCGTGCTGGTGCTCAAGGAGCATGTTGAGCACCTGTCGGATTTGTCGCTGGATGAGCAGATGGCGATCTTCCGTGAGGTGGCGATGGTGGCCGGGGCGATCCGGTCGCGGTTTGCGCCGGTGCGGATCAACTATGAGTGTTTGGGGAACGTGGTGCCGCACGTGCATTGGCACGTGATCCCAAGGTATGGGATGGACCCGGACGCGTGTGCGCCGGTGTGGGGTTTCCCGGCGGAGGTGCTGCGTGGGAAGGCACCGGCTGAGTCGGTCAAGCATTCGATCGTGCAGTTGCGGTCTGCGTTGAGCAAGTGAGCGGGCGTTGGGGCGTGCAGGGTTGGGGGGAGTTGCTATGCACAGGCTCTTTGTTGATGGTGGTTGGGATCGTCGGCCGGGCGAGGTGGTTGTCGGCGGGGAGGAGGGTGCGCACGCGGTGCAGGTCAAGCGTCTGCGTGCCGGGGAGGTGGTGGAAGTGCTTGATGGGTGTGGGTGCGTGGGGCATGGGCAGGTGGTGGAGGTGAGCCGGGGTGGGCGTGATTCGCGGGTGCGTGTGCGTGTGGGGCGTGTGGAGGTTGTTGAGCGGTTTGGGCCGGTGGTGCATGTGTGCAGCGCGGTGCCCAAGGGGGATCGGGCGGGGCAGTTGATCGATCAGTTGTCGCAGGTTGGCGCGGCGACGTGGTCGGCGTTGACAACGGACCACGGCATAGCCGAGGGCGGGGGGCACAAACTCGAACGCCTGACGCGGATCGCACGCGAGGGGAGCAAGCAGTGCGGGCGTGCGTGGGGGTTGACGATTGGGGGTGCGATGACGGTTGCGGAGGCGCTGGTTGCCCCGGCGGGGGTGCGGGTGCTGGTCGGTGAGGCCGGGGGTGGACCGGCAGGGGGGGTGGTGCTTGGTGCGGGCGATGAGGTTCGCATCCTGATTGGCCCGGAAGGTGGGTGGTCGGCACGCGAGCGAGAGTTGATGGGGGGCGTGGAGATGGTGCGTGCGGGGCCGCACGTGATGCGGATCGAGACGGCGGCGGTGGCGTGCGTGGTGGCGTTGCTCAACGCGGGGCGGGTATGATGGGGATTGGTGCTGAAACCGGGCGGTCTGGGCGTAGTTGAGCAAGGGGTGTATGGCCAAGCGGAGCGTGGTGATCGTCAAGAGCGTGGACCCAGCCGACGAGGGTGAGGGGCTCCCTGCGCTGGGGTCGATCGAGGAGGTGCTCGAGAAGCTGAGCCAGTTCAACACCTCGCCGGACGGGGGGAAGGTGGGCGAGGGGGCCGAGGCGTTGGGTCTGGTGCGAGCGTACGGGCCTGGGATGTACGCCGAGCTGATGGCCAGCGACGGTGTGGTTCGGCAGGTGATGGTAACGATGACGGACGAGGACTTTGCGTTCCCGGTTTTGGTGAGGTTGTGCCGGGCGTGGCGTTTGACGATGCTGGACACGGCTTCGGGGCAGCGGTTGCGGTTTTGAGGTGGGGTGGGGGCAAGCGGCTGAAGCTCATCTTTGCGTACCCTAGCAAGTTGAGACAAGGCAAAGAACAAATCTCGACGGTGGCAGAGTGCCCAACGGGCTGGGGGCTTGTCGCATCGGTGATCCGCCGAACGGCTCTCCACGTTGACAGCACCACTGATATTGATCGCAAGGCCATCGCCCAGGTTTTCACGCCCGCGGGCGTGGCTCGCTTCATGGCCGCGCGGGCGTCGCGCATCGGCGAGGAGTTCACGTTCATCGATGCGGGCGCGGGGGCAGGTGTGCTGGCGGCGGCGATGTGCGAGCGGATCGCCGGGCTGCCCAGGCCGCGCCGCGTGGTGGTCGAGTTGTACGAGACCGACCCTGCGGTGCTCGCGGTGCTTCGGCAGACGATCGCCGAGTGCCGGAAGGTGCTCGCCGCGAATGGGCACCATCTGGAAGCGACGGTCCACGAGGAGGATTTCGTGCTGCGGCGTCCAGGGGCTTCCCTCTACGCGCCTTCGCCGCGCACCGGGTACGCGGATGTGGTGCTGATGAACCCGCCTTACGCGAAGCTGGCGAAGGATTCGCCGCAAGCGCGAGCGTTTGCGGAGATCGTGCACGGGCAGCCGAACGTCTACGCCTTGTTCATGGCCGCCGCCGTGGAGTTGCTGCGGGCGGGGGGGGAGTTGGTCGCCATCACGCCCCGGAGTTACTGCAACGGGCTGTACTTCCGCGAGTTCCGGCGCTGGTTGCTGGCCCGGATGAGCCTGCGGCACATCCACCTTTTCCAGTCGCGGCGCGAGACGTTCAAGGATTCGGAAGTTTTGCAGGAAAGCGTCATCACGGTGGCGGTGAAGCAACCCGAGCAAGCAGCCGAGGTGCTGGTGAGCGTTTCACACGGGGCCGACATTGAGGATGCGAAGCCAACGGCGCGAGCCGCTTGCACGATCATCGACGATCCGTCGGGCGCGTGTGTGATCCGGCTCCCGGCGGAGTCGTCGGACCTTGCCATCATGCGGGCGGTAGAGGCATGGTCGGGGACGTTCGCCGATCGAGGGCTGCGGATTTCTACCGGGCCCGTCGTGGCGTTCCGAGCGACGCAGTATCTTCTGGACTCGGCGGACGATCCCGATGCGGTCCCGCTGCTTTCGATCCACAACGTGCGTCCGTTCGCCACGGTGTGGCCGGTGGCGAAGGGAACAAAGCCGGTGGCGCTGCGGGCCGTCAACGGCGCAGCGGCGCTCGTGCTGCCCGCGCAGAACTACGTTCTGCTGCGACGCTTCAGCGCGAAGGAAGAGCATCGCCGATTGACGGCCTCGCCCTATCTCCCGACGGATGCGGAGCGCCGCCGCCCGGTGGCTCTGGAGAACCATATCAACTACGTGACGCACACGCGCCGCGAGTTGACGGAGGCAGAGGTTCATGGCTTGGTTGCCCTCTTCAACTCTGCGCTCCTCGACCGCTACTTCCGCGTGCTGAGCGGGAACACGCAGGTCAACGCGACGGAGATCCGCACGATTCCCTTCCCAGACCTTCGGGCGATTGCCCGCATCGGTGATCGGGTTGCGGGGCTGACCAGCAACGACCGGGCGGAGATAGAGGCGGCGGTGCTTGACGTGCTCGGTATCCCGCAGTCGCTCTTGCTCGGCGCAGCGGAGACCGCCGCATGAGCAGGATTGAAGACGCCGAGTCCATCCTTGTTTCGCTTGGGCTGCCTAAGGCACAGCAGAACGAACGCTCCGCGCTCACGCTGCTTGCCCTTGCCGGGCTGCGGCGCAAGACCGTGTGGAGCGCGGCCAAGGCCAGTCTGCTCCGAACCGTGGACATCATGGACTTCATGCGGGAGGCATACAAGAAGGACTACGCGCCCAACAGCCGGGAAACGATACGTCGGCAAACGCTCCACCAGTTTGAGCAGGCCCGCTTGGTGGATCGCAACCCTGACGACCCATCACGGGCGACCAACAGCGGAAAGAACGCCTATCGCCTGACCGAGCCCGCATTAGCCGTGGTTCATGCGTTCGGGAGCGGGCTTCCCTTCGAGGCTGCCGTTGCTTCGTTCAAGAGGCAGTTTGGCAGTTTGGAGACCGCGTATCGCGGCACCCGCGAGCTTCACCGTGTCGCGTTGGTGCTTGCCGACGGCACGCAAGTGTCCTTGTCCGCTGGCGACCACAACGAGTTGCAAGCGGCGATCGTCCGCGAGTTTGGGCCACGCTTCGCACCCGGTGCCCGCGTGCTCTACCTCGGCGACACGGCCGACAAGCACATTGTCATGGAGGCCGCCGCACTTGTGGGTCTCGGCGTCACGCTGACCGAGCATGACAAGCTGCCGGACGTGGTTCTCCTTGACGAGAAGCGCGGTTGGCTCTTTCTCATCGAAGCCGTCACCTCGCACGGCCCCGTGTCGCCGAAGCGACACCACGAACTCGAAGTGACGTTCGGGAAGTGCAGCGCTGCCCGTGTGTACGTGACGGCCTTCCCGGATGCGGCACTGTTCCGGCGGTATGCCGCTGACATTGCGTGGGAGACGGAAGTATGGCTTGCGGACAACCCCGACCACATGATCCACTTCAACGGGGACAAGTTCCTCGGGCCATACAAATAAGATGCGGTACGGCCTTGGCTTTGAATGTACTCGTTGATACTTACTTCTTCTTCCCCTTACCCTCTTTCCCCGTCGGCTGCGCCTCCTGCCTGCGTGTGGTGGCGAGTTGCTGGCAGACGTCCACGATCTTGTCTAGCGGGGCGGGTTTGAGGAGGTAGGCATCGACGCCGAGGCTCTCGGCGTAGGCCTGGTGGCGTTTGCCGGCGTTGGCCGTGAGCATGAGCACGGCAGGGGAGTCGGCCTCGCCCTTGATCTTTTCGAGGACCAGGAACCCCGAGCGCCCCGGGAGCATCATGTCCAGGACGACGACGTCGGGCTTCTCTTGACCGACCGCGGCGATGGCGTCGTTGCCGTTGGATGTGCCGTGGGTGATGGCACCCTCAGCGCCGAGGGCGGCGTCGATGGCCGCGAGGATGTCCTCGTCGTCGTCAACGATCACGATCTTGATGCCTGCAAGCCGGCCTGGCATGGGGGCGCTCCGGTGGGTGGGTGGCCTGGGATGGTACGTCGGCCGCGTGAAGAGGGCACTTTGAGCATGATTTGCTTGGTGGGTCTACCGTCTGGGCATGGCGTATGACTGGTCGTTGGTGCAGGCGGAGCTGTCCGCACAGCGGTTTGACGGGTGGCTGGTTGTTGATTTTCGCAACAACAACCCGGTGCTCGGGCGGATACTCGGCACCAAGGCGCACCTGACTCGGCGGGTGTTCTGGTACCTGCCGGCGAGCGGGTTGCCACGCGTGCTCTGCCACCGGATTGATGAAGAGGCGTTTGCCCGGCTGGGTGTGCCACGCGAGGTGTATGGGGCGTGGGGGGAGCTGCCGGGTAAGTTGCGGGGGCTGGTTGGTGGGGCCAGGCGTGTGGCGATGGAGTATGTGCCCGGGGGTCTGTTGCCAGCGGTTTCGATTGTGGATGGGGGTACGCTGGAGATGGTGCGCGACCTTGGCCTGGAGGTTGGTACCTCGGCGGACCTGGTGCAGTTGTTCGCGGCGCGGTGGTCATCGGCGGGGCTGGCGGCGCACCGGCGTGCGTCGGCGCAGACCAAGGAGATCATGGCCGGGGCGTTTGCTTGGATCGGCAAGGCCCTGCGCGAGCGTGGGGAGTGCCAGGAGCGGGAGGTGCAGGGGTGGGTTGTTGAGCAGTTCCGGGCGCGGGGGTTGCACTTTGATGATGCGCCGATCGTGTCGGCGAATGCGAACTCGGGCGTGCCGCATTATGCGCCCGATGCGGTGCGGTCGAGCGTGATTCGGCGTGGGAACTGGGTGCTCATTGACATGTGGTGCAGGGATGGTGATGAGGAGGCGGTATATTCGGATATCACGCAGACGGGCTTTTGTGGCCAGCGTGTGCCTGAGGAGCATCGGCGGGTCTTTGACGTGGTGCGGGGTGCGCGCGACGCGGCGCTGGCGCGTGCGCAGGGTGCGTTTGCCAAGGGAGAGGTGGTATGCGGGTGGGAGCTGGACGAGGCTGCACGCGCGGTGATTGTGGGTGCGGGGTTTGGGGAGTTCATCCGGCACCGGACGGGGCACTCGTTGTCGCCGGGGGGTGCGGTGCACGGGATCGGGATGAACCTGGACAACACCGAGACGCGCGACACACGCCGAATGCTGGTGGGGACGGGCTTTACGATTGAGCCGGGGGTGTACCTGCCGGGCTTTGGGGTGCGCAATGAGATCAATGTGTATGTGGATGCACAGAAGGGGCCGGTGGCGACGAGCTGTGTGCAGGATGAGCCGGTGTTGATTGTGTGATGCGTAGTGGTGGCGTGGGTTTGGCGGTTTTCAGGGTTTTTTGTGAGCGAACCCCACCCCTGCCCCTGCCCGCCAGAACGTTCTGGTGGAGGGGTTCATAGGGCAAGGAGTTGATGATGACGCGGGAGGAGTTTTGGCAGGTCGTCGAAGAGGCGTCCAACGTTGGCAAGGGTGATGAGGACGCGACGTGCTCGGCGCTCGAGGGCTTGCTGCTCAAACGCCCGCCGGAGGGGGTTGTTGGCTTTGACATGCAGCTGCGCCAGCGCCTGGCCGAGGCGATGACGTGGGACGTGTGGGGCGCGTTGATGGTGATGCAGGGGGACGTGGAGGAGGAGGACATTGAGGGGTTTGTGCTCTGGCTGGTCAGCCGGGGTCGCGTGGCGTTTGAGGGTGTGCTTGCCGATGCGGACGGGGCGCTGAGCGCGATGGGTATAGAGGACCCGTTCGCGTGCGATTGTTCGTCGCTGATCTATGTGGCTATCGAGGTGTATGAGGAGTTGACCGACGAAGAGCTGCCCGAGGTGCCCGTGAAGATGCCCACCTCGCCGCGCGGCAGGCCGGTTGACGGCGACGACGAGCGGGCGATGGCGGCGCGGTTCCCGAGGCTCTGGGGGCAGTTTGTGCAAGAGCGTGGGTCGTAAAAGCCCGGCTAATGTCTGGGCGCATGACCTGGACCTCACTGATCGGCGTCGGGATGCGTGCGTACCTGGCCGGGCGCATCCGGGAGCTTTCTCGCACTGCGCACCTGCGCGACGACACCGCACGCGTGCAGTTGACGCAGCTGCGGTGGCTGCTCAACACCGCCGCGGATACAGAGTGGGGCCGCCGGCATGGGTACGCGCGTTTGGCGCAGTTGCCCTCGGCGGAGATGCTCTCGGGGTACCGCGCCGAGGTGCCGATCCAGGACATCTCGGGTTTTCGCGCCTCGATCGCGCGGATGCGCGAGGAGGGTGAGCCGGACGTGCTCTGGCCCGGGGTGGTGCGGGACTATGCGCAGACGAGCGGGACGACAGCCGGGGACAAGTACATCCCTGTTTCGGCGCAGATGCTCAAGAGCAATCTGCGTGCGGCACTGGACATCTTCGCGCACGCGCACCGGTTTGGGGTGTCGTTGCCGGGGCTGATGGGTGGGCGGTGCGTGTTCCTGGGTGGTTCAACGGACATGCAGACGAGCGAACTGGGTATCCGGACCGGGGATCTGTCGGCGATCGTTACGCCGATGATCCGCTGGCCGATGACGAGCGTGTACCTGCCGGGCAAGGAGATCGCGCTGATGCGCAACTGGCCCGAGAAGATCGACGCGATCGCCCGCGCGTGCATCGACGCGGACGTGCGGATGGTCTCGGGGATGGCCAGCTGGTCGCTGGTGCTGCTGGAGAAGGTGCTGGAACTGGCGCGGTCGCGCCGCCGGCGTGCCGAGGGGATCAGGGACGTGTGGCCGAACTGGGGTCTGTTCGTGCACGGCGGCGTGCGGTACGGGCCGTTTGATGGGCGCATCCGCCAGGCGTACAGCGGGTCGGCGACGGGGCCGGACGTGCCCAATCGGCTGGAGTTGTACCCGGCCAGCGAGGGGTTCATCGCGCTGCAGGACGTGCGTGGCGACCCGGGGCTGCGTCTGTGCCACGACTGCTGGAACTTTTATGAGTTTGTTCCGCTGGAGGAAGTAGACTCCCCCGGCGCGCGGGCGATGATGTGCCACGAGGTTGAAAAGGGGCAGCGCTATGTCGTGTGCATGAGCACGTGCGCGGGGCTCTACCGGTATCTGCTCGGGGACGTGGTGGTCTTTGACACGATCCCCAGCGCGCCGGAGTTTGACCGCTCGTCCGGGCACGGCATCGGCGACGGGCCATGCCGGCTGCGGATCGTGGGCCGGCACAGGCACTTTATCAATGCGTTCGGGGAGAACCTGATCGTCGAGAACATCGAGAATGCCGTGGCGCACGCGCAGTCGGCGACAGGGCTGATCGTCGGGGAGTTCACGGCCGGGCCGGTGTACCCGACGGAGACGACGCGTGCGGGGCACGAGGTGGTCATTGAACTGCCCGCCACGCCCGAGGCGGGCGCGTTGCGTGCGTTTGCCGTGGCGTACGACGGGAGCCTCAAGGAGCAGTGCGCTGATTACGCCGTCAAGCGGACCGGCGAGCTCGGGATGCAGCCGCCGACGGTTACGGTGGTCCCGACGGGCACGTTCCACCGCTGGATGGCCCAGCGCGGCAAACTGGGCGGGCAGCACAAGGTGCCCAGGTGCGCCAACGAGCGGGTGTTCATCGAGGGCGTTGTAGGGGTTGCGGGGGCCGTGGGAGCCAGCTAGGACGCTCCAGCTCAGGCCGAGCGCCGGCGTTCGAGCGGCTGTTGCATGTCGGTATCGCGCACGAGGATGCTCCGGCTGGCGGGGCCTTGATAGCGTGCGTGCAGGGCCTGGCGGACCTGGCGTTCGAGGTTGACGATCTCGCGGATGCTGCTCACGCGTGCGAAGATGCCGGGCAGGAAGATGATGCGTAGGCCCAAGCGGAGCATCACCTGCGGGTCTGCATCGCCTGGCGCTTGGCCGACGGGACCGAGGAAGACGGGGGTGGCGGGGACCTGGCGCTCGAAGTTCTCGACGACCCTGGCGAGCGCATCGCCGAGGGGCCCGGCGGGGCCGATGGCCATGAAGCGGTCGTCGCCCATGTGGGCCAGGAACGAGAGTTGGTCGTCGTTGCCGGCCAGGTGTGTGCGGAGCAGGGCGCTGAGGTCGTCGATGAGTTTGTCGCCGGACTCGTAGCCGCACGAGCCGTTGAAATCGCTGAAGCCGCGGACGTCGATGAAGGCGGCGTCGAGTGCGGCGGCGCGTGCGGCGACCATGGCGCGGAGGCGCTTTTCACCCTCGACCTTGCCGGGGAGGCCCGCGATGACGCCGCTGCTCAGGCGTGTCTCGCTGACAGAGGCGGCGAGGAGTTTTTTGAGCGGGACGATGCCGACGACGCGGTCGTGCTCGCTGACGATGACGGGCTCGGCGAGGGTGCCGTCCTCGCGTTGGGCGATCATCTCGATCGCCTCGCTCACCGCGGCGGTGGGCGGGAGCGAGCCGAGGTCGCTGGAGCAGACGTACCCGGCCGAGAGGTTTGGCTGGTTGCGCCCCGCGCCGGTGAGGATGGCTGCGCGCGAGGCCCACCCGACAAGCCTGGTGCCGTCTTGCACCGCAACACCCGGGAGGGAGGGGTTTTGGAGCATCAACAGTGCGAGCTCCTGCAGGGGTGCGCCGAGCTGAACGGCCTTGGCGGCGTCGGCGAGTTTGACGATGGGCACCCGGCGCGGGTCGGTCATGCGTGCGGCCTGGCACTGTGCCCAGCGCGAGCGCATCAGTTGCGAGAGTGCCGGGTCGATCGTTTTGTACCCGTCTAGGGGGCGGCCGACGAGGAAGCCCTGGACGTGCTTGACGCCCAGGTCGATGAGTGTTTCGAGCTCTTCACGCCGTTCGATACCCTCGGCGATGACGCTGACGCCGCTGAGGCGCGCGAAGTGGACCATGAAGCGGATGAGGTTGAGCTTGAAGCGGTTGGTGTCGATCTGGCTGACGAGTTCGCGGTCGAGCTTGAGCCAGTGCGGCCTGAGCATCATGATGCGGTTGAGGCCGCTGGTGCCTGCGCCGACGTCGTCGATGGCGATCTGGAAGCCGAGCGCCTTGAGGCGCCCGACCTGCTCGGTGATGCGGTCAAGGTCGTCGCCCCCGCCTCGCTCGGTGATCTCCAGGACGATGCGCGAGGGCGTCAGCCCGGGCAGCGAGCGGACGACGTTGGTGAGCGAGTCGACGTAGCGGTCGTCGCAGAAGACGATCGGCGTGGTGTTGGTGAACAGCAGCACGCCGTTGGGGAAGTCCTCGGCTGCGCGGAAAGCGCAGCGGCGTGTTACCTCTTCCAGAGGCCACATCATGTTGTAGTGGTCGGCGATGTCAAAGAGCAGGCGCGGGTCGGCGATGCCGCTGCTGGGCACGGGGCGGGCGAGGGCCTCAAAGCCGGTGATCTCACCGGTCTCGCAGCTGACGATGGGCTGGAAGACGCTGGAGACGGCACGCGTCTCAACGAGCGATTGCAGCACGCTCTTGAGGGGCATCGGCTCCGATTTTTTCTTTGTTCCCGGGTACATATGGGTGCAGTGTGCCCGGTTCACATCGGGCCACACGCCCGCGCACTTATGCCGACCCCGCACGTAACCAAACGCAGCAACGGAGCAACCGATGCACTCGCGCGCGGCAGCGGGTTATCGGCTTGATTGCCAACCACACGCACCCCGATCCGGTGCCAACCCTCCCCCTGGGCCCTCGGCCCTCACCCCTCGGCCCTTCCCTGTTTAGCACCCCGCGAAGAAGGCGTTCAAGAAGACGATGATGTCGTCGGCGGTGAACTGCCCGTCGGGGCCGAGCACCTGGCCCGGGCCAGCAACGTCGGCCAAGTCGCTCTGGCTGGCGAAAAAGCCGTTGAGGAAGACGATGATATCGTCGGCGGTGAACTGCCCGTCGGCGCTGGGGCTTTGCCCAGGGCCGGCAACGTCGGCAACGCACAGGCGTGCCGAGAGGCGCAGCGTCGGGCGGTAACTGGCGATCGGGTACTGCCGGGTCGCCCA
>JAJTGZ010000085.1 GCA_021299385.1 Phycisphaeraceae bacterium | reverse complement strand
CGACGTCCTCGACACCTGGTTCTCCTCCGCCCTCTGGCCACTCTCGACGATGGGGTGGCCGGGCGATACCGAGTTGCTCAGGGCCTTCAACCCCAGCAGCACGCTCTGCACGGCACGGGAGATCATCACGCTGTGGGTCAGCCGGATGGTGATGTTCAACCGGTATCTGATGCCGGAGGGGTGGGGTGGGCGGGGGGGCACCACGCGGAGCGTGGCGGTACCCGACCCCACGCGGAGCGTGGGGGTACCCGGGGAGCTCCCCAGCGGCCGTGGTAATGGGCCGGTGCCGTTCCGGGACGTGGTCATCCACGCCGTGATCCAGGACGGCGAGGGCCGCAAAATGAGCAAGTCCCTCGGCAACGGGATCGACCCGCTGGACATCATCGCAACGCACGGCAGCGATGCGATGCGCTTCATCCTCGCCCAGATGGCCACGCAGACGCAGGACGTCCGCCTCCCTGTTGAAAAGGACCCAACCGGCCGCAACACCAGCAGCAAGTTTGACCTGGGCAAGCGCCTGTGCAACAAACTCTGGAATGCCTCGCGCCTGGCGCTGAGCAAGTTGCCACGCGGCGGGCAGGATACAAACCCGCCGCACCCGGTGCACGCACGCGACCTCTCACTTGTCGATCGGTGGATGCTCGCTCGGGTGGTTGCGACGACGCAGGCCGTTGATGCGGCACTGGCGAACTACGAGTTTGCCCAGTACGCCACGGCTGTTTACGACCTGCTCTGGCGCGACTTCTGCGACTGGTACCTCGAAGCAATCAAGCCGACGATCGACAACAACCCGCAGCAGCAGGCCGTGCTGGCGCACACGCTGGAGGTGATCTTGCGGCTGGCGCACCCGGCGATGCCGTATGTAACCGAGGCGATATGGGAGCAGGCCCGGCAAGTGCGCGTCGCGCCGATTGTGGGCCTGCACCTGCCCCCAGCCCAGCGTGATGACCTGCTGTGCCTGGCCGGCTGGCCCGAGATCGACTTGCACCTGCGTGATGCACAGGCCGAGGGGGCGTTCGAGCGGCTCCGGGAGGTTGTTGAGGCCGTCCGCGAGGTGCGTGCGGCCCAGCAGGTGCACCCCAAGCGCAAGATCACGCTGCACACATCGCCGGCACTGGTGGCCGAGTTTCACACTGCCGGGGCGCTGGTGCCGACGCTGGCGGGGCTGGGTTCGGTCATTGGCATCACCGACCTGGTTTCATTCGTGGCGCCCCACGGGGCGCTGAAGATTCGCCTGCACGGCGAGGACGCCTGGCTCTCAGACCTGGCCGACGCCGTGGACGCCAAGGCCGCCGATGCGATGACGGCCAAACGGATCGCAGAGCTAGAGAAGCAGCACGACACGATCACCACACGCCTGAACAACCCCGGCTACGCCCAGCGTGCCCCGGCCAAACTGGTTGAAGAGTCCAAGGCGCAGTTGCAGGCCATCAAGGCTGAACTGGCGGTGCTGCGTGGGTGATGCTTGCCGCTGCACACGGGGTGCTGGCGTCTGGCTGCTGATGTTTGCCGGGGTGGCGGGTCTGCTCGCGTGCACAAACCCATCGACGACATCCACTACCACCACAAACCCTAAGCCCCCCACTGCAACTCGTGCTGATCCAGCCGCTGTCGTTCAGGGCTCCGTCGGCACCGAATTGATCCTCGATGTCCAGCCCTGGGCCTTCGGCGAGCAGGCCGGGCAGGTCATCCGCACACGCCACTATGCGATCCACACCACCGAGCGTTCCCCGGCCATCGCCGAGCGGTTGCCCGGGTTTATGGAAGCGGCCCTGGCGCACTACCGCAGCGTGCTTACGACGCTCCCTGCGCCAACACCGGTGCTCGAGACTTTCGTGATGGCCGACCGCAAACAGTGGCAGGCGATGGTCCGCCAGGTGCTTGGCCCGCTGGGTGAGCCAGCGACGCGGATCCGCCGCGGGGGCCTGACGTACCGCGGCAGGGCAATGCTCTTTGACATCGGCGCCGGCGACACGCTCAGCATCGCCTCGCACGAGGGTTGGCACCAGTACACGCAGACAACCTTCCGCCAGCCGATGCCCGTCTGGCTTGAAGAAGGGATGGCCACCTATGTGGAGGGGCACCGCTGGGTCGGGCGCACCGTGGTCTTTGGCCCGTGGGCCAACGTCGCGCGCTATGACCGACTCAAGCAGGCCTTCGCCCAGAAGCAACTCCGCCCGCTGGAGGAGCTGCTCACCAACACCCCAGGTTCCATGCTCGGCATGGACTGGCCGGGCAAACTCACACCCGAGATGCTCAACAAGCCCGTCCCCTCTCAAGACGCGCCGGTGATCTGGTATGCGCAGGTCTGGGCGCTCATGCACTTTTTAGCCGAGGGCGAGGGGGGAAAGTATCGCTCCGCAGTGATCCAGGCACTTACCGATGCCAGCACAGGCAACTTGCGTCAGGGCACAGCCATCAAGCCGGGCTTGGACACGGACCGGCAGGCTATCGGCCTGCCAGGGGGCTTACTGGTTTTTCGGGCGTACTTTGGAGAAGACCTCGCGGGCCTGGATGCGGAGTATCAGCGGTTTATTGCCGAACTCTCTGCAAACGGCGTCCGTACGGCTATCGTCGCCGGGCGGTCCCCTTTGGCAACCGCCAAGCCGGACAAGGCGGATAGGACCGGCGATTAGGACCCGGATAGGCATCACCGACCGATAAGTCTTGTTTCCGCACCATCACCCGATCGTTTACGTGGCTTTGGCCCGAATTGGGCTTATGTTTAGGGCACAGCACCGGCCAATTCTTGGCACGGGTAGTAGGAGTGATCGATGCTTTGTGATCCATGCACCCATCGGTGCAGAGCACCGCTGTCCCTGGTTGCCGCCGTGCTTGCCGCCGGTGCATCTCTATTGGCTCCCTGCCGCGCGTACGGGAACGACAACCCCGTTATCCTGCAGTGGTTTGACACCAGCTGGAGCAGCATCGAGGTGCGCACGCCCGACCTGTTCATGGCCGGGTATGGTGCCCTCTGGATACCCCAGCCCGCTCGCGCCAGCGACGGCTCCGTCGGGTACGACGTCTTTGACCGCTTTGACCTCGGCAGCGGCGACAGCCCCACCACCTTCGGCACCGAGGCGCGCTTTCGCCAGATGATCGGCGAACTCAAGGCCGCGGGAACTGCGGTCTATCCCGACCTGGTCTTGAACCACAACGGCGCACGCACCAACAACGCCGCGTTCATCGCCGCCGGGGGTTGGCCCGGGTTCTACCTCCCGGGCACCGGCACCGGTGCGGCGTTCTGGGGTGACTTCAACGACGGCACCACGCAGTCGATCGACCCCGGCGCACCGGGGTACAACCTCTGGAACGGAGACCTCGTCGGGCTTATTGACATCAACCAGGCAAGCAACTTCAACTTCATCCGCCACCCCGTGGCCGCTAATGCCCAGAACATCCCCCCCGGCACCGTGCGCAACCGCCCCAACCCGGCCAACGCTCGGCTCTATCCCGACCGCGCACTCACCCCGATCACCTTCACCAACCCGGGCAGGTCAGGGCTTTCCGGCACCAGCAACTGGACCATCTACCCCTTCAACCGCACCACCCCAATGGCCGGCGACCCGGTTGTCGAGAACGCAACGGGCATGTTGATGCGCTCGGTGCAGTGGTACCTTGACGAGTTCCAGGTCGACGGCTTCCGCCTCGACGCGGCCAAGCATGTCCAGCAGTGGTTCTGGGATACCTACTTCGACGCCATCATGTACCAACGCCGCACGCTCCCGAGCGGGCAGAAGACCACCGCCTTCTCCTTCGGCGAGTCCGTTGCCGGCAACGACTTTGTCCAGACCTATATCCGCAAAGACGGCTTCGGCAACCGCGATGCGCTCGACCTCAACGAGGCCGGGGGCCTACGCGATAACCGCAACGCCAACGGCCTGGGCACATGGAGCAACGTCCTCTCACGCTCGCTTGACAACCAGGACGACGGGCAGAACAACGGCACACAGGGCGTTCACCACGTCTACTCACACGACAACGGCTCGGTAGGCGATGGTGGTTCCGCGCCGGCGCTGCCCGGGCCTGACAGGTACGCCCTGCCGCAGAACGTCTACGTCCTCTTCCGCTCCGGCATCCCCCTCGTGTACTACAACGGGCGCGAGATGCACGACCGCTACCAGAACCGGGGCTTCTGGGCACGCGAGGGCAACCCCACCGCGCTGGGCAACTATGACACCAACCTCTCACGCCTGATCCGCGTTGCCAACGGCTACGCACGCGGGGCGTTCACGATCCTCAACAGCACCGACACCGTCAACCCCTCACTCAACGACGTGCTCATCTTCCAGCGGGGCGGCGCGGGCTTCAACCAAGGCTCGATCATCGTCGCCGTCAACGACCGCTACGACGCGGGCACGCAGACGCGCAACGTCGCCACCAACTTTGCACCCGGCACACGCTTGTACGAACTCTCCGGTGCCGCCGCCGACCCCGTCGTCAACAACCAGGGCTTCATCCAGACCTTTGTTACCGTTGACAGCAACCGCCGAGTTACCCTGACGATCCCCAACAATGTCAACTCCTCGGGCGTAACCCACCACCGGGGATACGTGCTCTATGGACCGTTGTCCCCGGTGGGCACACTCACCGTCTCGGGCGGGACGGGCACGATCCCGGCTGACCCCACGACCGTCCCCCTCTGGCGCCGCCGGAACACACCCGTTGAGATCGTTACCGCACCCACCTTTGACCTGACGCTCGACACCATCAAGGGCGACCCGGCTGACTCGGCCTTTGATGACTTTGCCGTCTTCCGCATCAACAAGGGGTGGTTCGATTACAACAGCAACGGGGTGGTGGATCAGCAGCCCCCGTCGGCCGGGATCGACGCGGGGTACGAGCGATTCCTGACTCAGAACGAGCCGATCAGCTCCACTGCGGGCAACAACGGGCAGGGCCTCTACCGCCAGACCATCAACACCGATCTGCTCCCAGAAGGGATGAACTACATCAACGCCATCGCCTACCGCCGGCGCACCGACGGCGGCCCGGCCATCTATGGCGACTTCCGCAAGGTCATCTATGTCGATCGCCAGCCCCCGGCCGTGCAGCTCGTCAGTGATACCAACGTCTCAACCGGGAACTTCTCCTTCATCGTCAAGGCCCAGAACACAGCGGGCGTCCCCGACCGCACTGTTACAAGCGTCTACATGCTCCCCAACCTCGCCGTGGGCGTCGATCCGATCCCCCTGCTGAGCACCAACAACCTGGCGACGCAGTTTGACCGCTTCGAGTGGCGGCGGAACATCGGCAACCTCCCGCCGGGGGTCAACTCGCTGACGATCGTTGCCCTCGAGACCTCCGGGCGCTCCAGCATCACACGCATTAGCAACATTGTCGTAACCCTCGGCTCCGGCGACGTCAACCTCGACGGCCTGGTAACCATCGACGACCTCTACGCATCTTGGACGCTCACCAGTTACCTCGGCGAGGCGGACATGAACCGCAACGCGGCGCTGGACGTCTCCGATCGGCGCATCCTGGAACAGACCAACCTGCGAGCAGCCGAGGCCGCCGGCATGGCCGGCCCGCAGCGCTGAGTCAAGCAAAATCCCCCGCCCCTCACGCCCCCGTGCCCAGCGCGTCGAGGAACGCGTGCATCGCTGAGGCAAAGACTTCCGCACCCTCGGCCATCGGCACGTGCCCGCACTTGTCGATCCAGACGAGCTTGGACCCAGGGATCAGCTCGGCGAATGAAACGGCCGCCTTGGGCGGCGTAACAACGTCCTGCTTGCCCCAGACCAACAGCGTGGGTGCCTTGATCTGGCCGACCTGCCCGCGCAGCACGTCCCGCCGGGCCGAACGCGAGAGCTTGACCATCGCCCGAACGCTGCCCCGCTGGCTCAGCGCGGCAAAGGCCCGGTCAACGTCCTGCTCACGCACGTTGCTGGGGTCAAAGTAAAGCTCGGCGATCTTGGCGTGCAGCCACCCACGCGTGGGCCTGATCTCAACGGTCGAGACGATCGATTTTTCGATCAGCCCCGACGAACCGGCCAGCACCAACCCCTTGAGCATCTGCGGCTGCTGGATCGCCAGCCGAAGGGCCACATGCCCACCGAACGAGTTGCCAACAAGCACCACCGGCTCGCCGACCTCCTCGCGCAAGAACCGCTCGGTCAACCGGGTGATCCCCTCGATCGAGCAGTCGTGCGCCGGCGTTTGTAGCAGGGGCAGTTCTAGGCAGAGGCACCGGGCGCGGTGCTTGATCTTGTCAACCAAGTCCTCCCAATGCTCGTTCAGACCCACCAAACCGTGCAGGAAGACCACCGGTACGCCCGTCTCCGGCCCGTCGTGGAGCACCCGGGCCGTCAGGTTGTGCTCGCTGCCCGGTGTGCCGGGGGGGTAGAGCGTCCATGTGCGGA
>JAJTGZ010000036.1 GCA_021299385.1 Phycisphaeraceae bacterium | reverse complement strand
CGATGGCTCCTTGGCGGGAAATCCAAGCATGGACGCCACTCTTTGAGTTGTCAATACCTAACAATGGCGCAACAGGCTCCGAGGGGAGGGGCAGGGGTGGGGTTGATCTCCGCCAAAAACCAACTCAAGCCAACGGATCTTCTCAAAGAGGTTCGCGGAGAGAGCGGAGGTTGGCGGAGGAACGCGGAGTAAATGCATGGTGTGGCTTCCAGCGGCTTCAACCCCGAAGGGGTTGCGGGCAGTAGCCACCGGTGGAGCCCGCGCTATGGCGGGCGCAACCCGTGGAAGTCGGCACCCGATGCGCACCGCCCCGGCAGGGGCGGAGGAGTCCGCCGCCCCTGCCGGGACGGTTGAATGAGGTCGCGCACCTCTCCACGGGTTCCGGCGGGGAAGCCCCGCCTTCACCCGTGGCTACACCCCTCGGCCCCGCTGGGGCCAAAGTCATCCCCAAAACCCAACCCCAAAAGAATCTCTCTGAAAACCTCCACACCTCCGTCCTCTGAGTGATCCCCCTCCCCCCGACTTGATAGCAAGCCGCAACCGTGCTTTACTTCCCCCCCGGCCAGCGGAGACACCCCCTGACCGGCTCCTGCAATACGCACCCAGAGGTTTACCACATGGCCATTCGAGTCAAGTCCCGCAGCGGCGAGTCCTCCGAGCAGATGCTCCGCAGGTTCAAGAAACTCTGTGAAAAAGAGGGACTCACCAAGGACATCAAACGCAAAGAATACTACGAGAAGCCCTCCGAACGCGCACGCCGCGACATGCGCAAGGCCATCGGCCGCCGCATCCGCGAAGAGCTCATCGCCAGCGGCGAACTCAAGCCCTCACGCATCAGCAAAGGGTGACCCACCCAGCCCCCCACAGACGCCCGGCTTACGCTGGGCGTCTGTCTTCCCCGCGCAACCCTGCCACAGCAGGCAAGCACGGGCAGTCCTGCCAGAGTTTCTCCCGGCTGCGTTCGCGCCCGACCGATGATCCCCCGCCCAGGCCAACTCTTCACCCCTGGCCACGGACGCTAGAACACCCCACCCACAACCCATCGACCCCATCGCTATCAGGAGCCAGAACGTGACCTTAAGCACACCGAGCCACACCCCTACTCCAAAGCCGCGCCCCACGCAACACCACCGCTGTCAACCCTTCCTGCTGGCACTCTGCACACTCCTGCTGGCCCTCTTCGCCGCACCCACCTTCGCCGCCGCGCCTGTCAACGCCGACACACCCGTCTTCCAGCGCCCCGCCGGCGAGGCCAACCTCGTCATCCCCGACCTCAACAACGTCAAGTTCTTCAACTCCTCCATCGGCGGGCACGACCTGCTCCTGACCGGCTTTGTCATCTCCATCCTCGGCCTCATCTTCGGCCTGGTCATCTACCTCCAGCTCAAACGCCTCCCCGTCCACAAGAGCATGCTCGACGTCTCTGAACTCATCTACACCACCTGCAAGGCCTACATGGTCCAGCAGGGCAAGTTCCTCGCCAAACTCTTCATCTTCATCGGCGCAATCACGGCCATCTACTTCGGCGTCTTCGCCCCCACCCCCAACATCGATGCCGCTACAGGTGAGTTCAGCGCCGGCTTCTCCCTCGGCCGCGTCCTGCTCATCCTCGCCTTCGCCGTCGTAGGTGTCCTCGGCTCCTACCTCGTCGCCTGGTACGGCATCCGCGTCAACACCTTCGCCAACTCACGCACCGCCTTCGCCTCCCTCCGCGGCAAGCCCTTCCCCTGCTACGCCATCCCCCTCAAGGCCGGCATGTCCATCGGCATGATGCTCATCAGCGTTGAGCTGCTCATCATGCTCGCCATCCTCCTGCTCCTGCCGGGCGACCTCGCCGGGGCCTGCCTCATCGGCTTTGCCATCGGCGAGTCCCTTGGTGCAGCCGCCCTCCGCATCGCCGGGGGCATCTTCACCAAAATCGCCGACATCGGCAGCGACCTCATGAAGATCGTCTTCAAGATCAAAGAAGACGACGCACGCAACCCCGGCGTCATTGCCGACTGCGTCGGCGACAACGCCGGCGACTCCGTCGGGCCCTCCGCCGACGGCTTTGAGACCTATGGCGTAACAGGCGTCGCCCTCATCGTCTTTACCATGATCGCCATCACCCCGAGCATCTTCGCCCCCAAGGCCGTTGATCTCGGCAGCGGCCGCACCGAAAACTTCGCCTACGCCACCAGCATCGTCGACGTCGCCGCCAACACCTCCTACCAGGCCGCACTCACCAAACGCATCGAGCTCTCTACCGACGAGACGACCAAGCAGCGCCTCACCACCCTCAAGGCCGACGCCGCCTCGAGCGCGACCGTCGCCAAGGCCACCGCCGTCGTCGCCCCGGCACGCGAGCGAGCCCAGATCATCCAGATCAAACTCCTCGTCTGGCTCTTTGTCATGCGCATCCTCATGGTCGTCGCATCCGCCGGCAGCTACTGGATCAACGAACTCCTCGCCCGAACCAACTACCGCGACGCGCTGGCCATGAACTTCGAGCACCCCCTGACGCTCTTGGTCTTCCTCACCAGCGGCGTATCCATCATCCTCACCTACGTCGCCAGCTGGTTCATGCTCGGCGGCAGCGCGGCCAGCAGTTACGGCCTGGACCCCAACTTCTGGTGGATGCTCGCCACCATCATCAGCTGCGGCACCGCCGCCGGAGCCATCATCCCCGAACTCGTCAAGGCCTTCACCAGCGTCCACAGCCGCCACGTCCGCGAGGTCGTCAAGAGCAGCGAGCAGGGCGGACCCTCCCTCAACATCCTCTCCGGCCTCGTCGCCGGCAACTTCTCCGCATACTGGCTCGGCATCGCCATCATCGCACTCATGGCCGTCGCCTACTTCATCAGCACACTCGGCCTCGGCTCGATCATGCTCGCGCCCGCAGTCTTCGCCTTCGGCCTCGTTGCCTTCGGCTTCCTGAGCATGGGCCCCGTTACCATCGCCGTCGACAGCTACGGCCCCGTTACCGACAACGCACAGAGCGTCTTCGAGCTCTCGCAGATTGAGACCATCCCCAACATCCACGCCGATGTCAAGCAGCAGTTCGGCTTCGACCCCGACTTTGACAAGGGCAAAACCTTCCTTGAAGAAAACGACGGCGCCGGCAACACCTTCAAGGCCACCGCCAAGCCCGTCCTCATCGGCACCGCCGTTGTTGGCGCCACCACGATGATCTTCTCCATCATCGTCGTCCTCACAGGTGGCCTGCAGCCCGAGCTCGTCGCCAAACTCTCACTCCTGCACGCACCATTCCTCCTGGGCCTCATCACCGGCGGGGCCGTCATCTACTGGTTCACCGGCGCAAGCACCCAGGCCGTTACCACCGGCGCTTACCGCGCCGTCGAGTTCATCAAGGCCAACATCAAACTCGACGGCAGCACCAAGGCCAGCCAGGAAGACAGCACCAAGGTCGTAACCATCTGCACCGAATACGCCCAGAAAGGCATGTTCAACATCTTCCTAGGCATCTTCTTCGCCACACTCAGCTTCGCATTCGTCGAACCCTTCTTCTTCGTCGGCTACCTCATCTCCATCGCCCTCTTCGGGCTCTACCAGGCCATGTTCATGGCCAACGCCGGCGGCGCGTGGGACAACGCCAAGAAGATTGTCGAGACCGACCCGGAATACAAAAACTCTGGCCGCGGCAAGGGCAGCGACCTCCACGCCGCATGCGTCGTCGGCGACACCGTCGGCGACCCCTTCAAGGATACCAGCAGCGTCGCCCTCAACCCCGTTATCAAGTTCACCACCCTCTTCGGCCTCCTGGCCGTCGAGCTTGCGATCCACGTCAAAGACCCCGGCTTCGTCCACACCCCCCTGACCATCACCCTCGCCACCGTCTTCTTCCTCACCTCCGCCTTCTTCGTCTACCGCTCCTTCTACGGCATGATGATCGACCAACACGCCCACAAAGACTAACCCCACCACGCCAATCCCGCTAACACTCTTCAACGCCCCCGCCCAACTAGCGGGGGCGTTTTGCTTATAGAACCCCTCCCCCGAGGGGAGGGGCAGGGGTGGGGTTGACTAACGCCGAAGACCAAGAAAAAGAGGTCCGCGGAGGGAGCGGAGGTCAGCGAAGGAACGCGGAGTAGATGCAGTGCTCATGCTTGCCAAGCCCAAAGCCACCCACATAGAAACTTCGTCACTCTGCCACTATGCCACTTTGCCACTTACTCTCTCCCACTCCTTGCTGTGAATAAGTTCCCCTCTGGGCCCTCTGGGCCTATGGAGTAAAAAATCTCCCTGTATTTCGACCCCGTACCTCCGTCCTCTGAGTATCCCGCCCCCGGTTCCAACCAATCCTACCATCCCCCTCAACCCATGGAAACCCCACCTATGCCCTCACTCGGCTTTGACCTCTTCGAGAAACACTTCTTCCGCGCACCCGCCCTCGTTGTTGCTTGGAACGACCAGCACTCCTGCGCCCAGGGCTGGCTCTGCATCGACGAACTCCGCGGCAACGCCGCCGGCGGCGGCACTCGCATGCACGACACCGGCACACGCGAAGAAGCCATCTTCCTTGCCAAAACCATGGGCGTCAAGTTCCGCGTCTGCGGCCCCGATATCGGCGGCGCTAAAACAGTCCTCCGCTACGACCACCGCGCTGCCGACAAAAAAGACGTCCTCCACCGCTGGTACAAGCACATCGCACCCTACCTCCGCCACCACTACGGCACAGGCGGCGACGTCGGCGTCGATGAGGTCCTCGACGCCACCCCCGCCATCCAGGCCGCCACAGGCCTCGCACACCCTCAGGCCGGCATCATCATCGGCCACTTCCAGCACGACCGCAACGTTGACCCCAAGTCCACACAAAAAACCATCGACCGCGTCCGCGCCGGCGTTGAGGCCCCCGTTGCGGGCGACCTCCCCGAGCCACCCAAAGGCCACCGGCACTGGCTCGTCGCCGACGTCGCCACCGGCGCAGGCGTCGCACGCTCCATCGAGCGTTACTACACCCTCAACAACCGCGACATCAAAGGCCAGCGCGTCATCGTCGAGGGCTTTGGCGCCGTCGGCGCGTTCACGGCGTTCTACCTCGCCCAACTAGGTGCTGTCATTGTCGCCGTTAGCAGCGCCGGCGACAAGCCCGGCACCGTCCGCATCGCCATCGACCCAGCCGGCCTCCGCGCCGGCGACCTCGTTACCGCATCGTTCAACAATGGTCGCCGGCTACCAAGCGCCGGGCATCAGGCGTACAACAAAAAAACCACCCTCATCGACTGCAAGGCCTCCAAGGCCAAGGCCCTCTTTGACGTCCAAGCCGACATCTTCGTCCCCGCCGCCGCCAGCCACACCATTGATAAGCCGCGCCTCAAGGCCCTGCACAAGTCGGGCATCACCGTCTGGGGGTGTGGGGCCAACAACCCCTTCGACCACGGCTGCCGGCCCGGCAACGACCTGAACGACTACCACGCCGCCGTCAAGCACATGCTCAAACTCATGAAGGACGCCGACAAACGCTTTGCCATCGTCCCCGACTTTGTCTCCAACTCCGGCATGGCCCGCACCTTCGCACACCTCATGCACCCAGGCAGCAAACCCTCGGCAGACGCCTGCCTGGCCGACCTCCGCAGCAGCATCGACCACGCCGTCGATAAACTCATGGCCACACGCCCCACAGGCAAAAAAACTGGCAAACCAAACGCTAAGCAACCCTCCACCAACCTCCTCGCCCGAGGGTACCAAGCCTTCCTCGGCTAGCAGCCAAGCCTGACTGCTCGTTGCATTATGAACCCCTCCCCCAGAACGTTCTGGCGGGGAGGGGCAGGGGTGGGGTTGACTGACGCCAAAGACCCAAGAAGAAGTTCGCGGAGGGCGCGAAAGTTGGCGGATGAACGCGGAGTACATACCAGGTGTGACTCACAGCGCCTTCAACCTCAATGGGTTTGCAGGTTGTATCCTCTCCAACCTCAAAGGGGTTGCGGGCTGTAGCCACGGGTAAAGCCCGCGCTTTGGCGGGCGCAACCCATGGTAGCGTCACTCTGAAAACCTCTGCCCCTCCGTCCTCTGAGTGATTCCCATCTGGGTCCTCAGGGCCCTGGAGTTCAGCTACCACCCCGCGATTACGCCGCCTTCTTCCTCGCATCGGGCACGATGTCAACGCCCCCGAGGCTGTAGTGGTCTATTTCAAGCCCCCGCTTTGTAATCTCGGTCATCCTCTTGTCATATTCGGCCCGCAACTGCGCGACGCGCTGGTACAGCTCGATCCGCCGGGAGGCATCACGCACGATCGCGGCGAGCACATAGAGCGTGCAGACAACGCACACGGCGATCACCGCCGCGATCAAGCACCAGACCCCAAGCGTCAGCTCAGTCATCCCGCCGGCCTCCACCCGGCACACGCCGGTGCCTTCCTATCGACCATCGGCCACCCCGGCTCAACCGCGCAGGGTGCCCGGCAAATCTCCACAAAGTTGCGACCAAAACCGGACTTGCACCACGATGCCCCAGGTGCCTCCCGGCGGGGTCGGGCATACATCTGGAGCCTCCCGAGGGCGCGCCCGCCAGCGAGGCTCTAAACGTCGCCGTGAGGGTCCTGCCCATCGGACAGTTGTTGCACGCCATCCAACCCCCAAAACCCATACGACCGGCACGACGTACACTCACGGGCTTATGCGGACTTGCAGGCGATCTCTGGGGTTGTTGATCCTGATCCTCGGCATCGCCGGTGCGCTCTGCGTTGACGCCACCCCCGCACAGGCCAGGCAGGCCGCCAACCCTGACCGCCCCGGCCAAACACAGATCGGTGCCGGCGGCGCACAGGGCACTGTGGCGGAAGTCGATCTCCGCGTCCTCCAGTTTGGCGTCGGAAACGTCGCCAGGCCCGGCACGTGGACCGGCGTGCAGGTGCAGGTGCAAGACCTCGGCACACAGGCACGCGATATCGTCGTCCGCCTGGGCGTGCGCGATCAAGACGGGGACACGGCTCAGTATCAAGCAACCGTCGCGACCAACCCCGGCACCAAAACCTCCCTCTGGCTCTACCCGCGCCTGACGTTCCGCGACTCGGGCAACACCACCTTCGTCCTCTCGGCCCACGAGGCGCGCGAGGGGAACGCCGACGAACGGGCGGTCGGCCTCGACCGCATCGGCAAGCAACTCGGGCGGGTCGCATTCCAGCCGGGGCAGGCGCGCATGGTTGGTGATGACCTCGGCATGATCGGCTTTGTCGGACGGGCCACGGCGGGGCTGGAGCTCTATGCACTGCCCGCGACCAGTTCGGTGCCCTGGGCCGCGATGGCCAACGAGCGCGTCATGCTCGTGCCGGGGCTGGGCGCATCGAACATGCCCGACCGCTGGATGGGCCTGTGGGCCTTTAGCACGATCGTCTGGACCGGCAGTGGGAGCGACGCCGAGCCGACGGACCTGGTCGAGCAGCAGGCGCAGGCACTTCGCCAGTGGGTGCAGCGGGGGGGGCATCTGGTGGTGGTCCTCTCGCCGGTCGGGCAGGCGTGGACCAACCCGGCCCAGCCCTTGGCCGACATCATGCCGCGCGTAACGGTCTTGCGCGATGAGGCGGCGGACCTGAACAACTACCGCCCGTGGCTGACGCACAAGCCGATCGCGCTGCCCACGAGCGCGCCGGTGCAGAGTTTCAAGGTCCTGCCCAACGGGCTAGCGCACGAGGGGCAGAGCCTGATCGTTTCGCAAGATGGCAAACTCCTGGCCGTGCGGCGGACCGTCGGCAGTGGGGCGGTAACACTGGTGGGTGTGGATGTGGGCAGCCGGGCACTGGCCTCGCTCGGTGCGGTGCAGGCGGAGGCGTTCTGGAACCGTGTGCTGGGCCGGCGTGGTCGGACGCCGACGGCGTCGGAGATCATTGAACTGGCGACGGTCAAGGCCGGCACATCGCGCACGCCGCACAAGTTTTCCAGCCGGGAGCAGGTCGCGGTGGACACAACGCTGGCGGGCTCGATCAGCCGGACGGGCAAGGCCGCGCTGGGGTTGCTGCTGGCGTTTCTGGTCTTCGCGGCGTACTGGGTCGCTGCCGGGCCGCTCGGGTTTCACATTCTTCGCAAGAGTGGTCGTACGCAGTATGCGTGGCTGGGATTTGTTTTGGTGGGTGCGGGCTTCACGGCATTGGCGTGGACGGGCGCGCAGTTGCTGCGGCCGAACAAGACGAGCGTTCGGCACCTGACGATCCTGGACGCGGTGGCGGGGCAGCCGACGCAGTCGGCGCGTGTCTTTGCCGCCGCGAGTCTGCCGGGGTACGGCGAGCAGACCTTCGGCCTTGCAGGTGGCGTTGATGCCGGTGGAGAGGTCTCTGCGGCGGTTTCTGCGTGGGAGCCACCGCCGAGCGCGCTGGGGGATTCTCAGAGCGTCTTCCCCGATGCACGCGACTATGCCGTGGCGACGCGCTCGCCCGAGCGGGTGCGCGTGCCGGCGCGCGGGACGGTCAAGAGTTTCACGATCGACTGGCTCGGCCCGGCGGCGATGAAGATGCCCCTGCCCGTGTCCCCCGATGCGGTCAAGGGGCAGCCACCGTCGATCACGCCGCTATCGATCGGCGTGCCGCCCGATGGGATCGGCTGGCGCGTGCAGGGGGCGTTGCAGCACGAGTTCTCCGTACCGCTGAAGGATGTGTCGCTGATCGCGGTGCGCGGGCAGAGCCGCATCCCGGCGTCGGGTGGTTACCAGGGGCAGTTGCAGGCCGTGGGGATCGCGCGGAAGGTTTCCAGTTGGGCGCCCGGCGAGTTGCTGGTGCTCAACGACACTGCGCAGTGGGCGTCGGCGGATTCGTTTATGACCAAGACGATGCCGCGGGGGTCCCAGGGTGGGCTGAACGTCGGTGCCCCGCGAATCCGGGCCGACTTTGAGAGCGATATGCTGCTGCTGAGCCTCTTTAACGTGCTCGACCCGCCGGACACGCTTGGCTCGGATATCCCGGTGGGTGTCGCTCGGCGTGAGGGGCACGACCTGGACCTGTCGCGGTGGTTCACGCAGCCGTGCTTGATTGTGATGGGGTATCTTGATGAGGTGCCGTGCCCGGTGGGGCTGGCGGTCGACGGGCGCGGTGTGCCTAGCAGCGGGCGTGTGCTGGTGCGTTGGATCTACCCTCTTGCCGATGACCCGGCAGTGATACCGAGGCCGCAATAGCGCGGCCAGCGAGGCGAGAACCATGGCGATGATCGAGACGATCAACCTGACGAAGAAGTACGGCGAGTTTATCGCCCTTGACAACCTGAACCTTGCGATCAACCCCGGCGACTGCTTCGGGTTCATCGGTCCCAACGGGGCGGGCAAGACGACGACGATCAAGATATTGGCAACGCTGCTTAAGCCGAGTTCGGGCCAGGCGATGATCGACGGGCTGACGGTGGGGTATCAGAACCGGGTGATCCGCCCGATCATCGGGTACGTGCCGGACTTTATGGGTGCGTACGCGGACATGGTGGTGGTGGAGTATCTGGAGTTCTTTGCCGCGTGCTATGGCATTCACGGCAACAACCGGCGGAAGGTCGTCAAGGACGTGCTGGACCTGACGGACCTGAACTACAAGGCGACGGCGGAGGTCAACAGTTTGTCGCGGGGTATGCAGCAGCGGCTGAGCGTCGCGCGCGTGCTGCTGCACGACCCCAAGGTGCTGCTGATGGACGAGCCGGCCAGCGGGCTGGACCCGCGTGCGCGGGTAGAGATGCGCGAGCTGCTCAAGGAACTCAAGCGGATGGGCAAGACGATCATCATCAGCAGCCACATTTTGCCGGAGCTGGCCGAGATGTGCAACGTGGTGGGGATCATCGAGCGTGGGCAGTTGCTCTTTAGCGGGACGGTGGGTGAGGCGGTTCGGCGTGCGAAGATGGGGCAGGTGGTGCAGGTGGCCGTGGCTGCGCGGTGGCAGCAGGCGGCGGAGCTGTTGGCAAAGGTGCCGGGTGTGGTGAAGATCGAGATCATCGAGGGGAACGGGCCGGTGGTGGCCGGTGCGCAGGTGCCGATGCTGCACGTAACGTTCGAGCACGGGGGGAAGTTTGAGCTCTCGGACATACCCAATATTCTCGTCAACCATGGGTACCGGATGATCCAGTTTGCCGAGGAGTCGGTGAACCTTGAGACGGCGTTTATGCGTCTGACCAAGGGGCTGGTGGCGTAGGGGGATGTTTTCTTTGTTGCCGAGTCCAGATAACTGGCTGGGGGGGGGGTTGGAATAGCCAGGGCGTGTGCGTTCGAGGTGTGAGGGGGGGTGCGTACACGCTGGCATGGCTTTGGGCCGATGCAGGTGGTATGGAGAACGTGGAGTTCAAGGCGGAGCTTCGGGACTTGGCGTTGGCGCGGACGCTGTGCCGGCAGATCAAGGCGGCGTGGGTGGCGACGCTGGAGCAGACGGACACGTATTTTCGTCTGGCCGAGGGCCGGCTGAAGAGGCGCGAGGCGGCCGGGCAGGCGACGGAGTGGATTTTGTACCACCGGCCTGATCGTGCCGCGGCGCGGGTGAGCCGGTTTAGGATCTTGAGCCAGGCGCAGGCGGAGTTGAGGTTTGGCGCCAGCGTGCCGTCGGTGTGGGTGGTGGTCAAGAAGACGCGGAGCGTGTGGATGCATTCGGGGGTGCGTATCCATCTGGACCAGGTGGAGGAGCTGGGTACGTTTTTGGAGTTAGAGGCGTTGATCACGCCCAGGCAGCCGTTGCCGGAGTGCTACCGGCAGGTGCAGTTGCTGGGGCAAGCATTCGCGCCGGTGCTGGGGGAGGTTCTCAGCCAGAGTTACAGCGACATGCTGGCCGGGGAGGGTGGTAGGTTGACGATCCGGGGGTCGTAGCAGTAGGGGGGCTGCTACTGTCGCGGCGTGCTGATACCGCTGGGGACAGACCGTGCGCTGCACCGCTGGCCGGTGGTTACGTGGGTGCTCATTGCGGTGAACATTTTGGTCTTTGCGGGGTTTGAGGCGTATGGGCGCAACTATGCCGTTGCGGCCAACGAGTTGTTCGATCGGCTGGCGCTGGCGGGGGATGATCCGAGGTGGTACACGTTTATCACGAGCCAGTTTTTGCACATCGGGTTCATGCACATCGCGGGGAACATGCTGGTGCTGTGGGTCTTTGGGCCGAATGTCGAGGACCGATTTGGTCGTGTAGGTTTTTTGGTTTTTTATCTGGGCGCGGGTGTTCTTGCTGGCGGGACGCACGTGGTCCTAGAGCATGCTGGGGCTGCGGGGGCATCGGGGGCGATCGCGGGGGTTACGGGTGCGTACATCGTGCTCTTCCCGCGCACGAGCGTGCGGGTCTTCTACTGGTTTATTATCTTCGGGGTGCGGTGGTGGCCGGCGTTTGTCTTTATCGGGATTGCAATCGCCAGGGACGTTGTCTTCACCGGGTTGGGTTGGTCTGGGAACGTGGCGACGTTTGCGCACATGGGCGGGTACGCGGCGGGCTTTGCGGTGGCGATGGCATTGATGGCAACGAAGGTGCTGCCCAGTGAGGGGCTGGACTTGTTCGCCATGATTAAGCAGCAGCGCAGACGGCAGGAGTTCCGGGCGAGTGCACGTGAGCAGTCCAGGCCGGTGCCGGCGGGGGAGTCTGATGCACTCGCTGGGGCGCGGGCGAAGGTGATGGAGCAGCTCTCGGCCGGTGATGCTGGCGGGGTGTCGTCGGCGTATCAGGATTTGCTGGCGCTGGCCGGTGGGCCTGGCAAGCAGGCGGCGCTGGCGAGCCGGCAGCAGCAGCAGTTGGGGATGCTGCTGATGAGCACCGGCAGCCGGGGGCTTGCGGCCGATGCGTTTGAGAGTTTTCTGCTTGCGTACCCGAAGGACACGGAGGGGACGGGTGTGCGGCTGCTGCTGGCGCTCGTCTGCATCAACGACCTGGGCCAGCCGGCGCGTGCGGCGAGGACGCTGGATGGGATCACCAGTGAGCCGAGCGATCCCCAGCAGCGCGAGGTGCTTGCGCGGCTGCGGGCGCAGTTGGCTGCGAGCCAAGCGGCCAGTCAGCCAGCCATGTAGTGGTTAAACCATGCCTCGGTCGCGAGCGCGGCGTGCTCGGGTGGGAGGTCATCTACTTCGATCACGCGGTGGGCGAGTTGGCGGTAGAGGGTATCGCGCTGGGCGAAGATGGCTTCGACTTCTTCGACCGGGTCTTGGCCGAGCAGGGGTGGGCGGGTGCGGGTGTCGGTCTGGGCTAGGCGGTGTTTGAGGGTTTGGGGTTGGGCGCGGAGGTAGACGATCGCCAGGCGGTGTGCGTTGCGCTGGTGGATGAGGATGTCGAGGGAGTCGGGGTGTGTGGGTGTGCCGCCGCCGAGGGCGATGACTTGGCCGGCGTTGGCGAGGGTTTTGACGAGCGCGTGCAGTTCGCCGGCGCGGAAGGCGTCAATGCCGAGGTGGGCCAGAGCAAGGGCGGGCGTGGGTTGGCCAAGTTCGACGGCCGTGGCGTCGTCGAGATCGATGAACGGGCGCGCGAGGTGTTGGGCGACGAGTGCGCCGACGGTGCTTTTGCCCGAGCAGCGCAGGCCGATCAATGCGAGGTTGGCACCGGCGGGCGGCAGGAGTGTTACTCCTTGGCGCGGGAGAGGTAGGAGCCGCTCTCGGTGGAGATGCGGAGGACCTCCCCGACGTTGATGAAGCCGGGGACGCGGGTTTTGAGGCCTGTCTCCATGGTGGCTTCCTTCATGACGTTGGTGGCGGTGGCGTTCTTGACGCCCGGCTCGGTCTCGGTAACAGCCAGTTCGACGGAGCCTGGGAGTTCGACCAGCAGTGGGCGCCCTTCGTGCAGCAGGAGCGTGGCGGTGGCGTTGGGGCGGAGGTAGAGGAGGGACTCGCCGAGTGTGTTTTTGCCGACGGTAACCTGGTCGTAGTTTTCGCTGTCCATGAATACGGCGTCTTCGCCCTCTTTGTAGAGGAACTCCATGGGCCTGCGGTCGAGGTCGATCATCTCGACCTCGTCGGCGGGGTTGAAGCGGCGTTCGACGACGCCGCCACGCTGGACGTCCTTGAACTTGAGGTTGACAAAGGAGCGGAGGTTGCCGGGGTTGCGGAACTCGTAGCCTGTTACGACGCAGAACTTGCCGTCCATTTTGATGCCGAAGCCTGGTCTGAGATCGATGGCCTTCATGCGTGGTCCTTGGATTTTGTTTTGGGTCTAATGGGAAAAACTTGAGCGGCAATCATAGACCGTGGGGCGAGGGGAAGAGTGTTGCTCCGAGGTTCACTGAGGACCCGGAGGGAATCACTGAGAGGACGGGGGAGCAGAGGTTTTCAGAGTGGTATTTGGGGGATGACTTTGGGGGAGGCTTGATGACAGCAACAATCACGCCCTGGCAATTACTCCGCGTTCCTCCGCCAGCCTCCGCCCCCTCCGCGAACATCTTGTTTCTGGGCTTTCGGCGTTAGCCAACCCCACCCCTGCCCCTCCCCTCGGGGGAGGGGTTGAAGGCATGGCGTATTGGCGGGCGTTTGGGTCGCTAAACTCTTGCATATTGTCGGGCAGCCGCGTTTTCGGCTGGCTGTAGGAGGCATGTTGGCATGAGGCCGGGTGCCGAGAGGATTCGAGAACACGCATGACGCACAACAACTCTAACGCCCACCCCCACCCCCACCCGGAACTGCTCCTGCCCTCGCTACGGTCGCCGGCGGATTTGCGGGGCATGTCGGTGACGCAGTTGCAGCAGTTGGCGCTGGAGATCCGCCGGGCTATTTGCGGGCAGGTGATGAAGACCGGCGGGCACCTTGCACCCAACCTGGGTGTGGTCGAGTTGTCGATCGCGATGCACTATGTCTTTGACTTCGCCCACGACCGGCTGCTCTTTGACGTTGGGCACCAGTGCTACCCGCACAAGTTGTTGACGGGCCGGCTTGCGATGCTCGATGGGCTGCGCACGAGCAAGGGGATGGCGGGTTTCCCCGAGCCGAGGGAAAGCCCGTATGACCTCTTTAGCGTCGGGCACGCGGGCACGGGGATCAGCACGGCCGTGGGGATGGCGCGCGGCGATACGCTCAACCGTGAAGGGTTCGACCCGGTAACCAACCCCGGCGGGCGGCGCGTCGCGACGATCATCGGGGATGCCTCGATCGTCAACGGCGTGGCGATGGAGGGGCTCAACGGCGCGGGGACGCTCAAGAGGCAGTTCCTCGTCGTGCTCAACGACAACGGGATGAGCATCAGCAAGCCGCAGGGTGCGGTGGCCGAGTACTTCAACCACGTTCGGCTGAGCCCGCGTTACGGGGGCCTTAAGAGCAAGGCGAAGGAGATGCTCAAGGGGCTGCCGGGCGGGTCGCTGGTGCGTGGGGCGTATCACAAGGGGAGTGAGGCGTTCAAGCACATGCTCAACGAGGATTCGTGGTTTGAGCACTTTGGGCTCGCGACGGTTGGGCCTGTCGATGGGCATGATCTGGAGCAGTTGATCCGAGTGCTCAGTGAGGCGCGAAACTTTGACCGGCCGATGGTGCTGCACGTCAAGACGATCAAGGGGAAGGGGTTTGGGTTTGCCGAGAGCGACAGCAGCACGTTCCACTCGCCGCCGGCGTTCAGTGTGTCGGGGAGCGACCCGGACGGCGCGGCGGTGGTGAGCGAGGGTTGCCGGGTTGAACTCAAGAAGGACGGGCGCTCGTTCACGGCGGCGATCGGGGACATCATGGTCGAGGCGATGAAGCGCGACGGTAAGATCGTCGCGGCGACAGCGGCGATGCCCGATGGGACGGGAGTCTCCAAGTTGCTCAAGCTCTACCCGGAGAGGTCGTTTGACACGGGGATATGCGAGAGCCACGCGCTGGACATGCTGGCGGGGATGGCCAAGACGGGGCTCAAGCCGTTCTTGGCTGTCTACAGCACGTTCTTGCAGCGTGCGTTTGACCAGGCGTTCCAGGAGGTGAGCCTGCAGGGGTTGGCGGTTCGGCTGCTGCTGGACCGTGCCGGGCTGGTCGGCGGCGACGGGGCGGTGCACCATGGGTTCTGCGATATCGCGCTTTTGCGTGTGCTGCCAAGGGCGGCGATCATGGGGGCGATGGATGAGCCGAGCCTCTCGGCGGCGGTGGAGTTCATGCGGAACTATGACGCGGGGCTGTCGAGCGTGCGGTATCCGAGGGACAACGTGTCGGAGCGGTTTGCATCGCAGGCGTGCCCGCCGTATGTGCTTGGGCGTGCGCGGTGCTTGACGCCGGGGTTGGATGTGCTGGAGGTGGGGGGTGGGAGTGATGCGCAGTTGCCCGAGGCGGCGATCCTGGCGTTTGGCACGTGCGCGATCGATGCGGTGCAGGCGGGCGAGTTGATGAAGATGGAGCACCGGGTGGCGGTGTATGACGCGCGGTTTGCCAAGCCTGTGGACCATGAGTTGATCCGTGCGCTGCTGTCGCGGCGTGTGCCGGTTGTTACGGTGGAGGACCACAGCGTGGTCAACGGGTTTGGCTCGGCCGTGGTGGACGCGGCGCAGCAGATGGGTCTGGATGCATCGAGGGTGGTGCGGCTGGGGCTGCCGGATGCTTGGATTTATCAGGATTCCAGGGCGCAGCAGATGGTGCAGGCGGGGATTGATGCGGCGTCGATTGCGCAGGCGACGCGGGGGGCGATTGCGGCGCATACGCCGATTGAGGGGTCTGGGGTGCAGGGCGCAGGGGAGCGGGTTTGAGAAAACCGAAGAGGCGGGCTGGAAGCCCGCCCCACCTAGTTCTGAATTGATCTGTTAGAGGCCCTTTCAAATGGTGGCACTGGCGTCTCGCCTGTGCGGATTATTCGGGCATTTCTGAGCAGGCCAGAGGCCTGCTCCACCAAAGCGGGGCTTTCTGAGCAGGCCAGAGGCCTGCTCCACCGGAGCCAGACTTCAGAGACAGTCTCTTAGAGCCCTGAGAGGCGGCCGCCGTCTACGGGGAGGTTGATGCCATTGATGTAGGCGGCGGCGGGTGTGGCCAGGAAGGCGACGGCGGCGCCGAACTCGGCGGGGTTGCCGAAGCGGCCTGCGGGGATGGAGGCGACGAGTTCGTGCTCGATTTGTGCCTCGGTGCGGTTGGTCGCGCGTGCGCGTGCGGTGATGAGGCCGGCGAGGCGCTCGGTGCGGGTGTAGCCGGGCAGGACGTTGTTGACGGTGATGCCGGCGGGGCCGAGGTCGTTGGCGAGGCTTTTGGCCCAGTTGGCGACGGCCGCGCGCACGGCGTTGGATACGCCGAGGGTGGGGATGGGTTGTTTGACGGCGGTGGAGAGGATGTTGATGATGCGCCCGTAGCGGGTGGCCTTCATCGCGGGCACGAGGAGTTGGGCCAGCAGGTGCGGGGCGAGCAGCCCGGCGACAAAGGCGTGCTCGTATTGATCGACGGGGGCGGCCAGGGCGTGGGCGGGGGGTGGGCCGCCGGTGTTGGTTACCAGGATGTGGATGGTGCTGCCGGTGGTGGGGGGGAGGGCGGCGAGGTGGCTGGCGACAGCATCGCGTGCGGCGTGCGGGTCGGCCAGGTCGGCGGTGATGACGGTGTGGTGCTGTTGGGCAGAGGTCGGCAGTGTGGCGATGGCGGCGTTGAGGCGGTCGCGGTCGCGGGCCAGGAGTGCGACGCTGGCGCCGAGGTGGGCGAGCTCGACGGCCGAGGCGAGGCCCAGGCCCGAGGAACCGCCACAGACCAGGGCGCGCTTGCCGGTGAGGTCGAGGTTCATGCCCGAGCGTACGCGGGGTGGGCTGGTGGGCAATGATACGGGATGGATACAAGTCTCTTTGCGGGCATGGGCTGGACGGGTTGCACACATGCACGGCGGGTTGGTCGGTGGGTGCTGGTGCTGTGCATCGGGGCGTTGCTGGGCGCGTGCGCCGGAAAGATCAGCGATGCGGATATTGAGGATGATCTCGCGACGCTCAAGGATGTGCAGCGGGCGGTGGACGAGCCGTCGCGGGGGATTCTGCTGGTGGACACGCGCTCGCGTGCGGAGTGGGAGGCCGATCGAATACCAGGCTCGACGAACCTGACGCTCACGCAGATTACGGGGCGCGAGGGTGAACGCGACCCGCGTTTGGCGCGCTTCAGCGGGATGATCGTCTATGGGCAGGACCCAAGCTCCTCGACGGCACGTGCGATGACCAAGAAACTGATCACAACGGGGTACTCAGATGTGCAGTTCTTCCCCGGGGGGATGTTTGAGTGGACCAACGCCAAACTGCCGACGCGGTCGGGGGCACCGGGGGATGGGATGCGGGAGAGGTGATGGTTGGTGTGGGGGCGAAGCGGGGTTGGAAACGTGCTCGCGGGGAGAGGTCTATATTCTGAGTCTGCATAAGGAGCACCGCATGGGTGTTGTATCTGGTTCGCCCGCGTCTGTGTCGGCATCTGGTGGTGGGGGGGGTGGTGGTGCTGCGGACAAACAGGCCGCGTTTGCCAAGGGGCTCGAGGGTGTGATCGGTGGGCAGACGGGTGTCTGCTCGATCGAGCAGGATAAGTTGATCTACCGGGGGTACGAGATTCACGACCTGGCCGAGCACGCGACGTTTGAGGAGGTCGCGTTTTTGCTTTTGGAGGGTCACAAGCCATCGCCTGCGGAGCTGGCGCGGTTCAAGGCTGAGGTGGTCGCCGAGCGTGCGTTGCACCCGGCGGCGACGGCGTTTATCGAGTCAGCCGGGGGCTGGCTGGCCAGTGGGCGTGCGGTGCCGATGGACGTGCTGCGCACGGCCGTGAGCATCCTGGGGCACACGGATGTGGATTGTCAGGACAACTCACCATCGGCAAACCTGCGCAAGGCCAAGAGGCTGCTGGCCAAGATACCGACGATCATCGGGCACATGCAGTGCGTCATCGACGGGCGGGCGATCATCGGACGCGAGCTCGGCGGCGCGCCCGACCTGGACCACGCGGCGAACCTCCTCTATCTGATGACCGGCAAACGCCCGAGCAAGGACGAGGCGAAGGTGATGGACGTGAGCCTGATCCTGTACGCCGAGCATGAGTTTAATGCCAGCACGTTTACGACACGGGTGATTGCTGGCACGCTCAGCGACATGCACAGCGCGGTGGCCGGGGGCATTGGCGCGCTCAAAGGGCCGTTGCACGGCGGCGCCAACGAGATGGCGATGGAGATGCTCAAGGAGATCGTCAAGGACATCGGCGAGGACGGCATCGGCTCGGCGAAGGTCGATGCGTGGATGGAGCAGGCGTTTGTCAGCAAGCGCAAGCTGATGGGCTTTGGGCACCGCGTCTATAGGAACGGCGACCACCGGGCGGGGATCTTGATGGGCCTGGGCAAGAAGATGGCCGGGACGCTGACGGGGACGTTCGGCGGGCTGCCTGCGCTGAAGTGGTTTGCCTTGGGTGAGCAGGTGCAGGGGATCATGCTGGCGAAGAAGAAGATTTTTCCGAACGTGGATTTCCCGTGCGGGATGACGTATTTCACGATGCGGATACCGGTGCCGCAGTACACGCCGATCTTTGTGGCCGCACGGATCACCGGGTGGGCAGCACACATCAGTGAGCAGCACGCGGACAACCGGCTGATCCGGCCGCTGAGCATTTATACCGGGCCTGCGCTGAAGAAGTGGAACGGGTAAGTGATTCGGGGACTTGGGGTGGGCTGGGGGTGGGCTGGGGGGCTTGCCTTGAGCTGGTCGGGTGCCTTTAATCTTGGCCCCGGTGCAGAGCGTCTGCCCGGATATCCCTGCCCAGCGGAGGTCTCCGCTAAGGGCACATGTCGCCGATTTTCTCGGCACGTTTCGGGTGGCTGCGAGGCCGCCGGCTGAAACGACGGAGGTTTTCTATGGCTCGTTACACCGGTCCCAAGGTCAAGTTGTCCCGTCGCGTTGGCGTGCCGATTGCGGATAATCCCAAGCACACCAGCAAGCGTGAGTTGATTTATCCGGGTATGCACGGGCTGCGTGGGCGTCGCCTGCGCGACTATGGCCTGCGCCTCAACGAGAAGCAGAAGGTGCGGTTCCACTATTCGGTGCTCGAGCGGCAGTTCCGGCGTTATATCGCGCTGGCCGGGACGCTCAAGGGAAACACCGGCGAGCAGTTGATGCGGCTGCTGGAGAGCCGGCTTGACAACGTCGTTCGTCGTGCAGGGCTGGCGCGGACGATCTGGGCGGCAAGGCAGATCGTCGTGCACGGGCACGTGCTCGTCAACGGCCGCAAGACCGACCGCCCGAGCTGCACGATCAAGCCGGGGGACACGATCACGTTTAAGCCGGGCGTGCACAAGCTGCTGCGTGAGAACATGGAGTCGCTGCCCGGGCACCAGGTGCCGCAGTGGATCGAGACGAACCCGGGTGAGCTGAGGATCAAGGCTGTCGCCTCGCCGACGAGTGATCAGATTCCGTTTGATATCAACCCGAACTTGATTATCGAGTTCTATCGCTAAGCGGCGGTGGAGTGGGGGGCATCGAAGAGTACAACGCGCCCGGCAAGTGCCGGGCGTTTTTGTTGGCCGGGACGCGTGCACGACTGCCTTTATCGTTTCCGCGCGACGACGTGAAAGACGTGGTGCATCTTGATCTTGCCCGTTGCGTCGTCCCCCTCGCGGAGAACCTCGTCGAGCCACTCGATGTCAAAGCTGGCCAGGAGTTTCTCGACCTGCGCGCGTGTGTAGTGGCTCTGGGGGCGCACGCTGGCCCACTCGTCGAGCTGGCCGAAGAACTGCCCGGCGAACCTGCCGCCGGGGCGCAGGCCGGTGGTGATCCATCCCCACAGCGCAGCGAACGACTCGGGCTTGCAGAACGGGAGGGCGAAACTGGCGTTGACTAGGTCCACACGCCTGGGCAGCGCGGCGTGGCTGGGCAGGTCCTCCATCGAAACCTGGGCCACAGCCAGGCGGTCGAGGTGATCGAGGTCCACTTTCGCCATGCTCAGGCGCACGGCCTCGGGGTGGGCGTCGGTTGCCAGCACGCTCCAGCGTGGGCGAGTACGCCGAAGGATCTCGCGTGCATCTCGGCCCTCGCCGGTGGCGATGTCCACGGCGATGAAGGTGCGTTGCTGCCCTGACGCGCCGGCGGGTGCAGGGGCCGGCTCTTCACGCTCGAAGGCGTCGAGCGCTCGTACGAGCGTCTCGCGTGGTGGCTTGCCTGCCACGGCAGTGAAATACTCCGGCCAGTTGCGCTGGTAGTCGCTGGTGAGCGTTGATCGCGGCGTGGGTGTCGGTGTGGGCATGGTCGCACTCAGCGCGCGTGTGGATTACTGCGGGTGCATGTTCAGCCACGCCGAGGGGTGGGCCTTGGTCAATGCCAAGAGGAGTGCCTTTGCGGATTCTGCAAGCACGGGGATCGTCTGCCCGTTGAGCGCATCGAGTTCCCCGGCGGCGCAGCGGGCGACCACGCTCGCGACGACGGCCGGGTCGAGGCACGCGTCGGCCGGGAGGGTGGCGGTGTCAAACGATGCTCGCAGCATCGGCGTCTCTGTTGCGCCGGGGGCGATGCAGAAGGCGCGGATGCCGGCGGGCGAGCCCTCCTTGGATATCGAGAGCGTCATCAGCGCCAGCGCGGCCTTGCTGGCCGCGTAGGCAAAGAAGCCGGGGTAGGGGTCGTAGATCGCCATGCTCCCGATGTTGATGATGCACCCTTTGCGTTGGCGTTGCATCACCGGCCAGGCACGCATGGTCATCCACGCCGGGGCGTAGGTGTTGATCAGCAACGTCTCGTGAAACTGCTCGGGCGTTTGCGATGCGATCGGCACGACCTGCCCAAACCCGGCATTGTTGACCAGTACGTCGATACGCCCGTAGGCCTGGGCTGCGGCGTCGATGACTTCCTCGGCTTCGGGCTGCGAGCGCAGGTCCGCCGGGACGATCAGGATTTCTCCCGCCGAGCAAAGCTCGGCGGTCTCGGCCAGCGCGTCGCGCCGCCGGCCTGCAAGCACGAGGGCGTATCCCTGGTCGCCCAGGCGGAGTGCCGTGGCTCGGCCGATGCCCGAGCCTGCCCCTGTGATGATCGCTACGGGTGCTTCAATCATGGGTGATCCTAACCGCACCTCGGGCATGCATCCGGCCTGTCTGCACCATCATGGCGGTGCGGAACCTATCCTTAGCGTGATGCTCAAGGCCACACGTCTGCTGCTGATGTTCCTGCTGCTGGGGTTTTTTGTTCCTGGTCTGGGTGCCGGTCTGCAAGGTGAAACACCGGCAGCTCCGCCGCAGGTGCCCCCGGCCGGGCCGTTGACGAGCAAGAACATTGCGGTGATCACGATCCAAGGCCCGATCGACGCGATCACGCTCAGCAGCGTGCAGCGCCGGCTCAAGGAGGCCGAGCTGGCCGGTGCCGATGCGGTGGTATTCGATATCGATACGCCCGGCGGAGAACTCGGAGCGGCGCTCGGCATCTGCACGGCGATCAAGAAGACGCAGATCAAGCGGACCATCGCCTGGGTCAACCCCAATGCGTATTCAGCCGGGGCGATCATCTCGCTGGCGTGCCAGGAGATTCTCGTCAGCGACGCCGCGGCGTTTGGCGATGCGGCACCGCTTGCCTTCAACCCCGCGTCGGGGATCAAGAGCCTGAGCGCCGACGAGCGGTCCAAGATCGTCGCGCCGATCGTCGCGGAGCTGGTCGACAGCGCCCGTCGCAGTGGGTGGGATGAAAAACTGGTGCAGGGGTTTGTCTCGCGCGGGGCCGAGCTTTGGCTGGTAAAGCACAAGAGCACCGGGCAGCAGTTGTTTGTTGACCGCTACGAGTATCAGATGATCTTTGGTGAGGAGCCCGCGCAGGGCAGGCCCGCGGTGGCCAGCAGCCCCGATGCCGAGCCTGCGCCGAAGGTGCCACAGGGTGCAGCGACGCCTGGGAGCACCGACCTGCGCCCGGCTGTACCTCTTAACCCCGCAGATGTTTCGCAGGCGAACCTGCAGTTGAGCCTCAAGCCGGTGCCAAGCACCCGCCCGGTGATCACGCCTGCCGATGCCGGGCAGTGGACGCTCTTGGAGTATGTCAGCGACGGCAAGTCGATCATCACCCTCCGCCAGGACCAGATGCTGCGGTACAAGATGGCCTCGGGGAAGGTGAACACCGACGAGGAGCTGAAGGCCTATTCCGCCGGGGTGCAGATCGGTCGGCAGGATGAAACGTGGTATGAGGTAGCCGCACGTTTTATGAGCGGGATGATCGTCCGCAGCGTGCTGGTGGTGCTGATCATCCTGGGGATTTTTATTGAGTTGATCCACCCGGGGCTGATCGCGCCGGGGGCCATCGCCGGGCTGGCGATGATCGGGCTGCTGCTGCCGGCGTTGCTGACGGGGCTGGCGGGGTGGTGGGAGGTGCTGGCGATCGGGGTGGGGATCGTGCTGCTGTTGGTGGAGGTCTTTATCTTGCCTGGCTTTGGGGTCGCTGGTGCCCTCGGGCTGCTGCTCCTCTTTGGTGGGCTGGTAATGACGTTTATCCCCTCGGCATCGGCGCTCCCCTTTGCCGACCCTGGTGCACGCTGGCGCGGGTTGCAGTATGGGCTCGTCTCGGTAACGATCGGGATCGCCACCACGGGTGTTGTGCTCTACTACATCTCAAAGCACGCCAAGTCGCTGCCGATCTTCGGCAGGTTAATCCTGCAAGAGCGCGGGGCCGACGACCAGCCGATCCTGGCAACCGCCAGCGGCGGCCCACTGCCCGCCTCGATCGGCGACGCGGGGACCGCCCTGACGCCGCTCCGCCCATCGGGAAAGATGGACCTCAACGGGCGGGTGCTGGACGTGGTTTCCGACGCCGGGGTGATCGAGGCGGGAACGCGGGTGCGTGTGCTGGCGGTGGATGCGTTCCGGATCGTCGTCGAGCGGGCGTAGCGTGGATTTACCTGGTGGATTTACTTGGTGGGGCGGGCTTCCAGCCCGCCGTTTTGATTCCTGCGATAATCCTTCAGCCCGCATCACCCCTTCTGGGCACATTTTGCGCTCGATTTGGCAAAACCCTCCCTTTGCCGATGGTTCCTAACTCCTTGCCCGGCATTGGGTTAAAAACCCACAGCAATCGACAGAGACCGACAACCGAAAAAAAACCAACATTTTCCTTGCCGTTCGGTCAATCGTCGGCTATCTTTACCCGAACGACCTGTTGACTCGTTCCTCGGCGTACCCCGCACAGCCGCCGATACTTCCTGTCGTCAAACGTGCGGCCAGGAGATTCGTTAGGTCGATCAGTGCAAGGTCAAGGACACCCAGCAACTGCCAACTAACCACTTTGGCTCTCGACAAAGGTGGCTGACAGAACCGGCTGGAATGGTTCGAGCGTTGCGTGCCGCGGAGCGGCGTGCCTTCCTCAGGTGGAACCAACTCTCCCCACCCCTGCCGCACATCGACCACACGTTTGCCATGACTGCTCGACGGCTCATGTCAAAGACCAACAGCGGACGCGCCGGGCACAGCCGTGCCGGGTGCGGGTCGATGCTCGGCACACAGACGCGGAGGTCTCCGTGACAACTGCCGCCAGCACGCCCGGCCTGTCCACCCACCCGGCCAACTCGCCGGTTGTGCTGCCTCTTACACCTGGCTCAGCCCTAACGCACCTGCTCGGGTGGCTCAGAGGCCGGCGTGCGACCACCGATTTTACCTCCCTGGATTGGGAGCAGCCCCAGAGTGCCCCGCCCATTGCACGCACTGGCTCGGGGCTATCTGATGCGCCCCGGTTTGGGTCCAGGCGGTCGGCGCTGCTCCGCCTTGGGCCTGGGGGGGAGTTTGATAGGCCGTACGTTCCCTGCGATGACGGCACCGTTGCGATTGACCCGGCGATCGGCTCGACGATTGTTCATGGTGGTGCGTCGGTCATGGCCAGGGTCCTGCCCGCGACAGTCGATACGGGCGTGCATCTTCTGGGGGCGGGGGGTGCCGGCCTTGGGCCGACGGAGGCCTCGGCATTGGCGGTTCTCCGTGCCGAGCACCGGGTAGCCCGGCAGCGAGAGGCTCTTGATGCGTTGGTCCAGCCTGCGCGGTGGGTAGCCAGGCGGGTAAAGCGGGATGCCGAGCGGGTTGGTGCAACAACGGGGGAGCAGGGCACCCGGTCAGTTGGCACAACATCCACCTCTGGCAGTGGCTCTAACTCTCCCGCGACGACTATTGCATCGGCGACTGCCGGTGCTAGGACCATCCCATCTTCTGCGCAGGGGGCTGGCTGTTTGGAGCCTGGATTGTTTGAGCATTCTGTATCGCCGGGCACTTTGGCCGAGGCCGGGGGGGCTTTGCTGGCGTTCCCTTCATTGGATTGTTCACCCCCGCCTGGGCCGGCCCATGTTCAGGCCGTGCCCGTCGGCGTTTTTCACTTATCACCAAAGGACAGCACCCATGAACCTGACCCCGAAGCAACTGCGGATTCTCTCACTCATACGCGACTGGCGCGTCCGCCACGGCTACTCGCCGACGATGCAGGAACTGGCCGACGAGATCGGCGTCAGCAAGGTCACCGTCTTCGAGCACGTCGAGGCGCTCATCAAGAAGGGGGCGTTGATCCGCGAGGCGAACAAGGCACGCTCTTTGTCGATCGCCCCGGGGATCTCGGTGCCGGATGAGTCTCGACCGATGCGGATACCCCTGGTCGGCAAGATCGCCGCGGGGTACCCGATCGAGCGCGTGCAGGACGAAGAGGAACTCGACCTCGTCGGCATGCTCGGGCCACGCCCGGGGCGGGCGAGCACGATGTTCGCCCTGAAGGTCGAGGGTGAGAGCATGCGCGACGAGGGGATCCTTGATGGGGACTACGTCCTCATCGAGCGCACCGAGATGGCCCACAACGGCGACCGCGTCGTCGCCCTGCTGCCCGACGGGCAGACGACGCTCAAGACGTTTTATAAGGAACAGGACCACATCCGCCTGCAGCCGGCGAACCCTGGGTTCTCGCCGATCATCGTGCGCGAGTGCAAGATTCAGGGGATCGTGCGGGGAGTAGTGCGGCGTTATTGAGCGGAAGGCGAGGCACCCTTAGGGGTGAGGGCGCGGTGCCGGGCGGGCAGAGTTATGCACAGGTTATGCACAAAAATAATTTTGTTTGCATGATGGGGGAGTTTCTGGTAGGCTCTACCTGCCGTCGAGTGGTTCGAGGGCCGGTTTCCAGTCGCGCCGTGATGCGATTGGGCAAAGGATGGCCGGTGGTGCCGAGGGGCATTCGGCCTGGATAACAAGGAGCTTCCTGTGAACCTGTCGAATACTGAAAGCACTTTTTGCCCCCCCCCCCCCCCCACCCTACCAAATACACGCTGGCAAGCGGCACGAATCGCATGCCGTCAATAAACGGGTCTGTCTCGGTTGGCTCCGTAACCAACGCGTGAGACTGTCGTGTTTGGCCTTGGCCGCATTCATGCAGGGAGCGCATGCACAGGCTAGCCCGCGGGTTGCTGACGTGGTTTTTGATGATCCAGGTTGGCGGTATAGCGCAGTTGTGGATAAGGCTGGCGGTACGGTCAAGGTGCTTGCAGTCGTTTTGGTACCACAACCCGGAAAACTCATTGGCGACAATCTTTCATCCGTTGTATATCAGCCTGATCCGAGTTCGTCTGATGGATGGTCAGCCAAAGCATTTGAGTCGGCGTCGATCTCTGATGTTTACAAATCACTGATGGGTGAGTTCCAAATCGCACAGGAGGATGCCGCTGTTTGGCTCAAGGAGACCGGTGTTTCGTCGTTTGCATCGGCAAAAACCAAGTCCACGAGGGCATACAAGAAAGGCCTTCTGGTCGACGACATTCTCTACCAAGCCATCGCCAACGACCCTAACGTAGATGGCATTATAACGTTCCTGGATGAAGTTGGCTACAAGGCCGCAGACGTGGTGATTGACAAGGCCACGACCACTTGCTCACGCAGCACCAAATTGAACACTCTCGCCCTAGCAGTTGAACGCTTTGAGACAAGGGTCAAGTCGTCCACAACTGAATGGGCACAGGCAGTTGGGGAAGCTCAGGAAATGACGTTTGGATGTTTCGCACAGACAACGCCACCAGGTGGTGTCCCCCCTACCCCCGCGCCTACTACTTGCACTCCTGGCTGGGGACCTTGGGTAACAGGTGCGCCGGTTGGTCCCCGAACTCCCCTGTCGCCATGGACATTGGAGAGCTCCAGCATCACACCAGTGACTGGAGGTTGGATGATGTCATGCACATACAAGCAATGTGCCGTATTCACCACTATGCGATCAACAACTTGGATTTTCGCGAATTGCGCTGTGGGCAGGCCATGCGTGCAGATTCAAGTCGAAGAGTGGTGCAGTACTTACACCTGCCCCGCTGTGGGTGTGACCACAGGAGGCGCAGCCCCACCCACTTGCCCGGCAGTAATGTTTTGCTTTCCACCCTCGCCGGGACCTGCATTGGCCCCTGTCAGGGTGATCAGCCCCTGGGGCCCACCATGTATCTAACAGACATCTCATGCACCCAAGCGTAAATTGTCGAGTACTCTCCGCGGCGGCCCGGCTTGCCAGCCGGGCCGCTGCGTATTTTCTTCTTGGTGCGGTCGTGTCTCTGCTGCTGGCGAGTGTCGGGGCTCACTTTGATAGGGCTCGTTGGACGCAGCCCTCGAATGAAGAGATTTTTGGATATATGCCCGACCGTGCCAACGGCGGCCGCATATGGGAAGTACGCCTGGGATGGATTCAGAAAATCGCAAGGACCTATCCCGCTGACCTTGCAAGTATCAATCAGCGTGTCGCGGCTCCTGAGCCCGGTGATAGGCCGGCCGCTGTGGCCAACCAGCCCCCATCGTGGACGGCTGCTTCGGAGATTGGGCCGGATATCGGTGCACCCGTTACGCTGTGGGTAGATACGGCCTTTGGCTGGCCTTGGCCGGTGCTTGCCAACCGGGCGTTGCACAGACCCGCTACGCCGGATGAGGCAGTACGAATGACAGCACTTTCCCAACCTCTGATTGGCAAGCTCGGGGAATTTAACACCGGCGACGACATCGGGTTTTATGTCTACGGCGGCACAATGCCGCAGTGGTATGACCAGCTCTTTGGCCCGACTGGAAGCGGGGCACTTGCCCCTCGGGTGCTGCTCACAGGACTTTTACTCAACGCACTGACAATCGGAGCGATACTTGCAGTCCTGACTAATCTCCATCCAACAGCAAGGCTCATTCTGGCAAGCCACCGCCGTCGGCGTGGTAAGTGCCAGAGGTGCGGGTATGACCTGCGGGGCCTTGCCGGGGGTGCGTGCCCGGAGTGTGGCGGGGGTGGGGGTCGGGCCTTGGTTGGTGGGGGTGCCGCTGCCGCACGTTGAAACCACCCGTCTGGCGTGCTAACTTCATGCACTTGCGGGGCTTGTCCTTGGGTGGGGAACCGCCCTGGGGTGGATTTGCGTAGTGTGTAGTGTGTGTAGTGTGTTTGGTGCCGGGGCTGGTGCGTCGGCCGGTTGGTTGGATGGCCCTTTGCGGCAGGTTTTGGTGTGTATTGGTCTTTGCCGGGCGGCCGGGTGATTCGGATTATCCCTTTTTTCTGGAGTTTTTTGCGTGATCATTCCCTCTCCGACCTCCCCCTTGGCTTCCACCCCGAGTTCGATGCCGACCGTGGCCTCCGCCGGTGCCCCTGCTGTTCATGCTCGCGCGTTTGGGCGGGGTTCGTTGGGCCGGCTGGTTGCGATTGTGCTGGCCGCCGGTTCGACGCTTTCCTCGGCCTGGGCGGCGGACGCCAAGACGCTGGCCGAGGCACGCGAGCAGCTCAAGGACTATGTGCACTATGTGCGGATCGCCCGCTACGACCTGGCGAACAGTTTCGGGCAGGGTGTGCTCGACAAGATGGGCGCGCCGTTCGGGAAGGTCGAGGGCGAGCAGGCGATGAGCGTTGCGGAGTTTGCCAAGTTGGTCGATGAGTCCGGCGAGGTCGCCCGGTTTGAGGAGTCGGCCGCACGCGGGCAGCGGATCGCCGCGATCGAGAAGGTCAGTGCGCAGCTCAACCGTGCCTACGAGCTTGGCAAACAGAGCACGGCACGGAACCCGGCGCAGATCGATGCGAGCATCGCCCTGCTGACGGGGACGCAGCGGCAGCGGCTGGTAGCGCGTGAGCGGTTGATCGAGGCGGGTGAGTATGCGGTGCCACAGTTGCTGGCCGCGCTGGGGAACCCGAGCGACCCGGCGTTGCGTGCTGAAGTGAGGCAGTTGTTGGTGGATATGGGCCGGCAGGCGGCACGGCCGTTGCAGTTGGCGTTGATCAACCTGGACAGTTCGGCGCAGGAGAGCGTGGCGGGGATACTCGGCGATATCCCGCTGACGGCGAGCG
>JAJTGZ010000035.1 GCA_021299385.1 Phycisphaeraceae bacterium | reverse complement strand
CTTCGCCAGGGCGAACGCTGGACCGAGCAAGTCGACGACGCCGCACCGATCACGCAAGACCCCACCCGCGCCGCCGCGTCGCTGGACCTGCTGACAACAATCCTGGGTGTTGGCGCCGACGCCGTGGACCTCCGCCGGCAACCCTCGGCACCCGTTCAGGCCGTCATCGCGCTCCTTGAGCCGCAGGGGAACACGATGCAGAGCATCGAGGTCCTCGAACGAGCACCGGGGGCAAAGGCCCCCCGCATCTTCCGTACCGGCTCGACCGAGCGTGCCTTCAACCGCCCCCCGGCTGAACTCGAACGCTGGCTGGGCACCCTCGCCGCCGAGCCCGCACGCTGACGGCTAGGCCCTGACCCAACAGGCCCGCACAGGCGGGCTATCTTGCACCCATGAGCGTAACGCAACCCCTCGGCTTCCGCGCCGCCGGCCTTGCTGCGGGGATCAAACCCTCGGGCAAGCCCGACCTGTGCCTCATCGCCCGCGACCAACCCGCCCCCGGATCGGCAACACCGCACACCGCCGGCTCGGCGATGAGTTTCACCACCAACGCCGTCGTCGGTGCGCCCATCATCATCGGCCAGCGCACCCGCGCCGAGGTGCTCAGCGCACGCCAGAAGCCCGTCGCCGCGATCTTCATCAACGCCGGCAACAGCAACGCCGCCACAGGCCAGCAGGGCGTGCTCGACGCCCTGGCCTGCTGCCAGGCCCTTGCCCCACTGCTCGGCATCACGCCCGAGGAGGTCCTGCCCAGCAGCACGGGCGTCATCGGCCGCCCCTTGCCCGTGGCCAAGATGCTCTCGGCGATCCCCACCCTCGCCCGGCAACTCGCCCGGGGCAGCGCCGCCGATGCCGCCGCCGCCGGAGCGATCATGACCACCGACCTGGCCCCCAAGTCGGCACTCGCCCGTGTACACATCAACGGGCGCGAGATCACCATCGGTGCCATCGCCAAGGGGAGCGGGATGATCGCCCCGCGCCTGGACACCTCCGCCGACCGCCCGCCGGTGCCGAGCGCAACGATGCTGGCCTTTATCACGACCGACGCGCCGATCGACAGCACCAACCTGCAAGCCGCCCTGGACGCCTGCTGCCAAGACTCCTTCAACCGCATCAGCGTCGATAACCACCCGAGTTGCTCGGACACCGTCGCCGTGCTCTCCAGCGGGCAGGCGGGGGGTGAACCAATCGTTGCGGGCACGCCAGCGTTCACCCAGTTCACCGCCGCGCTGGCGACGCTCTGCCGCGACCTGGCCGAGCAGATCGTCGTCGACGGCGAGGGCGCAACGCGCATCTTCCAGGCCACCGTCCGCGGCGCGGCGACCGACGACGCCGCCACACGCATCGCACGCGAGATCATCAACAGCCCACTGGTCAAGTGCGCCATCCACGGCCAAGACCCCAACTGGGGACGCATCGTTACCGCAGGGGGCAACGCGGGCGTGCGCTTTGACCCCGCCCACGCGAGCCTCTCGATCGGCCCCGTCGAGGTCTACCGCGCCGGCGTGCCCGTCGTCGCGGCCCTGACCGACCCACGCCTCAAGCACGCCATGGCCGGCAAACGCGTCGAGGTCGTTATGACCGTCGGCACCGGCCCGGGCCAGGCCTGGATGCTCGGGTGCGACCTGAGCAAGCAGTACGTCTTCATCAACGCCGAGTACACCACCTAATGCCCAACCACGTCCGCATCACCGACGTCTCCCCACGCGACGGCCTCCAGAACGAGCCGGGCGTAATCGCTACGGCCGACAAGGCACGCCTCATCAATCTCCTCTGCAACACGGGCGTCGACGAGATTGAGGTCGCCAGCTTCGTCAGCCCCAAGTGGGTTCCCCAACTCGCCGACCGGGCAGAACTGCTCAAACTCATAAACCCCTCCCCCGAGGGGAGGGGCAGGGGTGGGGTTAGTCCAACCCAACCGCCCCCACTGCCCCCCAACCCAACATCAACAAGCCTCCAATACACCTCCCCACCCCGAGACCCAATAGCCGCGCAGCGAGCCAGAGAACTCCGCACACTCCAGAGCGGCCCCGAGGGCGCGCTCTGGTCGCAACTCCGCCAGGACAACAAACTCGGCACCCACTTCCGCCGGCAACACCCCTTCGGGCCATATATCCTCGACTTCTTCTCTCACGACTGCGCACTGGCGATCGAGGTGGACGGCCAGACACACGCCGGCGCAGGAGCACGTGCACGCGACGCCGATCGACAGGCTTACATCGAGCGCCACGGCGTAGCCGTGCTTCGCATCAGTAACGATGACGTGGTCAAAAATCTTGAGGGCGTGCTGCGGTTCATAAAGCAGCGCGTTCGGGAACGCCTCGCAGGGCCGGGAGGCGTAAACGCTCGGAACCCCACCCCTGCCCCTCCCCTCGGGGGAGGGGTTCCAGAGACTGAGCCCATGCTGCCCGCCTTCTCCGTGCTGATCCCCAACGAACAGGGCCTCGCCGCCGCGCTGGCGTGCATCGATGCCGGCGCTCGCATCGACAAGGCCTCGGTTTTCACCGCCGCCAGCGAATCGTTCAACCAGAGGAACACCAACGCCACCATCGCCCAGAGCATCGACCGCTTCAGGCCCGTCGTCGAACAGGCCCACGCACGCGGCCTGCCCGTGCGGGCCTATATCTCCTGCGCCATCGCCTGCCCCTTGCAAGGCCCGATTGCGCCCGCACAGGTCGCCCGCGTCGCACGCATGCTCGTCGAGCTCGGCGTCGATGAACTCGACCTGGCCGACACCATCGGCGCGGCCACGCCCGAAACAACCCGGCTCATGCTCAACGCCGTCCTCGCTGAGATTGGCCACGAATGGCTCGATACCGAGAGCCTCACGCTCCATCTCCACGACACCCTCGGCCACGCCGACGACTCCGTCCGCGCCGCCCTCGACCTGGGCCTCCGCTCCTTCGACGGCTCCGCCGCGGGCCTCGGCGGGTGCCCCTACGCCAGCACGCCCGGCAAACGCGCACCCGGAAACATCAGCACCGACCTGCTCGTCCGCACCATCACCTCCGCCGGCTACACCACGCGCGTCAACCTCGACGCACTGGCGATCGCCGGCCAGTTCGCCACACGCATCGTCAACCAGTCGCGCGCAGCGACACCGGGCAACACCCCATGACCACGCCCACCCCCAACCCCGCCGAAGAGGTCTACGCCCACATCGACGCCCACACCGGCTACATCGTCCTCAACCGCCCCGACAAGCGCAACGCCCTCACACCCGCAATGCTCGACCTGGCACTCGCGCACCTGCACACACTGCTGACACCACCTCCAACCGGCCAGCCCGCGTGCCGGGCGATCATCCTCTGCGGGCAGGGCGCGGTCTTCTGCGCCGGCTTTGACATGCAACTCGTCCACAACGATCCTGCCACGCTCCCCGCGCTGCTCACAGGCCTGAGCAAACTCGTCCGCGCACTCCGCCGAGCACCGTTGCCCGTCATCATCGCCGCCCACGGCGGTGCCGTCGCCGGCGGCTGCGCCCTCCTCGGCGGCGGGGACATCATCGTCACCGACCGCGACGCCAAGCTCGGCTACCCCGTCCTCAAACTCGGCATCTCACCGGCCGTAACCATCCCCGCACTCCGCCAGGCCCTTACCGACGGCCAGACCCGCGAGCGCGTCCTGGACACCGACCTCATCACCGGCCAGCACGCCTACGACCTAGGCCTCGCCCACGTCTGCTGCGATATACGCGAGGACGTCCTGCCCGCGGCTCAACGCATCGCCAAAAACCTTGCCAACAAACCACCCCACGCCCTCGCCGCCACCAAGCAACTCCTCAACCACCTCGAAGGGACCGACGCCGACGAACCCTTCGACCGCGCCCTGGCCGCCTCATTCTCGCTGGCCGGCTCACCGGACCAGCGCGCCCGCGTCGCCGCACTTTGGAACTGATCCGCTTACTTTGACCACCCCCACCACCGTCGAGCCAACCATGAGCCTTGCCACACTCCACATCACCGGCCCACTGGCAACCATCACACTCAACCGCCCCGACAGCCGCAACGCCCTCTCCCCCGACCTGCTGGCGTCCCTGCACGCACGCATCGATGAGCTGGCCGACCGCTGCACACCCAAACCCGAGCGAACAGACTCTGGCCCGCACGTCTGCATCCTCACCGGCGCGGGGCGTGCCTTCTGCGCGGGCATGGACCTCAAGGCCGTCCTCGGCGACCCCGACACCGCCCGCTCGCTCCTGCTCAGCCTGGCCGAGTTTACCTACAAACTCCGCCAACTCCCCTGCGTAACCGTCGCGGTCGTCAACGGCCCGGCCATCGGAGGCGGCTGCGGGCTTGTTGCCGTCTGCGACCTCGCCCTCACCTACACCGACAACAAAATGGGCTTCCCCGAGGTAGACATGGGCGTCTGCCCCGCCGTTGTCGCACCCTGGCTCGTCCGCAAAATCGGCCCCGGCCGCGCACGCCAAGTCCTCCTCACCGGCGGCCTCCTCTCGGGCCTACAGGCCCACGCCCTGGGCATCGTAACCACCTGCGTCCCCACACCCGCCGACCTCCCCGCCGCGGCAGAAACCCTCACCACACGCCTGGCCGCCGGCTCGCCGCACGCACTCCGCGCAACGAAAAATCTCCTCAACGACCTCGACGGCTCAACCGACTGGCCCCTGCTCGAAGCCGCAGCCAACCTCTCGGCCAACGTCCTGAACTGCCCCGAATCCCAGGCCATGCTCCGCAGCAAACTCGAACCCTCCGCCCGGCAATAGCCCGCCCGCCAAAACAATTCTTATAAGTAACCCCTCCCCCGAGGGGAGGGGCAAGTGTGGTATTAGCTCTCGTCAATCGCACGATTCAAGAGGTTCGCGGAGGGAGCGAAAGTTGGCGTAGGGATGCGGAGTTCGATCCATGAATGTCGGCAGCGGGCGCCAAGGTTGCCCGCTGGCACAACCCAAAGAACCACTCTGAAAACCTCTGTAACTAAGTCCTCTGAGTGAATCCCTCTGGGCCCTCTGGGGCTCTGGAATAAAACCAATCTTTAAATCCGCACCGTGCTCGGGACTGTCGGCTCGGAGAGCCGACCTACCCAGGACTGTCGGCTCGGAGAGCCGACCTACCCCAGCAGCACCCGCCCGGATTCCACCCGCCGCTGCCCTCCCCCATCTGTTACGCAGCAAGAAAACCCACCCCGCAGCGAAGCGCACGCCCACGCCCCACCGGCCGACATCGCCACCACCCCCACCTGGTGCTGCGGCAACACCTCATACGCCCCCACCACCCGCTCTAAGACCCCCACCACCGCCTCGGCTGGCGTGCGCCCCTGCCGCATGAACTCCACCGCCAGGAACGACCCACAGACACCCATGACCAACTCCCCGTTCCCCGTCGCCGCCGCAGCACCCACCTGCTGGTCCACATACAACCCGTGCCCCACAATCGGCGAGTCCCCCACACGCCCAGGCACCTTGTACCCCAGCCCGCTCGTCGTAACCGCACCGGCCAACTCCCCCTTGTCATCCAGCCCCAGCACGCAGACGGTGTCATGGTTCCCCTCGCGGGCCCCGGGCATGTGCCGGGCCTGGGCGTAACGCTCCTCTACATTCATCGCAGGCAGTTCACCCTCGCGAGCGCCCGCGCCGCCGCGCCGATCCTCCGCGTCCCGCGCCACCCTCCACTGCTCCCACGCGCTCTTACTCGCAAGCGTCAACAAGTCCGTCGGGTGTCGCACAAACCCTTGTCGCTGCGCAAACGCCTCCGCCCCGTCCCCGGCCAGCATCACGTGCACCGTCTTTTCCATCACCAAGCGAGCTACCTGCGCCGCATGCGCATACCCGCGCAGATACGCCACGCTCCCGCACCGCCCCGGCCCCACCATCACGCACGCATCCAGCGACACCCGCCCCGACGCATCCGGCAACCCACCGACACCGACGGAGTCCACAGCCGGGTCATCCTCAACCGCCGTCGCGCCCGCAACGACCGCGTCCAACGCCGACCCACCCCCGGCCAGCACGGGCCACGCCGCGGCGTTCGCCACCGCGCCAAACGACCACGTCGAGATGACCACAGGACGCACACCCATACCCCAGCGTAAGCGGCCACGCAACCCGAGCAAACACCTTCAATCCCCCGTGTCGTGCTCCACACCACCCGCCGTCGGATCATGCGGCATGATCGCACGCGTAGCCGTGCGCACAAACTCCGCCATCTCCTGCACCGGCGGGCAATCCACCCCGAGTTCCGCCAGCCTCTGGATCATCGCCGGGCGCGTCAGCGACTGGCGAAACACCTCCCGGTACGCCTGCCTCGTCCGCGTGATCTGCTCACGCGTGAACCCCGCACGACGCATCCCCACGGCGTTGATCCCCACCATCCTGTTCCGCCCATACCCCATGCAATACGGCGGGAAGTCCGTCGATGCCGCCGACAAACCTGAGAGCATCGCAAGCTTCCCAATCCGAATAAACTGGTGCACAGCCGTGTTGCCTGAGATCGTCGCGCGATCGTGCACCTGCGCATGCCCCGCCAGCAGCACCCCGTTGACAATCACCACGTCGTTGCCGATCTGCACATCGTGCCCGGCGTGGCTGCCGACCATCATAAACACACGGTCCCCCACACGCGTCGGCACGTCCATCTTGCTCGCCGAGTGCACCGTAACATTCTCACGCACCAGGCAGTCCGCACCGATCACCACACCGGCCGTCGGAAACCCCGGCTTGACCTTGTAGTCCTGCGGCTCGCACCCCAGCACCGCGCCCGGCCACACACGCGTCCGCGCGCCGATCGTCAACGGCCCCTGCAAATAGACCCGTGCGACCAACTCCACACCCTCGCCCAGCACCACCGCACCCGTGATAATGCACCCCGGGCCGATCTTCACACCATCACCCAGCACCGCACGCGCATCGACGATCGCCGATGGGTGAATCTCACGCCTGCCCAGCCCACCACCAGCCCCCCCGGCAACTCCGCTAGCCACCGAAACCTCAGCATTCTCCATGCCCGCAGTATACTCGCCCATGCCCAGGCCAACAGACAACCAAGGCCAATCCACACCCACCGTGACCCCCGCCCCCGGCCCATTCGTCCAGGCCCACCTCACCACCCGCAACCTCGGCCGAATCAACTACACCGACGCCCTCGCCCAGCAAGAACTCGAGTACGCACGCATCCTCGCCGCTCGCGAAACACCCACCCCCCACACCCTCGGCACCATCCTCATCGTCGAGCACCAACCCGTTATCACCGTCAGCCAACGACCCAACGCGCAATCACACCTGCTCGCCTCACGCGAATCCCTCGCCCACCTCGGCATCGACGTGCAACCGACCGATCGCGGCGGGGACATCACCTACCACGGCCCGGGCCAGATCGTCCTCTACCCCATCATCGACCTCAACGCCTTCAACCTCCGACTGCACGACTACATGCGCCTGCTCGAACAAGCCATCATCGACACACTCGAACAGTTCCACATCCCCGCCCAGCGCGAACAAGGTGCCACAGGCGTCTGGGTACCACGCCCAAATCAACCCCCCGCCAAGGTCGCCGCCCTGGGCGTCCGCGTACGCCGATGGATAACCACCCACGGCTTGGCACTCAACGTCGCCGTCAACCTCAAGCACTTCGACCTCATCGTCCCCTGCGGCCTCACCGGCCGCGAGGTTACCAGTATGGACAAACTCTTGCCGCCCCCACCACCAACCTTCGACCAGGTCCACCCCATCCTCGTCAACAACCTCGCCGCCGCGTTGGCACAACGCCTTTAAGAACCCCTCCCCCAAGCGGGCTCTCGGCTGTGCAGGCTTCCGGCCTGCACAGCAAACAGATTTCACCACCGAGGCACAGAGGCATCGAGAAGACAGGGAGTTCGATTCTCTGTTTCCTGCCCAATCCCTCTCTTCTCTGTGCCTGGGCGTCTCTGTGGTGAACTCTCTGCCCGCACAGGTTCGCCCGCCCAAAGTGCCCACGCAAAAACCAGCCCGCTCGGCTCGGAGAGCCGACCTACGCACTAGACCCTCTTACCCGCATCCTTCACATCCCTCAGCAGCGCCAGTACCGAGTTGGCCTGCTGCTCCTGCGCTGCCGCCTTGACATAGATCGCCGCCTGTTCCAGTGTCTGGCTCCGCACCAGTTTGGCCGCCTCCTCGGCGATGTCCGTATCTTCGATCGCCGAGCGTGCGCTGTCCAGGTTTGTCAGTTCCGTGCTCAGCACGCCGCGCTCCGCGTCGATAGCCCGCAGCCGCACACCGACTGTCGCCCGGTCCCCGCTGACGAACGACGTTGCCCCACTCAGCAGTTTGTCGGCCGCTTCCATATCCCCCGTCCGCAGGTTCAGCCTCCCCCCGGTCTTGAGGTCGTTGAGCGTGTACGCGGACCCATCCGCCGCCCTGGCAGACCCGGCACCGATCGTCGCGCTGTTAAACCCCCCGATGATCTGCACACCCTTGAACCTCGACGTGTTGCTCACATAATCAATCGCCCCGACGATGCTGTTAACCTGCAGCTGCAGCGCGTCGAGCTCATCGGGCGTGCGTGTCGAGCGGTCCGCCGCCGAGACGATCAACCCCCGCAACTCGTTGGTCAGGTCTGACAGTGTGCTCGTGGCACCCTCGCGTGCGCCCAGCCACGCCTCCTCCTGGTCAAAGTTGCTCAGTTGCGAGCTGATCTCCGTGATCCTGCTCTTGAAATCGTTCGTCGTAATCAACCCGGCCGGGTTGTCCGCCGCCCGGTTGATCTTTTTGCCCGTTGACAACCGCTCCAGCGACGTGGCCACCTCGCGCTGCGACCGGCCGATTGCCATCGTTGCGCGCAGAACGCCGGTGTTGTTCAATGCTGAGATCACAACACGGCTTATCGAACCCAAATCAGGGCCTGTAGAGTCCACGCCGGGTTATCAGCCGACAATCCCTGCCCCAGCAGGCGAGTTGCTGTTTCATTAGCCCAGAACCGCCGATAATCCCCGTGCGAACAGACCTGCACGTACCGCCACATACCTCTTGGGGAACCACACATGCGCAGCAGCCGTTTACCCGTCCTCCTCCTGGCCATCACGACGGCGTCCCAATCCGCCCTCGCCCAGCCGGCCACCAAGCCCGTTATCCACCGCGACAAGGCACCCTCCGACCAGCCGGGGGATAAGGGCAGCGTCGACCTCCGCCCCCGCTGGGAGCGTGGCCAGACCATCCGCTACCGCATGGCACAGACCTCCACCAGCCAGGTGCCCGACCCGCAGGACCCCAAAAACCCAACCAAGATCACCAACAAGCAAGACATCCAGTTCTCGCTGCGCGTCAAGGACATCAACGCCGAGACCGGCGTTGCCACCGTTGACATGGTCTACGACTCGCTCAAAATCAAGCTCGACGGCTCGGGCATCGTCATCGACTTTGACAGCACCAAGCCCCAGCCAACCAAGCCCGCCCCAGGCAAGCCCGCCCCCAGCAACCCCGCCACGCCACCCGCATCGAGCGACCCACTCGACGCCCTCAAAGGCCTCGACCTCGACAAAATGATCAACGACCAACTCCGCAAAATGGTCGGCACCACACTCACGCTCACCATCGACCGCTCAGGTCAGATCACCAACATCTCCGGCGGCTCCGAACTCGACCCCACCGGCATGCTCGGCGCACTCGGCGGCCAAGGCGCAGGCCCCGCCGGCGCACCCCAAACCGGCGGCTCACTCTTTGGCCCACTCCCCCCGGCCAACGGCAACTACTCCGGCCTTGTCCGCGTGGGCCAAAAGTGGTCCCACGCCGATGCACTCGCCGTCGGCCCACTCGGGGCCATCAAGATGATCACCGAGCACACCCTCCGCTCCGCCTCGGCAGGCACCGCCGAGGTCCTCTTCACAGGCCGCATCGACCCCGCAAGCGCCGCATCCAACGCCCAGGCCCAGATCAAAGCCTCCTCCCACTCCGGCCGCTACACCTGGGACACCGCCAAGGGCCAACTCGTCTCACTGAACATGGACCAAAAAGTCGTCCAGCAAGCCCCAGGCCAGGCCGGCGACGCCACCAGCACCACCTCCATGACCGTCGAACGCCTCCGCTAACGCCCCCCACCACCACCCCGCATCTTCCACGCCGCTGCCTGCGCGACGATCGCCTCCGACTGCGCACGCGTCAACACAGGCAGACTCGTCCGCCCCGTCGCCACGACCACTTTCACATACGGCTCGCACATCCCGCACCCCCGGCAGCAACCCGTATCCGCCGAGATCACCTCGAACGACTCCCCCAACTTCGCCCGCCGGGCAATCTCAACAAACGGCACGGCAAAACAAATACACCGGTCAACCATAAAACCTCTGCATCCAAACCCCTCCCCCGATCGGCTCGGCAGCGATGGGGTTGTCTCTTCTGAACCCCTCCCCCGAGGGGAGGGGCAGGGGTGGGGTTCGCTTACTCAATCGCCCATGCACAGACCAAGACTGTCGGCTCGGAGAGCCGACCTACCCATATTCTCCCCACATTATCCACCAAAGTTCCTCCCCATCACCCCATACCCTCACCCATGCACGACCGGTCAACATGGTCCAACCGCCTATTGGCCGTCGCCCAGCAAACCCTCGGCAGCGCACCGGCCCACCCCCAGCCGGGCAACTTCGTCGATGACATGGGCAACCGCCTGCCCATCGACGAACCCTTTTTCGCCACCCTCGCCAATCGCGCGCCGTTGCTGGACACCCACCGATCCCTCGGCACCGACGAGCACCTCTGGCTCCACGCCGGGGGCTTTGGCCACCTCGCACCCCCACTGGCCCAACTCCTCGGCCCCATGCCCACCACGGCCCATCCCCTGCTCACCCAGACCCCCGGCCAGGAGATGGCCATCGAGGTCTACACCGAACGCCTCCTATGCGCCCTGCACGCCCTCTGGCGCCTGGGGCGCGTAACCGGGAACCCCGAGTATCCCCGCCGATGTGCGCAATCCTGCGCCTGGATTGTTGAAAATCTTCAACCCGACAACGCCACCAACTACCCCTGGGGCGTGCATGTGATGCTGGCAACCTCCCCCCAGGTTGGCCAGGACGCAAGGCTCTACGCCGAGACGCTGCTGCACAACTGCCAGGTAATCCTCGGCCGAGCCGACCGCCGAAGCGCGTGGATATTGCTCGACGCAGGCCAGGAACTCGCATTGCCCGACTCGCAACAAGGCCAGTGACATATCAGAACCGCTCTCCCGAGGGGAGGGGCAGGGGTGGGGTTGGCCCACTTCTTGTCGCACAAATACACGGAGATCGAAGCAAAAAGAACGCGTTCTCTCATGCACAAACTCCGCCCGGTTGCGCACGATCGCGCCCCCTGCCCCCCAGATAGACCACGACAGCGATAGACTCACACCCTCCCGCCCTTACCCTCGTTGTGCCGATACCGTTGCACCCGGTCGGCTGACCCCGATCGTTTGCACCTGTCTACAAAGGACCTGCCGAATGAACCGACGCTCGACTTCACCCCTGCTGTTGGCAACCCTCGCGGCCTTGTCGGTGCTGGCCTCCTGCGCCGCCCCCAAGCCCCAGGCCGCGCCCGAAGCCAGCATCCACGCCGCGGACGCCGTCAAACTCCAGGTCTTTGCCGCACGCGACCGCGTCTTCCCCGCGCTGGCGAACATACGCGTAACCACCGTCAGTTATTGGGGTGGCAAGGAGCAAAAAGATGGCTCCAACGGCTCGGGCACCATCATCACCGAGCAGGGGCACATCATCACCAACCACCACGTCGTCGACCGTGGCGTCAAGTTCAAGGTAACGCTCGCCGACAAGACCGAGATCGACGCCGACCTCGTCGGCGAAGACCCGCTGACGGACCTGGCCGTCATCAAGATCCGCACCGACCTGTTGCCCAAGGGGCAGGTACTGCCCATCGCGCAGTGGGGCGACAGCACGCAACTGGCCGTGGGCGACACCGTCCTGGCGATGGGCTCGCCGTTCTCCCTGAGCCGGAGCGTAACGCTGGGCATCGTTTCCAACGTTGAGCGGGTCTTCTACAACACCTGGACCAACGACCGCGAGATGCAGCCCGACGAGATCGACGGGCAGACCACCGGCATATTCACACGCTGGATTCAGCACGACGCGCTGATCAACCCCGGCAACTCCGGCGGCCCGCTGGTCAACCTCCAGGGCCAGATCATCGGGATCAACACCCGCGGCGGCGCGGGGATGGGCTTTGCCACGCCCTCATCACTGGCTCGCGACGTTGCCAATCAACTCATCGAAAAAGGTCAGGTCGTCCGCTCGGACATCGGGCTCTCGCTCAAGCCGATCGAAAAGACCGGCCTGACCGCAGGCGTCCTGGTCAACTCCGTCGCCCAGACCCCACCCGGCCCCGCCGCCAGCGCGGGTATCCAGGCCGGGGACGTCATCACGGCCATCGACGGGCAACCGGTAACCGTCCGCTTCGTCGAGGAGGTTCCGCCCCTGCTGCGGATGATCGCCGACAAGCCCGTCGGCACCACGCTGACGGTCAACTACACACGCAACGGCCAGGCCGGCACGGCGATGGTTACCACCGAGCGCCTCCTCCGCGAGCGTGGCGACGAGACCGCCCTGCGCGCATGGGGCATCAGCGTCGCCCAGATCACCGAACGAATGGCACGCGAACGCAGGCTGCCGAGCCGCGAGGGCGTGGTCGTCTCGGGCGTGCGGGGCGGCTCACCAGCCGCGACGGCCGAGCCGCCCATCACCTGGGGGGACATCATCACCAGCATCGACGGGCAGCCCGTCAAGGACCTGCCGGCGATCATCCAGCGGTATAAGGGGATGATGGACAATGGTGCCGAGCAGATACCCGAGACGATGCTCGTGCAGTTTGACCGCCGGGGGAAGAACAACGTAACGATCCTCAAGCCCCGCCCGAGGGCCAAGGAGGACCCGCCGCGCGAGGTGCCCAAGGCGTGGCTCGGCGTGGCCGTGCAGCCGGTGCTGCGCGAGCTGGCCAAAGGGCTTGGCTTTGAGGGGACGACGGGCTTTCGCATCACGCGCGTCTACCCGCGCACGCTCGCGGCGGGGACTGACCTGCGCGTCGGCGACGTGATCACGGCCATCAACGGCGAGAGCCTCTCGCCGCGCACGCTGCAGGACGCCGGGCAGTTCTCACGCAAGATCCGCCAGATGAAGATCGAGGATCAGCCGACGCTGACGGTGCTACGCGACGGCAAGCCGCTGGAACTGAAGGTTCCCTTAGAGCGCACACGCATCGGCCCCGACGAGGCACGGAAGGATGAGAACAAGGACTTCGAGCTCTCCGTGCGCGAGCTCACGTTCTTTGACCGCGACGACAACAACTGGGATGAGTCGATCACCGGCGTGCTCGTCGAGAGCGCCGAGGCGGCGGGGTGGGCCGGGCAGGGTGGCCTGGCGCCGGGGGACCTGATCATCCGCATCGACCAGACGGACATCACCGACATCGGCACCTATCGCAAGGCGATCGAGGAGGTTACCAAGAGGCAGCCCGAGCGTGTGGTCTTTGTGGTGCTTCGCGGCGTGAACACGGGGTTCAAGTTTGTTGAGCCGGAGTGGAGGCCGAGCGTCGCGCCGGGGCGGTGAGGCACCGCCAACCATGGGCGCGGGCTCAGGATTGCAAACTGTGCCAAGAGCCTCTCATCTGGATCGCAGTGCATGTTGGCGTACAAAGTGGTCAACCCCATCCCTGCCCCTCCCCTCGGGGGAGGAGTTACTCTGCTGGCACTCGGCTGGCGGCCATGACTTCGTCTCCTTCGTTGAGGGAGACGACGCGGACGCCCTTGGTGCCTCGTGAGGTCTGGCGGATCTCGGCTGCGCCCATGCGGACGATCTGGCCGTGCTTGGTCATGACGACGATGCCGTCTTTGTCGCCGACGTGCAGCGCGGCGACGGATCGCCCGTTACGCGCATCGGTCTCGATATCGACGCGGCCCTTGCCCCCTCGGCTCTGGCTGCGGGGCTTGCCGAGTTCGGGCTGGACGCGGTATTCATCGACGGGGGTGCGTTTGCCGTAGCCGCGCTGGGTGATTGTCAGCAGTGCCTGCTCGGGGTTGACGGTCATGGGGTGCCCGTCGGCGTCGGGGGCCATGGGGATGTTGATGAGGCCGATGGCCTCGTCGTCGTCGGCCAGGTCGATCGCCTTCACGCCCCCGGCCTGTCGGCCCATGTCGCGGGCGTCGGTCTCGGTAAAGCGGATGGCCAGGCCATTGGCGGTGGCGATGAGCACGTCGTCGCTGCCGCTGGTTAGTTGCACGTCAAGGAGGTGGTCGCCGGGGCGGATGTCGATGGCGATGAGGCCACCCTTGTGCACGTTCATGAAGGCCTTGAGGGCGGTGCGTTTGATGACGCCCTTGGCGGTAACGAAGGTGAGGTAGTTGCTGCCGGCCTCGAAGTTTTTGACGGCCAGGAAAGCGCGGGTGTGCTCGCCGGTGCGGAGTTCGAGGAGGTTGACGATCGGGCGGCCCTTGGCGGTGCGGTCCATCTCGGGCAGTTCGTAGACCTTCAGGCGGAAGACGCGGCCGGTGTCGGTGAAGCAGAGCATGTCGTCGTGCGTGCTGGCGACGAAGAGGTGCTCGACGAAGTCGTCGTCCTTGGCCGTGCCGCCGATGATCCCCTTGCCGCCTCGGGCCTGCTGGCGGTAGGTTTCCAGTGGCACGCGCTTGGCGTAGCCGGCGCGGCTGATGGTTACAGCCATGTCCTGCACGGGGATCAGTGCGCCCATGCTCAGGTCGTCGCCCGAGGCCTCCTGCACCTCCGTCAGGCGCGGGCGGTTGTAGCGCTCGCGCATGAGCCGGCAGTCGTGCTTGATCATGTCGAGGACGATCTGCGGCGTGGCAAGGATTTTTTCATAGTGCTCGATCTGCTCGGCGAGGGCGCGATAGTCGCCCACGAGTTTCTCGATCTCCAGGCCCACGAGTTGGATCAGGCGCATGTTCCCGATCGTCTCGGCCTGGATGCGCGAGAGGACCACGCCCCCCAGCGCGTCAAAGGCGCGGACGTGGTCGAGCAGGCGGGCGGGGATGATCGGGGCGAATCTGTGGTCGCCGGCGATATGGAAGCGGCGGTCGGTGAGTTTCTCGATCGCCTCCTGGCGCGTCCGGCTGGCGCGGATGAGGGCGATGACCTCGTCGATGTCGCAGACGGCCAAGATCATCCCTTCGAGCACGTGGGCCTTGCGGCGGGCCTCGTTGAGCAGGTGCTGCGTACGCCGGCGGATCACATCGCCGCGGTGGTCGATGTAGTGGCCGATGAGTTCACGCAGGCTCAGCGTCCGCGGCTGGCGGTTGACCAGGGCGATGGAGTACATGCTGAAACTCTGCTGCAGCGGGGTCTGGGCGTAGAGCTGTTTTTCGACGACGCCGGGGTCGGCACCGCGCTTGAGTTCGATGACGATGCGGACGGACTCTTCCCGGCCGGACTCGTTGCGGACGTCGGAGATATCGGTGAGGATGTCCTCCTTGACGGCCTCGACGATGCGCTCGGTGAGGGTTTTGAGGGCGAGGTTGAAGGGGATGGCCTTGATGACCAGTTGCTGGCGGTCCTTGCTGCCGGGGACGTTCTCGACGTGGACGATGCCACGCATGACGACGCGGCCCCGCCCGGACTCGTACCCGTCGATGAGGCCGCGGCGGCCGAGGATGATGCCGCCGGTGGGGAAGTCCGGCCCTTTGATGCCGCGGTGCTTGATGATGGGCGTGCCGTCGGGGCCTGGTTCGACGACATCCTGCATGAGCTCGGCAAGTGTGATGGCGGGGTTGTCGATGGTGCGGATGATCGAGTCGAGGACCTCGACGGGGTTGTTGGGCGCAAGGCTGGTGGCCATGCCCACGGCGATGCCGACGCCGCCGTTGACCAGGAGGTTGGGGAATCGGCCTGGCAGCACGGTCGGTTCATCGAGGCGGTCGTCGTAGTTGCGGACCATGTCGACGGTGTCCAGGTGCATGTCTTCGAGCAGATCAACGGCCGCCTGCGTCAGGCGGGCCTCGGTATACCGCGCGGCGGCGGGTGGGTCGGGGTCAATAGAGCCGAAGTTACCTTGCGGGTCGATGAGCGTGGTGCGCATGCGCCAGTCCTGGCCCATGTTGACGAGTGCGGAGTAGACGGACTGGTCGCCGTGGGGGTGGTAGTTGCCGGTGGTGTCGCCGACGATTTTGGCGCACTTGTAGTGCTTTTTGCCCGGGTAGAGCTTGAGGTCGTTCATCGCCACGAGGATGCGTCGCTGGCTGGGCTTGAGGCCGTCGCGGACATCGGGCAAGGCCCGGTCCATGATGGTGCTCATGGCGTAGGTGAGGTAAGAGTCTTGCAGCTCGCGCTCGATCTGCGTCTCGACGATGTTCCCGCCGTGCCAAGGCACGGGAACGATCGCTTTGGACAGGTCGTCCGGGAGCGTTGGGGTGCCGCCTTGGGGGTTCTCTGACGGGGGTTGGTCGGGCATCTTCGTGCGCCTCCGTGCGGGGATTTTGGCCGGGTGATCCGGGGTGGATGAGGGGTGTTGTATCCGGTGACGATGATAGGAAAGCGGGCAGGACAAAGCGCAGAAATCACGATCCCTGCAGGAGCCTTGGAACCATCTTTGCACGAACCTGTGTGGGCGTTGGTTTGCTCTTGGCCAGCACCCAGTTGGCGTCGGTCTGCCTGGCCCAGGGCGTGGTATACGAGAAATGAACGCTCGGCAACGGGCTGACAGTCATCCTGCACGAGGACCACACCCTGCCGGTGGCGACGGTGAACCTCTGGTAACGCGTCGGTGCGAAGGAAGAGCAGGCTGGGCGGTCGGGGTTTGCGCACCTCTTTGAGCACCAGATGTTCATCGCGCGCACGGCCGTGAAGGCCGATGTAACCGGGCCCGCACTCAAGGAGTTCCTCGCCGAGATCAACCGCATCCGCACCGGGGATATCAAGGCCGCTGAGGCGGCAAGGCGACGCAGACCGTACGGACCGAGGTGATCCTGGGGCTGGGGGGCATCGCCTTTGAGGCCGTGCAGGCAGACCTCTCGGCGACGATGCGGCTCGATGGAGCTGCGCTCAACACGCTGGCCAAGAGGGCCTTCCCCCTCGACGCCGGCGTGCTGGTGCTCGTCGGGGACAATTGGGTGATCCTCAAACAGATGCAGGGCCTGGGGCTGCCCGAGGCGGTCGAACTCTCGGCGGTAGGTGAGGCACCCGAGCCGGCGCGATAAGAGGATGTTTCAGAAATCCAATAACCACACACTGGAAGCCCGTGCCACCGGGTGATGAAGTGGTTGCTGCGTTGGGCAGCCGACTTGACGTTGCTGTTGGTTTTCTCCACCGAGGTGCCGGGGTTCTCTATAGTTTGTTGCCGACGACGCACCAAGGCCTTGCACAAGGAGCCTGCGATGAGCATGTGGGAGAACCTCAAGAACCGCCTGAGCAACGAGTTTATCGACATCGTCGAGTTCATCGACGACACGAACAACACGCTGGTCTATCGATTCGACCGCTACCGCAACGAGATCAAGAACGGGGCGAAGTTGATCGTGCGCGAGGGGCAGGCTGCGTGCTTTGTGCGCGAGGGGCAACTGGCCGACGTGCTCGGGCCGGGCACGCACACGCTGGATACCAAAAACCTGCCGATCCTCGGCACGCTGCTCGGCTGGAAGTACGGCCTTGAAAGCCCCTTCAAGGCCGAGGTTTACTTCGTCAGCACGCGCACCTTCACCGATCAGAAATGGGGCACGATGAACCCGGTGATGATGCGCGACCCGGAGTTTGGGCCCGTGCGCCTGCGGGCCTTTGGCACCTACGCCCTGCGCGTGGCCGACCCGGGGACGTTCCTGAAGAAAATCGTCGGCACCGACGGACGCTTGACCACCGAGGAGATCACAGCCCAGCTGCGCAACCTGATCGTTTCGCGCTTTACGGACATCTTGGGCGAGAGCAAGATCCCTGTGCTGGACTTGGCCAGCAAGTATGACGAGATGGGCGCGTTCATGGCCGGGAAGATGAAAGGTGAGTTTTCCGACTTCGGCATCGAGGTCGTCAACCTGCTCATCGAGAATCTCTCGCTGCCGCCCGAGGTCGAGCAGGCGCTGGACAAGCGGACGAGCATGGGCGTCATCGGGGATCTGAACCGCTACACGCAGTTTCAGACGGCCGAGGCGATCCGCGACGCGGCCAAGAACCCAGGCACCGCCGGGCAGTTCGTCGGCATCGGGCTGGGGCAGAACCTGGGCGGGCTGATGGGCGGTGCGATGGCCGCGGGGCAGCAGGCATCATCGGTGCCGCCGGCGATCCCGGGGCAGGTGCGGTACTACTTCGCCCGCGACGGGCAGCCCGCCGGGCCGTTTGATGCACTCTCGTTGCGGGCGCAGATCGCCTCGGGCGCGGTAACGCGCGAAACGCTGGTGTGGAAAGAAGGCGCACCGGCGTGGATGCCGGCCTCGACCCTGGCCGATGTGGCGGTGATGTTCGGCCCACCGCCAATGCCCGGCAGCAGCGCCGGCGGCAGCGACGCACCCAAGCCGTGAGCCTCTCACATGGCACCTGATCCATCGGCGAGCACCGGCGAAATACAGCCGGCGCGCGACCAGAACGCGACCGGCCCCGCCAAGGGCAAGCAGACCGTCAGCCGGTACCCGTGCGCGCGTTGCGGGGCCAAGCTCGAGTTTGCCCCCGGCACGATGTCGCTGGTCTGCCGGTATTGCGGGCAGGTCAACGAGATCGCTGGCGCTCGCCCCGAGCTGGTCGAGGAGCTCGACTACAAGACCTACGCCCAGGCCCGCCAGGATGAGTCGGCGGCCGAGGCCGTCGCGACGATCCACTGCAACACGTGCGCCGCCACCGTGCAGCAGCCGGCGCACATCACCAGCCTCTCGTGCCCCTACTGCGGCAGCAACATCGTCTCGACCGGGGCAAGCGAGCGGTTGATCAAGCCCAACGCGGTGCTGCCCTTTGTGCTCACGCGCGAGCGGGTGATCACCTCCTTCCGCGCGTGGCTGGCGAGCCGGTGGTTTGCGCCAAATGCGCTCAAGAAGCAGGGCAAGCTCGACGCCGCGCTGACGGGCCTCTACGTGCCACACTGGACGTACGACGCATCAACACACTCGCGATACACCGGCTCACGCGGCGACGCCTACTACGTAACGGTCAAGACCGGCAAGACGACCACGCAGGTGCGCAAGGTCCGCTGGACCCGCGTCAGCGGCGTTGTGAACAACAAGTTTGATGACGTGCTTGTGTGCGCCAGCCGGTCGCTGACGGCGGACCAGGCCCGGGGGCTAGAGCCGTGGGACCTCAAGGCCGCGGTGCCGTACAGCGATGATTACCTGCCCGGGATGGTTGCCGAGAGTTACCAGATAACGCTCCCCGAGGGTTTCGAGCACGCCCGGCAGATCATGCAAGAGCGGATCGAGGCCGTCGTGTGTGCAGACATCGGCGGCGACGAGCAGCAGATCGACAACATCGACACCGCCTACAGCAACATCACCTTCAAGCTCCTGCTTGCCCCGGTCTGGATCACCGCTTATCGCTATATGAACAGGGTCTACAACGTGCTCGTCAACGCACGCACCGGCGAGGTCATCGGCCAGCGGCCCTACTCGGCGTGGAAGATCACGCTCTTTACCATCATGTGCGTGTTCATCGCGGGGGTGCTGCTGATGATCGTGCTGGCGATGAACAACGGAGGCTGATACAGATCGCTAAAGAAAGTTACGGGTACCAAGTGGCGAACCCCACACCTGCCCCTCCCGGCCAGAACGATCTGGGGCAGGGGTTCTGGGTACCCCGGATCTCCGAGCCGGGCGTCTTGGTCTATTGGTCACCAACAGCGTTGACCAACCCCACCCCTGCCCCTCCCCTCGGGGGAGGGGTTATGCATATGACAAAAGGTGAATCCGTAGACGCAACCCACACCGCTACGACCGTTTACCGGCGCAGCCCCGCGCTCGCCCCGGCCATCGCGTTCGCAGGCTGCGCCTCGTGCGCGCCCACGGCGTGGTCCAGCGTCGCCAGACGCAGGATGTTCTCTTGCGTCATCTCCGCCCCGGCCAGTTCACCCGTCAGGCGGCCCTGGCACATGACCACCACCCGGTCAGAGAGGGCCAGCAGCTCGGGCATCTCAGAACTGACCAGCAGCACGGCAAGCCCCGCGTCTGCCGCGCTGCGGATGAGTTTGTAAATCTCGTGCTTGGTCCCCACGTCGATCCCGCGCGTTGGTTCGTCCAAGAGCAGAACCTTGGTCCGGCTGGCAAGCCAGCGGGCGATGAGCACCTTCTGCTGGTTACCACCCGAGAGCTCGCCGGGCAGGCTCCGCGCCGACGCCGACTTGACGTGCAGGCGCTGCATCTGCTGGCGCACAAACCGCGACTCTGCGATCGGGCTGCGCACACCCAGGCGTGCCAGCAGGGGCATGGTGGGCATCAGGATGTTCTCATCGATGCCCAGCTGGAAGAAGAGGCCCTGCAGCCGGCGGTCCTCGGGCACATACCCCACCCCCAGCGCGATCGCCTTGCGCGCGTTGCCGGCCTGCATCGGCCGGCCCGCGACGCGCACCTCACCGCGTGCCCGCCGGTCCAGCCCGAAGATCGCGTCGAGCAGCTCGCTGCGGCCTGCGCCAACCAGCCCGCCGACGCCCACGACCTCCCCGGCACGGATGCTCAGCGTCGCGTCGTGCACCTTCCCAGGGCTGCTCAGGTGCTGCACCTCCAGCACGGGCAATGCCTCGGGCTTGACGCGGTGCTGCCGGGCCAGGCGCGATGCCGGGTCGATCGTCCGCCCGATCATCTGGCTGACCAGCACGTTCTCGTCGATCTTGCTGATCACGCTCGTGGCCACAAACTTCCCATCCCGCAGCACGCTGACGCGGTCGCAACACAGGAAAATCTCGTTCATCCGGTGCGAGACGTAGATCGCCAGCAGCCCCTGCGAGGCCAAGCCGCGCACGATCGTCATCAGCCGGTCGGCCTCGGCAACCGAGAGCGAGCTCGTCGGCTCATCGAAGATGATCACCCGCGCCTTGCGGCTGCCAGGCTCGCCGCGCCCCGCGTCGCTGCCGTCGTCGAGCGAGCTGGCGATCTGCACGATCTGCCGACGCCCCGGCGCGAGTTGCCCGAGGGGCCCTTGCACGTCGATCTCCGGCGCAAGGTGCTTGAGCAAGCGCTCGGCACGGTCGAACATCCCCCGATAATCCACACAACCCAGCCGCGTCGGCATCTCGTGCAAACACAGGTTCTCGGCCACCGAAAGGTTTGGGCACTGGGCAAGTTCCTGGTGGACGATGCGTATCCCCCCCTCCGCCGCGTCCTTGACCGAGCCGAGCACCAACTGTCGCCCGCCGATACTGATCGACCCGCTGTCGGGCTTGTGCAGCCCGGCGATCGCCTTGCCGAGTGTGGACTTGCCCGCTCCGTTCTCACCCATCAATGCATGCACCTCCCCGGCGTGCATCGAGAGAGAAACATCACGCAGCGCAACCGTCTGCCCAAAACGCTTGGTAACATGGTCAACAACAAGGAACGGCTCGGCACCCATGCACTCAACGGTAGCGGTTGCCCACCGCCAGATGGAGTAGTTCGCAACCCGGCCCACGGCCGAGAACCACCGACCAACCACCACTCACCCACCCCACAACGCGTCCCTGCCCCACCCTCCGCACCCGCCGCGGAGCTCTTCTATTTTCACATCAGCGCAACTTCAGCCGACAGACCACACCCTAAGGGAAGCCCGACAAACAGGCAACACCAACCCTCGAACCTGCCCCTTTGGCAGGGCAAACAGCGCACAACCCTCCAAGAACACCGGCCTTTGCCTCACGACCCAGGCACGCCGATTGCCGATCAAGTCCCAGCCAACGATCCCTCGGCCTCCAACCCCACCTACCCCTCCCACTCGGCCCTCACCCCTCTCCCCTTCCCTCCCCCACCCCACCGCCGGCAAAGGAAACCCCACCGTGTCCATCGCCTACCAACGCACACGCGAGATGACCATCGACGAGTTGCTTCTCGAGAACCGGGTCGTCTTCCTGATCGGTGAGATCACCCCCTCTTCTGCCGCCCGTGTAACGATGCAGATGCTCTACCTTGAAAACCAAGGCCGGGGCAAGGAGATCCACTTCTACATCAACTCCCCGGGTGGCGTCGTTGACGACACCTTGGCGATCTACGACACCATGCGGTTTATGAGCAGCCCCGTGAGCACCTACTGCATCGGGCGGGCGTATTCCGGTGCCGCGCTCCTGCTGGCTGCGGGCGATAAAGGCAAACGCTACATCCTCCCGCACGCCAAGGTGATGATCCACCAGCCCTCGGGCGGCGTGGGAGGCCAGGCCGAGGACATCCGCATCCAGGCCGAACAAATCATCAAGATGAAGACCGCCCTGATCAACATCATCGCGGCGCACACCGGGCAGACCCCAGAGGTCATCCGCGCCGACAGCGAACGCGACAAGTATTTCTCAGCCGAGGAAGCCAAGGCCTACGGCCTCGTCGACCAGATCAGCCAACCCCAAAAGAAGTAACCCCCACTCTGCCACTTTGCTACTTTGTCACTCCGCCACTCTGCCCCCTGTATCTACGCCACTCACCACTAAGGAACGCCCATGTCCGGATACCTCGTCCCCATCGTCATCGAAAAAACCGGCCGCGGCGAGCGCTCCTATGACATCTACTCGCGCCTGCTCAAAGACCGCATCATCTTCGTCGGCTCGCCGATCGGCGATGAGGTCGCATCCCTCATCGTCGCACAACTCCTCTTCCTGGCCAACGAGGACAACAAAAGCGACATCCACATCTACGTCAACAGCCCCGGCGGTTCGGTTACCGCAGGCCTGGGGATCATCGACACCATGAAGTTCATCGAGTGCGACGTCGCCACCTACATCATCGGGCAGGCCGCCAGCATGGGCAGCCTCATCGCCGTCAGCGGCACCAAGGGCAAACGCTTCTCCCTGCCCAACAGCCGGAACCTCATGCACCAGCCCCTCATCGGCGGCGTCATCGAGGGCCAGGCCACCGACCTGGAGATCGAGGCACGCGAGATGCTCCGACTCCGCGAACGCCTCTACAAAATCTACAGCGACGCCACCGGCCAGACCGAGCACAAAATCAAGGCCGACTGCGACCGAAACAAGTGGCTCGACGAGAAAGAAATGCTCGAATACGGCCTCATCGACCAAGTCCTCACACGCATGCCACACGTCGCCAAAGACCCCAACAAAGCCAAAGACGAGTAACCCCTCCCCCAGGGGAGGTTCTGGGTAGGTCGGCTCTCCGAGCCGACCGTGCTGGGCTGTTTGAGGAAGTATTTAGGGGGCTATTTGGGTTGATCCAACCCCCCGCCCCCGCGCGCCATCCGCATAACCTCCCCACCTATGCCCACTCCCCCACCGAACATCGCGATCGTCGGCGCCACCGGCGCCGTCGGCCGTGAGATGCTCGCCGTCCTTGAGCAACGCAACTTCAAGCACCGCGCCATCCGCGCCTTCGCCTCCCCGCGCTCGGCCGGGCAGCAACTCCCCTACCGCGGCACCACCATCACCGTCGAGGCCCTCACCGATGCCTGGCCCAGCGGCATCGACTGTGCGCTGCTCAGCGCCGGCTCGGGCATCAGCAAGGCCGTCGCCCCCAAGGCCGTCGCCTCGGGCACCGTCGTCATCGACAACTCCTCCGCCTTCCGCATGACGCCCGGCGTGCCGCTGATCGTCCCCGAGATCAACATGCACGCCGACACCGCCAACGGCGGGCGCATCATCGCCAACCCCAACTGCTCGACGATCATCCTGCTCATGGCCGCAACGCCCCTGCACCGCGCCCTCGGCATCGAACGCATGGTCGTGAGCACCTACCAGGCCGCCAGCGGCGCAGGGTGGCAAGCAATGGAAGCACTCGAAAACGAGTCCCGCGCCGTCCTGGCCGGCCAGCCCCACCACGCCTCGATCTTCCACGAGCCGTACGCCTTCAACCTCTTCTGCCACAACTCGGCCATGGACCCCACCACGGGCCTCAACGCCGAGGAACAAAAAATGATCTCCGAGACCCGCAAAATCTGGGGCGACGAGACCGTCCGCATCTCCGCCACCTGCGTCCGCGTCCCCGTGCTGCGCGCCCACTGCGAGAGCGTCAACATCACGCTGAAAAAACCCGCCACGCTCGCGCAAGTCCGCGCCGCCCTCGCCCAAGCCCCCGGCGTGCAGATCATCGACGACCGCGCCAGCAACACCTTTCCCACACCCCTCAAAGCCACAGGCGGCGATGACGTGCTCATCGGCCGCCTCCGCGCCGACCCCAGCCAACTCCCCCCAAACGCCAACCCCGACGGCTCAACACCCACCCTCGGCTTTGACCTCTTCATCGCCGGCGACCAACTCCGCAAAGGCGCGGCACTCAACGCCGTGCAAATCGCCGAACGCATCTTCAACTAAACCCCTCCCCCAAAACGTTCTGGTGTGGAGGGGCAGGGGTGGGGTTGGCGAGCACAACCAACCTCAATCAACAGCGCCATCCAGGCCCACGATGGTCGGCTCGGAGAGCCGACCTACCCAAAGCCCTCGGCCCTCACCCCTCGGCCCTTCCTTCTCAGCACCCGGCAAAGAACCCGTTCAAGAACACAATGATGTCATCGGCCGTCAAGGCCCCATCCACCGTCGTGCTCTGCCCAGGACCGGCCACGTCCGCACGCAGGTTCCCCGCAAAGAAGTAGTTCAAGAACACAATGATGTCATCAGCTGTCAGGTCGCCATCCGGCCCGATGCTCTGCCCAGGCCCGGCCACATCGGTGTTGCACCACGTGCGCCTCAACAGCGACGAGCGGTTGCGGGGCGTTGTCTGACCAAGGTCAAGGTCCGTCGTCCCCGCCAGTGTGTCCTTCACACGTGCGGCAAAGTAAACCTGATAGTCGTTGCCGAAGGTAAACCGCCCCGTCGACCAGCCCAGGATGAACCGGTTCGACTCTGCCACACCGTTGTTGTCAAAGTCGATCGCATCGTTCGCCGAGGCAATCACACGCTTGCCGTTGACCACAATCACCACCCGCGCTGGCGACCCGGCCGTCCCCTGGATCGCGTAATCCCCACGCGCGTTCCCGCGCACGTCGACAAACGACACCCAGTTCTCCGAGCTCCCGGCAAAGATCGGCTGCCCCACCGCCGCCAGCAACTGCCCGTCGCGCACAACCCAGTTCTGCGTCCCCGTCCCGCGCGCATACCACGACCCGTTGCTATC
>JAJTGZ010000034.1 GCA_021299385.1 Phycisphaeraceae bacterium | reverse complement strand
TACCCTGAAGGGGGGCACGTCAAAGCCTATCTTGGCAAACCGAGTTACGAGGCACCGGTCATCGGGTGGCTTGTCTACCAACTCCGTCCAACAACCCAAACCCGAGTCGAGCAATCCCGCCGCTGATCCACGACACCACACAACCCTTGCCCCATAGCACCGCCGGGCACGGCATGCTCACCCGCACCACGCCGAAGGGCTTACACGTCCAGGTTCTTAACGTCCAGCGCATGCTCCTCGATGAACTTCCGCCGTTCCTCGACGTTCTCACCCATGAGGATCGAGAACATCGAATCGGCGTTCCCGGCTACGTCCCAGTTGACGCGCACCAGGGTGCGCTTGCTCCGGTCCATCGTCGTCTCCCAGAGCTGCTCGGCGTTCATCTCCCCGAGGCCCTTGAAGCGTTTGATCTCCGTCCCCTTGCCACCGACGGCCTGTAATGAGCCGAGAATGGAAGGGAGGTTGGGTGCATCAATCACCCGGCTCTCAGGTGCGGGCGCTGCGGGCTGGTTGCTCACCCCCGTGGGTGGTTGGTCGTCATCGACGGCCTCCCCGGCGGTATCCCCGGCCCCTTCACCCGCCCGCGTGCTCGCGGCACCTTCGCTTGCCAAGGCCGTCAGTTCCCAGGCATATCGCGTCGGCAGTTTGTCCCCCGTCGGCGCCTCGGCCTGCGTCAGGGAATAGTCCTCGACCGAAAGCCCCGCCTGGGCAACCTGCGTGAAGAGTTTTTCCAGTTCGCGGTTCTCGTGCAGGTCGCGCAGCGTTGCAACGCGCGTGGCCGGGGCACCCTCTTGTGCCAAGGGCTCCTCCACGGCCATGTCGGCAAGCCGAAGCGCGTGCGTCTTGCATATCTCGCGGGCCTGCTCCTGGCTCCACGCAAACGCCTCGCCCCCCGTCCACGTCAGCCGGTGCGTCGGCAGGTGCCCCGCGCCCGACGGGTCGTGCGCACGCGCGGCCAGCAGATCGGCAAACTTCACCCCACGCCGCTCTGCGATCACGACCAGCTCAGCCAGCCGCTGCAACACCCGCACGGCCCGGCGGAGCGGCTCGCCCGACAGGCGTGCCGTTACTGGCGCCTTGAGCGTGCGCGGGTCGATGGCGTTGATGTCGCGCACGACCAACTCAGCACGGGCCAAGCCCTGCTCGGTCAGCACGCTGTCCATCTCCTCTTGGTTGAGAACATACCGGCTCTTCTTCGCCTTCCCCTTGCCCCATTCGAGCAGGTAAAGCGGCGGCTGGGCGCAGTAGACCTTCCCCCGGCGGATCAGCTCGGGCATCTGGCGGAAGAAGAACGTCAGCAAAAGCGTGCGGATGTGCGAGCCGTCGACGTCGGCATCGGTCATGATGATGACCTTGCCGTAGCGGAGTTTGGTGATATCAAACTCCTCCCCGATCCCGCAGCGCAACGCGGAAATGAGCGTGCGGATCTCCTCAAAGCCCAGCAGCTTGTCCAGGCGAGCCTTCTCGACGTTGAGGATTTTGCCCTTCAGCGGCAGGATCGCCTGCGTCTCAACATCCCGACCCTGCCCCGCGCTGCCCCCGGCCGAGTCCCCCTCAACGATGAACAGTTCGCTCTTGTCTACGTCGCGCGTCTTGCAGTCCTTGAGCTTGTGCGGCATGCTGCCGCTCTCGAGTGCACTCTTACGGCGTGTGAGCTCCCGGGCCTTGCGCGCCGCCTCGCGAGCCTGCGCCGCGACGATCCCCTTCAGGCACAGCTTCTTGGCCTCCGATGGGTGCTCTTGCAGCCAGGCGTCCAGAGCCTCCCCCACGGCCTCGGAGACCAGCTTCTCAACCTCGGGGTTGAGCAGCCGCTCTTTGGGCTGGTTGTTGTATGTCGGGTTGGGGAGCTTGACGCTGACGATGGCGATCAAACCCTCGCGCAGGTCCTCACCCGTTGGCGTCGGGTCGCTCTCCTTGAGGATCCCCGATTTTTTGGCGTAGGCGTTCAGGACGCGCGTCAGGGCCATCTTAAAGCCCCCGGCGTGCGTGCCGCCATCTTTGTTGTTGATGTTGTTGCTGAAACTCAGCAGCAGTTCGTTGTACCCGTCGTGGTACTGCAGCGCCACCTCGCACTGCACGCCGTCGGCTGCGAACTCCTTGCGTATGTGCACGGGCTCGCTGACGGGCTGCTTGCCGATCATCAGGTACTGGACGTACTCGACAAGCCCCTCGGAGCAGAAACTCTCCTGCCTCGGCTTGCCGTCGGCGGCGACGCGCTCGTCGGCCAGGTGGATATGTATTCCTGGGTTGAGGTACGACAGCTCGCGCAGGCGCGCCTGCAAGACCGCGTAGTCAAAGCGCGTCTCGGGGAAGATCTGCGCATCGGGCAGGAAGGTAACCTTGGTGCCGGTTTTGAACGGTGCATCGGGGGCGATCGGCCCGACGACGCGCAGCGGCTTGTTGGTGCGCCCGCGCTCAAAGCCGATGACGTGAATCTGCCCGTTGCGGTAGATCTCGGCTTCGAGCCATTCCGAGAGCGCGTTGACGCACGAGACGCCCACGCCGTGCAGCCCGCCGGAGACTTTGTACGCCGAGCCTTCCTGCCCGAACTTGCCGCCCGCGTGCAAGACGGTCATGGCGATCTCGACGGCGGGCTTGCCGTCGTACTGCGGGTTGGCGTGCGCCTTGGGCTCGACGGGAATACCACGCCCATTGTCCACCACCGCGCACGCGCCGTCGGCCTGGATCGTTACCCAGACCGAACTGGCAAACCCGGCCATCGCCTCGTCGATCGAGTTGTCCACCACCTCATAGATCAAATGGTGCAGCGGCCCGATCCCCGTGCCGCCAATGTACATCCCCGGGCGTTTGCGCACGGCCTCGAGCCCCTCGAGCACCTGAATCTGATCAGCCCCATAGTCCCCGTTGGTGGTGGGGGCGGGCGTGCCGGTTACACCGACAGGCCCCCCCGGCAGCGGCGCGATCGGCTTGAGATTCGGAGCCGGGGTGGTCGTGGCGGCAGCAGGATCGGGCACGTTGGTTCCTTGCCTCATGTGGTGCTTTTCGCCGGTCTCTCGGCGGGTGCGTTCGGGCGTAAAAACAGGCTGTTTTTGAGCAAAAAAGCCCGGCCTTGCCCTGCCCCGAATCATAGGCTTTCCGGGCACACTTTTCCTCAAATTCTGCGCGACAACGGCAAGCGGCCGGCAAGGGGGATGGCCCACTTGCACCCGCGACGACAGGCTTAGCAATAGCCGCGTTTACGTCGGCAGGTTCACGGGCATCACCACGTACAAAAAGTCCGCCCCGGCCTTGAACAGCCCCGGCTTGTTCGGGGCCTTGAGCTCGATGAGCACCTCCGCCTCGTCCATCGTCTTGAGCGCGTCGGCGATGAACTGCGGGTTGAAACTGATCTCGATGTTCTCACCCTCATAACCCGACAGGCCAAGCTCGATCTCGCTCTCACCCATCTCCGGCGCCCGGCTGGAGAGTTTCAGCGACTTGTCGGCCACGTTGAACGCCAGGCGCACACCACGCGACTCCTCGTTGGTCAGCACGCTCGCCTGCCGAATCGCGCGGGCCAGGTCGTCGCGCCCGGCGGTGATCTTCTTGTCCTGGTCCTTGGGGATCACCTCGTCGTACTGCGGGAAAGCCCCCTCGACGAGCGTCGTGCTCACCACCGCCTGCGGCGCCTTCTCCTTGCCCGCCTCGGCGAAGGCAAAGAACGCCCGGTTGTCCGTGATCGTAACACCCACGGCTACCTCCGGGTCGTGCGCTACACGCTGGAGCAGCCCCAACGCACGCGTCGGGATGATGCAGCTCGTCGAGGCCACCTTCTCCTCACCCTTCTCCTTGATCGTCGCCCGGCAGAGCGCCAGCCGGCGGCCGTCGGTGGCGACCATCTCCAGCTTCTTGCCGTCTTTCTTCAGCAACACCCCGTTGATGGCAAAGCGCGATGTCTCGCGTGCGGTGGCGAAGGCCGTGCGCCCGATCAGACGCATGAGCACCCCCGCAGGCACGGCAAACGATGCCCGCGTGTTGCTCTGGCCCGCCAGGTCGGCAATCGGGGGGAAATCCGCCGACGGGAACGCGAAGAGCTTGAACCGCGAACGCGAACCCTTGATGTGGCACTGCTCGTCGTCAAGCTCGATGGTTACCGTTGCGTCGGTGTCGTCGATCGCCGAGAGGATCGCCCGCAGCTTGTCGGCCATGACCACCGCCACGCCAGGCTGCACCACGTCCACCTTCGACAGGGCGAGCTGGATCGAGACCTCCGCATCGGTCCCCGTCAGCGTCAGCGTCCCGACGCCACCCGCCTTGGTCGCGTTGAGCTTCACGCACGACAACGCCGGGGCCGGGGAACGGGCGGGGATGATCGACCCAACATTGTTCGCCGCCTCGAGGAGCGCGGCACGATCGCAGATGACCTTCATCCCCGATCCTAGGTGCCACAAGGCCGGGCAGGGAACCACCCCAAAGTTCCCCAATCCCCCAAACCCAACCCAACCAGGCCCCAACTCCGCCCACTCAAAACCGCCTGGGGGAGGTTTCCAACCTGCCCGCCCACCACACTGCCCACACTCTCATCCCACCCTCAACCTGAACCCCCCGGCACCCCCGGCGTACAGCATGGTGCTCGGCTCGCGCACGAGATAGCCGCACCCCCACGCCCGCCAGTCGGTATGCTTCCAAAGCAGGGATGAAACTCATGCCAAGCAACACCCTCATCGTTACCACAGGCACACACGCCAGCCCAGCCCGGCGGCTTTGGCCAAGCCTGCTGTGTGGCCTGCTGGCCGGTGCCCTAACCCTCTCGCCGGGCTGCGCGCCTGTCGATGGTCGAGCGCCCGCCGGGGCTGATGTGGGCGCTCGCGACGCCGAGAGCGCGGAGGCCTCCGCATCGGCGCGCACCGGCGTGATGACCGAGCAGGAGAAGGCGGCGGTCCTGGAGCGTGCCACGCACCTTGTCCGCGAGCGCGCGTTCGCAACCAACGTTGACTTTGGCAAGTGGGACGCGGCGGTTGCCAAGTATCAGGCCCGCCTCGACGCTGCCGAGACCGTCGAGCAGTACAGCCTGGCCCTCAACCGCGCCCTCAACGAGATGGGCATCTCGCACCTGGACATCCTGCCACCCAAGGCCGCCGAGGAACGCCGGCGGGCCAAATACAGCGGGATCGGTGTTACGGTGAACCTGACCGATGAGGGAATCCAGATCAGCGACGTGCGTGAGGGTTCACCGGCCGAGCGGGCCAACCTGCAGCCCGGGGACGTCATCACCGAGGTTGACGGGGCGCGTGTAACCGAGTGGGGCGCGATCCGTGGCAAGCCGGGCACGACCGTCAACATCACTGTCAAGCACGCCAGGGATGGGTCGGTCTCGACCTTCCCGATCACCCGTGCAGAACTCTCCATCGGCACGCCGCCGAGCCTGGAGTTGGTGGGCCAGGACGCCGCCGTGCTGCGTCTGGCGAGTTTCACCGAGGAGTACGAGCACGACCGCATCGAAGAACTCCTGCGCAAGGCCAAGGACCGCGAGATGCTGATCGTGGACCTGCGGAGCAACGGCGGCGGGTCTGTGTCCAACCTCCGCCACCTGCTGAGCCTGCTGCTGCCGCCGGGCACAGAGGTCGGCGCGTTTGTCAGCAAACGCGACGCCGAACGCTTCCAAGAGCAAACCGGCGCGGCCGCCCCAGACGCGGCAGCCGTGGCGAGCAAAAAGCCCCAGAAGTTCCGCACGCGCCGCGGAGAGGTTCCACCCTTTGCAGGCAAGGTCGCCGTGCTCGTCAACGGTGCCTCGGCCAGCGCGTCGGAGATCTTCGCCGCCGCGATGCGCGAGCTCCGCGGCGCACCCCTGGTCGGCACCAAAACAGCCGGGGCCGTGCTGCTCTCGAGCTACGTCCAGATCGAAGGGGGCTTTGAGATGAAAATCCCCACCAGCGACTACGTAACAGTCATGGGCCACCGCCTGGAAGACTCACCCCTGCTGCCCGACGTGCAGGCCAGGGGCCAACGCTCGGCACGCCCGGTGCCCGCGCAGCAGGACCGTGCCGTGGAAATGGCTATCGAGGCCCTCCGCGGCAGCGCGGATGCGGGCAAACTCCGCCGGGAGTAGCAAGCCGCCCAGCACCAACGCACCCTCACCAACCCCTGCCCGTAAGCGGGCGTTGACAACCATTCTGCATCCTGCGGGCTTGGGGCAACTATGCTCGCTTCCATGGCGAGCCAGCAGCACAAAGAGACTCCGAAGGAATCCGTCAAGGAGACGATCATCTCGGTGGTCATCGCCTTCGCGCTGGCGTTTGTCTTCAGGGCGTTTGTCGCCGAGGCCTACGTGATCCCGACGGGGTCGATGGCCCCGACGCTCAATGGCGCGCACGTGCGGGTCCGCTCCCCGGCGACCGGGCTGGACTGGGCCGTCGGCCCCATACCCGGCGCGTACATCAACAACGATGCGCAGAACCCCGTGCCCGAGCAAGGGACGTTCCTCCGCCGGCAGACCGAACGCAGCAAAGCCCCCGCCGAGGGTCTGATCGTGCACGACGCGGTAACCGGCCAGCGTCTGGTTGACCCCGTGGGGCAGATCCGCGCGGGGGACCGCATCTTTGTCCACAAGTACCTCTACGCGCTCGCCGAGCCGCAGCCGTGGGACGTGATCGTCTTTAAGAACCCCACGGACCCGGACCAGAACTTCATCAAGAGGCTCATCGGGTTGCCCAACGAAGAGATCGCCATCGTCGATGGAGACATCTTCTTCCGCCCAACCTCGGCCTCAACAACATCCCCCGCCAGCGGCCTGGCGCGGTGGGCAGAGCAAGGGTGGCACATCCGCCGAAAGCCCGCGCGTGTGCAGCGGTCAATCTGGCAGCGCGTCTACGACTCTTCCTATGCCCCGCTGCCGGGCCACCAGGTGCCGGGCTTCACCTCCCCGTGGGTCGTCGCGCAAGGCGACATCAAAGTGCAAGAAGGTGGCCGGTGGTTCATCCTCGCCGGCACCACCCCGGCGACGCTGGAGTGGGACCATGACGCCACGTTCGTACCCCCGGTCAAGGGTGGCCTCTTTGACACCGGAGCCAGCCGGATCGACGGCACACGAGAACTCAACGACCGCTACGCCTACAACGAATCACCCGATGAATACGCCGCCAGGCTCCGCTTCCCCGTCGGAGACCTCCGCGTGCGCTTCGGGCTAGACCTCGCCGGCGACCCTGCCACGCTGCGCCTGGCCCCCACCATCACCACGCGCGGGCACGAGATGCGGGCACTGATCGAGAACCAGGCCGTGCGATTGCAGATGCGCACCGTCGATCCCAACGCCCCGGCAGGCGAATGGACAGACCTTCTGCCCACCCCCGCGCCACTGCCCGCGCTGCGCAAAGGGCAGCTTGCCGAGGTCGAGTTCTGGCACGTCGATCAGACGCTCGCGCTGGATATCAACGGCCAGCGCGTCGCCGCCGCGCCATACGACTGGTCCCCGGCCACCCGGCTGGCAAACGCCACACGCGGAGACCTCATCGACAAACTCGCCCAGAACGCGCCCGGCAACCCCCTGCGCATCGCCAACCTCTACAGGCGCTCGGGCGCTCGCATCGAGATCGCCGGCACCCCGGCAACGCTCCGCCGAGTTGGCATCGACCGCGACCTCTTCTATACCCCTGCCGACTACCCGCCCTACCCCCAGGGCGGTCGTGTCGCGGGCAAGCCCGCGCTGGCGACAAGCCCCGCCAGCCCGCTGGCCCTCGGGCCGGACCAGTTCTTCACCTGCGGGGACAACTCACCCAACTCCTCCGACGGCCGGCTCTGGAGCACCGTCGATGACTGGATCGCAACGGAGATCGACCCGAAGCTCGGCGTCGTCGATCGGCGCCTGCTGCTGGGCAAAGCCTTCTTTGTCTACTGGCCCGCCGTCGGCAGCGTGGGCAAAGTCCCCGTGCCCGATGCTGGCCGGATGCGGTTCATCCAATAGCACGCGCGATCGAGCGACTTCAACCCATCGCCCACGGGCAAGCCCTCACCACCGCTCTGCGCTGGCGGGCCGCTACTGGGGGGGTTGGGCCTGCCGTAAAAAATCAGCCAGCAACTCCGCCGCGGCGATCGCGTCGCGCTTGGCCTTCTTCTGCCCGTGTGTCATGCCCGAGCGGGCCATCTGCCAGTCCGCCGCCGCCGATGTCAGACGCTCGTCCTGATAGTGCACGGGCAGTTTGACCCGTGCGTGCAGTTTCTCCCCCCACGCCCGGCACAACTTTGCCCGTGGCCCTTCGCTCCCGTCCATGTTCAACGCCAGCCCCAGCACCAGCGCATTAGGCGCGTGCTCGGCGATCACCTTGGCCAGCGCGTCGAGCAGCATCGCGCCCCCGTTGGCCTTGATAGGAACCTCCAGCACCCCCGCCGGCAGCGACAGACCGGTCGCTGCGTCGCCCACGGCCAGGCCCGTCCGCTTGTCCCCAAGGTCGATCGCCAGGTATCGCACACAGCAGGGTACGTTCACCGCAGGGAGCCCAGCAGTCAGCGCCCATCAGCACCCATCGGCGTCCCTCAGCGACTAGCAAAGAAAGAATTGATAAACAGGATGATGTCGTCGGCCGTCAGGAGCCGATCCGGTCGGGGGCTTTGCCCAGGCCCCCCCAAGTCGGCACGGCCGTCCCCGGCGAAGAACCAGTTCAAGTAAACGATGATGTCGTCGGCAGTCAACTGCCCGTTAGGACCTACGGTTTGCCCCGACCCGGCCACATCTGCCAGCGCGGGCTGCACCCCCTGCGGGACGATCTTGGAAATCCGCCCGCCGAGGTACTCGACCAGGAAGACCTCACCCTGGTTGTCCTCACCCAGGCAGGTGATGGCATTGAAGGGGGCTCGCTCAGTCGGCAGGCCAATGTCCCTGAGCATCGGCGTGAGGTTCTGAAACTCCCGCGTCGCGCTGCCGGTCTGAACCAGGCTCAGCACTTGCCCGTTGCAGACATCGGCAAACAGGTACCGCCCGCTCAGGGCACGGATGGCCGAGCCTCGATAGACGACCCCACCGACCACCGAGCACCCAACCTGCCACTGCTCATACCCGGCGCTGGGCGTGTGCGGGTAGGCATAGATAGGAAAAATCAACGTCGCCGGGTCGGGCACTGGCTGGAGGACGCCCCACGGCGGAAGGGCGTTCCCCTCCCAGTTGGGCCACCCGAAGTCCTTGGTCTGCCCAGCCGCGGCCGCAGGAACATAGTTGATTTCTTCCCACCCGATCTCCCCAACGTCGCCAAGGTAAAAGTCCCCGTTGAAGCGGTCGAAGGAAAACTGCCACTGGCTCCGCATGCCCAACGCCCAGATTTCAGGGAGTGATCCCGGGCGGCCGGCGTAGGGGTTGCCCGCCGGTATGGCAAAGTTGCGGGTGAGGTCGTTTGGATAGCTGTCGCGTGTTGGGTCGATGCGCAGCATCTTGCCGTAGATGCTCCCAGGGTTGCGGGCGCTGAAGACCTCGTCCCCTTCGTCCCCTTTGCTGATGTAGAGCATCCCGTCGGGGCCAAACTTGACCGTCCCGCCGTGGTGGTACAGACCGGCCGGTGCCGACCAGATGACCGCACGCGACGCGGGGTCAAAGATCACCCCCGGGCCGGGCATAAGGGTGTACCGCGCCACGACAGTCGATCCAACGTTGTTTATCGTGGTGTTGTGGAAGAGATAGATCAACCCGGAGGTGGCAAAGTCCGGCGCGGGCGCCAGGCCGGTCAACCCGCGGTTGTTCGTGCTGATCGTCGTGGCTTTGATATCCAGCGCGGGTGTCGGGTCCAGTTCGTAGCCCAGTGAGCCGTCGGGTTTGGTGATGACCTTGATAACGCGGATGCGGCCACGCTTCTCCGCAACCAGCAAGTAAGCGTCATTGCCAGGGATCGACGTGAGCATCACAGGATCGGACAAGCCCGTAACAACGATGTCCGCCTTGGCAACATCCGGCAGCGGCACCGCAGGTGCCGGGGGCGTTTGAGCACCGGCCCGCACACACCCCAAGCACAGGACCACACCCGCAACACCGATAACAAAGCGATGCAACATAGGAATGCCCCTAACCCCGACTCGATAACCCAGATCAAATCTACGCGCCAGCAGAGCATGCTACATGGGATTGGGGAACTTTGCCAGCAGAAAAGGTCCTATCTTCACAATTGGTGTGAATCCGGGGTATCTACTGCGGGAATGGAATTACTCACAGGACCAACAGGGGCATGACTCAGAGGACGCAGGAGCAGAGGTGTTCAGAGAGGCGATGGGCCCATAGGTAGAGACAACCAGTCCCGCTGAGGCACAAACAAAACCCGCCCCCAGAACGTTCTGGCCGGAAGGAACGGGGGCGTTGAGCCCCGCCTTGAGTCAACTCAAAGCTGCCGCTCCATCAACCCCTTGTGCAAAGAGGTTCACAGAGGGTGCGCAGGTTGGCGGAGCAACGCGGAGCTCACACCAGGGTTGATGCTCCCAGCCGCCAAAGTCTGCCCAAATCCAACCACAAAGAGCCACTCTTGAAAACTCCACACCTCCGTGCTCTGAGTGGCCCCCCAGCCCCTAGGATTGGCACACCTGTCCAGGAGATACCCTTGGCCGGCCACAACAAGTGGAGCAAGATCAAGCACCGCAAAAAGATCGTTGACAAACGCCGGAGCAAGGCGTGGACGATGTGCTCGCGTGCGCTCATCAGCGCGGCCAGGCAGGGCGGGGCCGACCCCAACTTCAACTTCCTCCTCCGCGCTGCCATCGACGAGGCCCGCTACCACAACGTCCCCAGCGATAACATCGAACGCGCCATCAAAAAAGGCGCAGGCGGCGGCGACACCGAGAACTACGAGGCCGTCCGCTACGAGGGCTACGGCCCCGGCGGCGTCGCCGTCATCATCGATGCGCTGACGAACAACCGCACTCGCACCGCCTGCGACCTCCGCCTCATCTTCGGGACCAACGGCGGTAACCTTGGCGTCAGCGGGTGCGTCGGGCACTCCTTCGTCCACAAAGGGCGCATCGCCCTCCCCGGCACCCCCGCCGACGAGGCCCGCGTCATGGAAGCCGCACTCGATGCCGGCGCCGACGATGTGCTCTACTCCCCCGGCGACGACAACGACACGCCGGGAACCTTCGATATCCTCACACCCCCCACGGCGATGCTGAGCATCAAAGACCGCCTCGCCAAGGCTGGCTTCACGATCGCCCAGAGTGAGTTTGACATGATCCCGCTGACAACGGTGCTCGTGGCCGGGGCGGGGGCCAAGGCCCTGGTCGCGTTTGTTGATGAACTCGAAGAGAACGAAGACGTCAAGCACGTCTACACCAACGCTGAAATCCCAGACTCTGAAATGGCGGCGCTGCAGTGACGCAGCACGGCGAAACCATCGCGGTAACCGTCAACGGCAAGGTCGAGTGCCTCCCCGCCGGCGCCAGCGTCGCGGCTCTGCTGACGCACCTGAAGCTCGACGCGCTCCCCGCCGCCGTGGAGGTCAACAAACGCGTCGTGCCCAAACGACAGCACGGCCAGGTCGTCCTCCAACCAAACGACGTTGTCGAAGTCGTTACCCTCGTCGGCGGCGGTTGAGCTTCTTCAGCCCCGGCGCATCACCACCGAGCACATCCCCCCGCACCCCCGCTTCTATACTTGCACCCTATGCCCGCGCCCAAGGAACGCAGCAATATCAAGGTCCAGAGCGAGCGGGCAATCCTCGCGGCCGTCCGCCTCCCAGGCTCCAGTTATGACCAGCGCGACCCCTTCGGCGAGCTGGCCAGCCTTGCCGAGCAGGCAGGCGGCACCGTCGTGGGCACCATCGAGCAGCGCGCCGACAAGCCCGTCGCGGGGACGTACATGGGCAAGGGCAAAGTCGCCGAGCTCCGCGACCTGTGCGACAAGCTCGACGCCACACTGGTCATCTTCGACCACGAGCTCTCACCAAGGCAGATCGCCAACATCGAAGAGGTCGTCGGCCGCAAAATCCTCGACCGCAGCGAGCTGATCCTGGACATCTTCGCCAGCCGGGCCACCACCGTCGAGGCCAAACTGCAAGTCGAACTGGCCCAGCTCGAATACACCTACCCGCGCTTGCGCGCAATGTGGAGCCACCTCGAACGCATCGTCGGCGCCGGCGCCATCGCGGGCATCGGCACACGCGGCCCCGGCGAGCAGCAGCTCGAGATCGACCGCCGGCTGGCCCAACGCAAGCAACTGGCCCTGCAGGGACGCCTAGCTGACATCCAGGACCGACGCCGACGCGAGGTGCAAACACGCAACCTTGACCACTTCACCGTCGGTATCGTCGGCTACACCAACGCGGGCAAAAGCACGCTCTTCAACGCCCTCACCCCAGGCGGCGCATACGCCGACGACCGCCTCTTTGCAACCCTCACCACCCGCACACGCCAGTGGGACCTCACCCGCGCACAAGGCGGGGGGCTGCGCGTCCTGCTCAGCGATACCGTCGGCTTCGTGCGCGACCTGCCCCACAACCTCGTCGCCAGCTTCCGCGCAACGCTCGAAGAAGCCACACACTGCAACCTGCTGCTGATCGTGCTGGACATCTCCGACCCCGCCGCCACCCTGCACTACCAGACCGTCAACCAGACCCTCGACGCGATCTTCGACGAGGTGCGCCAAGCCGACAAGCGCGCGGGGATCACCCCCGACGACCCGCACGCCTTCCACCCACCCCAACGGCTGCTGCTGCTGAACAAGGCCGACCGCCTGCGCGACAACAAAGAACTGCTCATCTGGCAGGCCGAGCACCCCGGCGCCATCGCCATCGAGGGTCAGAACCCCGCACACCCGGGGCACTCGGCACTGCGCGACCTTGTGCTCGCCCTAGCACAAGGGGGCCTGCGCGAACTGCTCGTTACCCTCCCCATGGCCGACGGCAAAGCCGTCAGCACCCTCGAACTCCGCAGCGAAGTCCTGGGCCGCACCTACGCCGACGGCGAGGTAACCCTGCACGTCCGCGTGGGCCAGCGCCAGCTCGACCAGCTCCGATCCGCAGGGGCACAACTCCGCGTCCAGGTCGTGCCGGGCGTGGCCAGAGCAACCCCGGGCGAAAAACGCAAAGCCAAAGCAAGCCCCTCGGCCAACAAGGCGACCACCAAGAGTCCAAAGCCCACACCAAGAACCCGCGCCAAACAAAGATAACTTCGATAACTTCTATACAAATCGCTAGCATAAAGACGAGTCAAGGCTGAACACAATCTACCCGTTTAGCAATACTAATAGCCAAAGTTCCTGTGCAGAACCCCTCCTCCGAGGGCAGGGGCAGGGGTGGTGTTCACCACTTCGGACGCCCGACGTGAAGTCGTGATCCATCTTTCTTACCTTCCCCCTCCTCCCCCGCCGATACTCCCTCGCTGCCCCGCATGGACCCGACGCTCCTCAACGCCGTGCTCCCCTCACTGCTTTCGGGCCTCTTCGCCCTGCTCGCCTTTGGCCTGGCATGGTGGGGATACCCCGGCCAGCCGACGGACGCCGGCATCACCCCCTCCCGAGCCTCCTGCCCGCGCCGCTGGCTCGGGCCGATGGCTTTGACAGCCGTGGCCCTCGGCGGGTACCTGCTCGTCAACAGCACCGCCGCCCACACCAGCACCTCCGCCATCACCTGGCCAACGCTCTGGCCCGGCCCGCAGTTCCTCTCCCTCTGGCCGACGATCGCGCTCCTCGCCGGCGCACTCGGCTTGGCAAGCTCGGCCTTCAACCCGCCCGCGTCAACACGCCTCTTCCTGCGCCCGCTCGCCTACGCCGTCATCACCGCCTGGGCCGCACGCAACCAGATCCGCAACGCCGACATAGGCACCACCATCACCCTCCTGCTCGGCGCGGGGTTCTACACACACCTTCTGTGTACACTCCTCGAGCACGCCGCCAGGCAGCAGCGCGGCCCCGTCGCGCCGCTTGTCGCCATGCTCATCGCCGCCGGCACAAGCATCATCCTCATCGCCGGGTTCGCGGCACAATCACCCGCATTCCAGATCGCCACACTCTCGGCTGCGATGGCAGGCGCCGCGATCGTCGCCTTCGTCCGCCCCAGGCTCACCATCGCCCACGGCACAATGACCACCCTGGGCATCCTCGTCTCCGCCGCCCTCATCCAAGCAACTATGTTCGGCCAAGGAAGCGGCCCCTGGCAGGTCCTCTACCTCCTGGCCGTGCTCACTGCCGCCGCGATGCCGATGCTGCTCGAGATGGCCAACCTGCCAAACAAACTCCTCGCCCGCTCGTGGTTGCCCGGCACGATCAAAGTGCTGGCAACGGCCGCTGCGATAGCCGTGGGCGTGGGCGCGGCGGTGGTGTCGGCGGTGGGCGGGTAGCACCACGTCCCACAATGTAATGTATCCTCAACCCCTACCCCCGAGGGGAGGGGCAAGGGTGAGGTTGCCCACTTCCTACCCACAACATGCAGTGGTCAACGCCCTCAGTTGAGCAAAATCGTAACCTCAATCTTCAACCCCGCATCCGGCTTCTCCGGCAGGTCGCGCAGCGCCTGACCGCTCGCACGCCAGTTGTACGCCGCAACCACCACAGGGTCGTCTATCTCCACCTTGAAACCCGACGACCGCAGCACACGCACGTTGCTCACACGACCACCCCGGCTAAAAGTTATCTCGATCGTCGGCGACGCTCCAGGCACCACCGCTCGCGTCAACGACGTGAACTCCGGCCGCACCGTGCGGATATCCAGCCCCTGCCCGGCGTCCACACGCCCGTTGCGAAAGACCGCCACACGACGGCGCGACGTTGCGTCGCTGTCCCGGTCCGCCGCCGACTTGTTCGATGCATCTGGCGCGCCCGGCAACCCCGGCGCACCCGGCACGCCCGACTGCCCCGCAGGCTGCGGCTGCCCCAACACCACCGTCGGCACCTTCACACCCTCCTTCGCACCCGCCCCCGCTTCCCCCTTGATCTCATCGACCTGCTTCTGCTCAGGCTTGGCAACCTGCTCGGGCTGGGCCGGGCGCGCCGGCGCACTCGGCGATGACCCACCATCGCTCCCCTTCTGTGGCACCGCCGCAGATGCGGCAATCGCAGGCACCGCTGGAGACCCGGCCTTGGCCGGCGTCGGCGGCGCGGGCGCCGCTGGTGCCTCTGCCTGCAAAGGCACCGCTTGCGCAGGTGCAGGCTCGGCGGGCGCAACCGCCGCAGCCGCCGCTAACTCAGCCGGGCTCTTGCTCCCCGCATTCCCACCACTTCCACCATCCCCCGTCGGTCCACTCGCCGAGGGCCTCGCGTTCCGATCCAGCCCAGGCTGCTCCACGCTCGACTGCTTCGCCCCGTGCTCGCCCTCGGCTAGGCTCGCCAACCAGTTCGGCGTGTCCGCCTTCCCTTGATCAACCCCCAGCTTCACCATCGCAGGCTCGGCCAAAGGTGGTAATGGTTCTGCTGGCTCCGGCGGCACCGGCGGTGGCATCAGCGTGATCATCGGCTCCGGCGCACGTTCCCGCTCCGCCGGCACCCTCGGCTCATCACGCCGCTCGGGCACCCCCAGCGCAACCTCCCCCGCCGGGAACAAATACATCGGCGCCACCGCAGGCGACACGCGGACCCCACCACCCGACCTGCCCATCACCCCAGGCACCTGCGTGAACACACCCACCAACCCGGCGTGCAGCAGAACGCTCCCCGCGATCGAGGCCCACCAAATCTTCTCGTTGACCGAGATATCCACACACCATCATATGAGGCCCCTCACCACCAACCCGCCGACCGACCACCCTGGCGAATCAGCACCACCGCCGAGGTCCCCAAAAGCACCACGATCAACACCCGCACCACCGGCAACGACAGTCGGTGCGTCGCGCTCGCACCCACCCACGCCCCCACCACCGCCCCCGGCGACATGATCCCCGCAAGCATCAGGCCCTCGCTCCACACCTGACCGTGCTGCCCAAGTGTCATCAACTTCACAGCCGCACCAACCCCGACCGTCAGGCAGATCACCGCCGAACTCGTCCCGATCGCCTGCCGAAGACGCACGCGACAGGCCACCTGCAACACCGGCACCAACAACACCCCACCACCCAACCCCAGCACCCCCGCCACCAACCCCGACACACCCGCCGAGCCAACCAGCCTCGATACCGTCGCGCGCTCCTGCCCCGGCTCAAAGTCAGGCCTCCGATGCCCAACCTGACTCAGCGACCAACCGCAATACGACAACTGAAACCCCGCCAGCGCCAGCACCAACTCCCACCCGGCCAGCCTGTTACTGAGCAACACCCCCACCACCAGCGCGACCACCATCGCCGGGATGATGACCCTGAGCAAATCCACTCGCACCGCGCCAGCCCGCGCGTGCCGAAGCGACGCCGGCAGGGCCACGACCAGGTTCGTCGTTATCGCCGCGGCCATATACAAGTGCTGCGTCCCCTTCGCGTCCGGGTACCCCAAAATCAACCCCAACGCCGGGAGGATCAACATCGACCCCCCAACCCCAGCGAGCCCACCCAAAAACCCCGCCCCAACACCGATCGCACCGACCTCAAGCATCTCCACGCCGGTCATGGGAGAGGGTAGGGAAGGCCAGGCAGAGAGGCACGCCTCGGCCAGGCGCACACCATCAACGCGGCGCCGGCTGAGCGGGGCTTGCCGGTGGTTCAGGTGCGGTCGGCACTTCCTCAGCCGGCTGCGCCGCCACGCCCGCCTCAACGTCCGCGACGAACGCGCGAACGGTTGCCCCCACCTCCGGCGGGGCTTGGTCGTAGAAGTCAAACTGGAACCGGCGCGTGCCGGTGACCTCCGTCGGTTTTCTCCCTCCCTCCTTACCATCCGCCAGTTTCAGCGTGCGCCACTCCCGCAGTTCAGGCTCACCCTTCTCGTTGCGTGCCAAGAGCATGAAGTCCTGTCGGCGGTAGAAGCGTCCAGGTTCTGTTGACTCGTTTCTGGGCACACTCTCCGAGAAGACATCCAACCAAACCCCCGCTTGTCTCGGGTCAGGGGGCACCATCGCCAGGTTCGGGTGCCGATAAAAAGCGATCGACTGTACGCCCGAGGACCGATCCGCCAAGTCCGTTCCCCCGGCCAGAGCAGAATGGAGGGAGGAAATAAAAATACACCCCTTGGTGAACTCCGCAAACCCCGGCTCTTCTGGCCCGTACGGGTCCTCGCAAGAGTATTTGCGGGCCCTGTAGGCCTGCTTCTTCTCAATCCACATGCGTTCCCAGACCGTGCGATCCTTGCCACTCCAATACATCTGATAGATCGGCTTCTCGGTATCCGGCACTTCCCCCTTGTAGCCGAAAGCAACCGTCCACACCGAGTCGGGCGTCATCCAGGAGTGAAAGTTAAAGCGCTCGCGTCTTGTCTGCGTCGGCGAGCCGTCCGGCTGCAACTCATAAACCCTGGCCCAGGTCTCGTCGGTCTTAGTAGTAACCTTCAGAACCTTGGCCCCTTGCAACCTGGCGCGCCACCCGAGTATGCCCTCCTGCACCTGCTCGGGGAGGTGGTCGATAGGATCAGGAACCCACCGCGGGGCCCGCTTCACACCTGCCGAAGGCGGGTTGCTCGCACCCGTGGGCGTCGGACCGGCCGAGCCAAGGGCCGAGCCGGTCATTACCACGGACAGAGCCAACGCACACAGTAACCTCTTTGTGGTTTGCAACAGCATCTCTATAATATTACGGTGGTGTCGGCGACGCGGTTGCCGGGGGCGTTCCTTCCCCAGCCGGCTGCGCCGCCACGCCCGCCTCAACGCCCGCGACGAACGCGCGAACGGTCGCCCCCACCTCCGGCGGGGCTTGGTCGTAGAAGTCGTAGCGGTATCGGCGGATGCCAGTGAGCTCCACCGGCGTCTTCCCGCCCGCCTTCGCATCTCCCAGTGTCAGCGTGCGCCACTCGCGCAGTTCCGGCTCACCCTTCTCGTTGCGCGCCAGAAGCATGAAGTCGTGCCGGCGGGAGAAACGCCCGGGTTCCGAGACCACATTTCGGGGTACAGTCTCTTGAAAGACATCCAGCCAGACCCCGGCTTGTTTCGGGTCAGGTGGGACCATCGCCAGGTTCGGGTGCCGAAAGAAGGCCATCGAGCGTGTGCCTATTGCGCGATCTGCCAACTCCGTTCCCCCGGCCAGAGCAGAATGGAGGGAAGAAATATAAATACACCCCTTGGTGAACTGCATAAACCCCGGCTCTTCTGGGCCGTATGGATCGTGGCATTGATACTTGCGCACCCTATAGGCCTGTTTGCTCTCGATCCACATGCGTTCCCAGACTGTGTGCTCCTTGCCACTCCAATACATCTGATAGATCGGCTTCTCAGTGTCCGGCACATCCCCCTTGTAGCCAAAGGCCACCGCCCAGACAGTGTCGGGGGTCATCCAGGTGTGGAAGTTAAATCGCTCGCGCCTTGTCTGCGTCGGCGAGCCGTCTGCTTGCAACTCATAAACCTTGGCCCAGGTCTCATCCGTCTCTGTGGTAACCTTGAGAACCTTGGCTTCCTGCAACCTAGCGCGCCACGCAAGGATGCCCTCCTGGATTTGCTCGGGGAGGTGGTCGATCGGGTCAGGCAACTCCCGAGGGTCCGGCTTTACGCCCGCCGAAGGCGGATTGCTCGCACCCGTGGGCGTGGGCCCGGCCGAGCCGAACGTAGCGCTGGTCAACATTCCAATGAGGGCAAACGCACTGAGGATATTTTTTACTCTTTGCATGATCTTGCTCCATAAAATCATAGTAATACGGATCGCCAATGTTCTTCGTGCCGAACCCCTCCCCGGAGGGAAGGGGCAGGGGTGGGGTTGGTCACTTCAGACGGACGACATTCAGGGGATATCCATAGAAGAAAAGACAGGGGCTGCCCGCTCGGGCAGGCCCCTGAAGTATTTCGATACTGCCGGGCCCTACTGCATCCCACACAGTGGCGTATGGGTTTGAGGTCACAAAGGTCAGTTGGCAAGATACCAACCGCAGGTCCCACCTGAGCTTGTGCCGCATTTTGAACCCGCAGTGCATTCACTCCCGCGGCAATCAACAGGCCACTCCGAGCACTGGCAGACTCCCTGCGGATGGGCCTCCGGATTATCTCCGTTCGCGTACACGTCGAACTTCTCAGCCTTGCTATCAAAGAGTTCGATCACGACGGTCCACTCCCCGTACAACTGGCTCATCATCGCGGGCCCGTTCGCGTTGGGGTACGCCCACGACCACGCCGAGAGGAGGTCAACGGTCCCCGTGATCCCCGGCCCTGATTGGCTGTATGCCCCCTCGAACTTCAGACGCCAGTGGTCGTCGATTCCCACGAAGGCCATGTCCTCGACTGGCTCGCCGTCGAGGAAGAGTGAGAACGTGTTCGCGTTCTGGTCCCAGATCAGCAGGACACCCTTGTGGTTCAGCAGCACCGTCGGGCGGACGTCTGCGGGCACGTTGTAGGAACCGCCGGAGTACAAACTATCGTTCGAGTACAACGTGTCGTTCGCGCCCGCCGTGGCACTGCTCTCGGCCGTGGCCACGCTGCTCGTTGTCTCGACACTCGCGAACGTCTGCACGCTTGCCGAGGTGCTCTGGGCCGACCCCCGGGCCTGCTTGCTTGTGCTTGGCCTGCTCCTGACCTCCCACGGCGTCGTCATCGGCGCCGCCCGACCGCTCGCCGCGGCGGTTGTCAAGCTCGGGTCACCGGCCAACGCCACATTCTTCAACGACCCGGCCGCGCTGGAGGTTTGCGCGAGCACTGCCGAGGCGCACACACACAGCGACATCAGACCAGCGACCAAGCCTCTGCCAAGCGCACCACGTCGGCGAGCATCACTGGCGGGGGGGGGGGGCAAAAAGTGTTTTCGATTTCGACAGGTTCACAAATAGCTCCTTGTCTGATTCACCCGGCCTGGCCGAGTCTTTCACCCAGGCGCACCACGGCACGCCCGCTCACCGGCCCCCGGAACACCCAGGGACAACTCGAGCGTACCAGAACCGCGACGATTTGCAACTATCAACATCACACCGGGCACATTGTGGATAGACGGCGGATAACTCACCACTACTCATGCAGACCACTCGCCCGGCCACCCAATGCCCCACACCCCCCCCATTGCCAGCACCAAAAACCCCCATCCGTCATAAACGGGCGCAACTTCCTGACGAACCAACAGTTTTTCTTGAACCGATCCCACTTTGGTGGCAAACTACACCATCAGCCCCAGGCCCCAAGCCCCCAGCAACCCCCTCTCCACCCTCACAAGCAAGAAAACAAGCCCTACTGATATAGGTAAAACTTCGGGATGGTATTACCCGATGTCGTTGCAGTCCTAGACTTCTCCCCCGGCCACCTGGCCACACACAACCGCAGACATGAAGACCACCAAGAAGACATCTCGCTTGTCAGCCGTGGGCGTTGCAGCCCGCAGTCAGACGCTGCTTTTGTTGGCCGCCCTCGTGATCGCGGCAATCGGTGGCGTGGTCTCCAAGAACTACCTGGCCCGCTATCAAACCCCCGCCCTGGTCGCGGTGGTCGATGAGCAGGGGATCGCCGGGCAGAAGGCCCCCACTTCCAAGCCCAAGCTCCTTGCCTCCAACCCCCCGGCCACCCCGGCCCGGCTGCCAGCCATCGAGGTCGCCCCTGTTGCTACCCAGCCCGTGGTCCAGACTGTGGTCCAGCCCGTGCCGGAACCTGTTGCCGAGGTTGCCTCTAAGGTTGATCTGTCGATCCGCTGGTTCAACGGCCGCCCTGTGCGCCCCGCCAAGACGATGACCATGGTCGTAACAGCCTATTCCCCCGACGAGATATCGTGCCCAGGCACGGCCGACAACATCACCGCCAGCCTGCACCACGTGCAGACCAACGCCTTCCGCTCTGTCGCCGCCGACACACGGCTGCTCCCCCTGGGCAGCATGGTCTCTGTGCCCGGCTATGACGATGGGCAGATCGTCCCCGTCCTGGACCGTGGCGGCGCAATCAAGGGCCGCCGTCTGGACGTGCTCTACCCCACCCATGAGCGTGCCCGCCAGTGGGGCGTGCAGCGCCTGACCGTTACGGTCTGGGAATACGCCGACGGCCTGCCGGCCGGGGACTGGCGCGCTGAACGCGACGGGCGCAACTAAGAAGGTGCTACAGAAATCCACACCAGCGGGCTGGAAGCCCGCTCCACCGGCTGTTATGGTCTGGGCGGTGTGGGAGCGATCCGCTCTCAATTAGCCACGCAATACCAAACAGGGCGGAGGGCGCCTATCGCGTCTCGTGCTTTGTGCGTTGGCCCGGCAAGTTCCCAGCGGGAACGTGGCTCAACGGGATCGCCGCGCACGAGGACTGGCTGACGACCTTCGCCGCCGCCGCGGGGGCGCCGGACATCAAAGAGCGGCTCAAGAGCGGCGTGGAACTCAACGGGCGGACGTACAAGAACCACCTCGACGGGTACAACATGCTCGACTACCTCAGCGGGAAGGCAAAGGAGTCTCCCCGGCGGGAGTTTATTTACTGCAACGACATCGGTGAGATCGTCGGCGTCCGATTCAAGGACTGGAAAGTCGTCTACATGGAGAACCGCGCCCAGACGCTGGCGCTCTGGCGCGAGCCATTCGTCGAGCTGCGTGCCCCGCTGCTGTTCAACCTCCGCCGCGACCCGCTCGAGAAGGCCCAGAACAACTCGAACACCTACAACGACTGGTACCTCGATCACGTCTTCCTCGTAACCCCGGCGACGGACATCGTCGCGAAGTTCCTCATGACCTTCAAGGATTTCCCGCCGAGCCAGACGGCCGGGTCGTTCAACCTGACCAAGATGCAAATGCAAATGGAAGAGATGGCCCGGCCGCTGGCGAAGTAAGACCACTATGAGATTGCCCCGCCCCGCCGCCTGAACGCGGCGGGGCGGATTTGCCGTGCGTCTGCGCCTGTTCGGGAGAACATCGATGGGTATGACACGCCGCGTTCTATTTGCTGCTGCACTAACCGGCGTGGCCCTTCTTGGCCAGACGATCGCGACCGGGCAAACCGCGCCCGCTCCCACCGCCGCCGCCACGCCCGCAGCCACTCTGGCCGACCCGCTCCCCTCATGGAACGACGGCCCACGCAAGCGGGCGATCCTCGACTTTGTCGCAAAGGTAACCAAAGAGGGTGGGCCGGACTTTGTTCCTGTCGCCGAGCGCATCGCCGTCTTTGACAACGACGGCACGCTGTGGGCCGAGCAGCCGATGTATTTCCAGTTCCTCTTCGCGGTCGACCGCATCAGAGCGCTGGCCCCGCAGCACCCGGAGTGGAAAACCACCGAGCCCTTCGCATCGGTCCTGCGGGGCGACATACATGCCGCTCTGGCAGGGGGCGAGCACGCGATCCACAAGCTCATCGCCGCGACCCACGCCGGCCTGACCACTGACGAGTTTGACCAAGTCGTCAAGCAGTGGCTCGCCACAGCCAGGCACCCAACAACCGGCCAGCCCTACACCAGCATGGTCTACCAGCCCATGCTCGAGCTGCTAGAGCACCTGCGCGCCAACGGCTTGAAGACCTACATCGTCTCCGGCGGGGGCGTCGAGTTCATGCGGGCCTTTGCCGAGGCGACCTACGGCATCCCGCCCGAGCAGGTCATCGGCAGCAGCGGCAAGCAGAAGTTTGAGCTGCGCGACGGCGCGCCCGCACTCGTCAAGCTCGCCGAGATCGACTTCATCGACGACAACGAGGGCAAGCCCCTGGCGATCCACAAGCACATCGGCCGACGCCCCATCGCCGCCTTCGGCAACTACGACGGCGACCTGGCGATGCTGCAATGGACCGCCGCGGGACGCGGCCCCAGCCTGTGCATCTACGTCCACCACACCGACGCCCAACGCGAGTGGGCCTATGACCGCCAGTCAAAGGTCGGCCGCCTGGACAAGGGCATCGACGAGGCCACGGCCAAGGGATGGACCATCGTTGACATGAAGAACGATTGGAAGACCATCTACCCACCAGCCGCACGGTGAGCTTGGCGTGGCCGCCCCCCCTAGCACCCCGCAAAGAACCGGTTCAAGAACACAATGATGTCGTCGGCGGTGAACTGCCCATCCGGCACGGTGCTCTGGCCCGGCCCGGCCACGTCGGCACGCACGTCGCTGGCGAAGAACCAGTTCAGGAAGACGATGATGTCGTCGGCCGTCAGCGCGTTGTCGCTGCCGAGGCTCTGCCCAGGCCCGGCGACGTCGCTGGGCCCGCACCCGCACGACGCAACCGTCAGCACCGCCGCGTTGCTCGTCGCGCTGCCACAGGGCGTGGTGATGACACAGTCGTAACTGCCCGCATCCCCCGCCTGCACGCCCACGAGCGTGAGCCTGCCCGTCGCGGCGGAGGGGTTGGTGCTTATGTTGATGGCCACCCCGCCCTTACGCCACTGATAGACCGCCGCTCCACTGCCCGAAGGCTCGGCCACGAACGCAGCCGTTCCCGACACGCACACGCTCTGCGACACTGGTTGCACGGCAACGCCGGGCGCCAACGCGCTGATGTAAAAACTCCAGTTGCTCGGGCCCATCGCCGTCAGCAGCGCAAGGGTGTCGTGGTCGACGCCCGGATAGGTCTGCCACGAGTGGGGGATGTTCAGCGACACAAGGTGTGCGTGCAGATCGGCGTTCGGGCCGAGCATCGCGTCGCTCTGCCCCACGGCTATGCGGATGCGAAGCTTGTTGCTCACGATCGTGCTGGCGTTGGTCTGGGCAATGTTCCACGGGCTGGCGGCATAAAAAAGCCCCGCGTTGCTGTTCCAGACGCTCTGATAGATCAACGCACGCAGCGCGGGCGGAAAGCTCGTGCCCGGCGGGGCGTCCAGGAAGTCCAGCTGCACCGGCCCCGCGCCCAGCATCGACGCGGCGGCGAAGCGGTCGCTGTACTGAAACCCCAATCGCCCCGTGCCGTACCCGCCCATGCTGAACCCCTCGAGTATCCGCCCGCACGAATCCGGGATCGTGCGGAACGTCGCGTCCACCAGCGGGAGAAGCTCCTGCATGATCACGGTTTCAATCGGCCGCACGCCGTCGGCGGAGTTGGTGTACATGCCATAGGGCATCCCGTTGGGGAAGACGACGATCATCGGCGGCAGGTCCCCGCGCGCCATAGCCGAGGCGAACCAGTTGCTCATCCCCGGGATGCCGCTGGTTACTGAGTCGGAGCCGTGCAGCCAGTAGAGTACCGGGAAGCGCCTCTGCGGCTGCGTGTCATAGGCCGGGGGCGTGTAGACGTGGTAACTGACCGTCGCGCCCGCCGCGGTGCTCTGGAACGTGCGGTACTGCACACGCGGGGCGGTAACAGGCTGCGTGGTCCACTGCGCGTACGCTGGCTGCGCGAGCACAAGGGCCATGAACAGGATCGACGAGAACTTGAGGTACCGGCGCATGATGATCTCACCAGGTTCAACGGGGCTGGGCGTGCCGTATTGCAATCTTTTTGCATACGCACCCCGGTCCGAGAGGCTCAAGAGGCCCGGCACCAATGGCGGGGGCAAACCCCACCGCTGTCCCTGACGGCCAGATCGTTCCGGGGGAGGGGTTCTAAGATGAAACTCGAATAATCGTGCACCAACGCTACCGCAAACATCAGCCCTCAGCCCTGGGACCTAAAACCTAATACCTAACCCCTCCCCTCAGCACCCAACAAAGAACCGGTTCAGGAAAACGATGATGTCGTCAGCCGTGAACTGGCTATCGGGCACGGTGCTCTGGCCCGGCCCGGCCACGTCGGCGCGCACATCGCTGGCGAAGAACCAGTTCAGGAAGACGATGATGTCGTCGGCCGTGAGTTGCCGGTCGTAGTTGGGGTCTTGGCCAGGCCCGGCAACGTCGCTGGCGTTGCAGGGGCCAAGGTCAAGCCGCATGAATGTCTCGGCCACAAACGACTCGCCGACCCCGAGCGTTACGGTCCACTGCAGGCCCAGGTTGCGGTCAAACCCAGCCGAGGCGGGTGGAAGGGTGTTGTTGAAGTTGGTGATGATCCCGCTGGTCATGTCATCAAAGACCGTGGTGCCAAAGGGAAACCCAACGCCCCCACGACCGGCGTAAGCGGTCGAGTTGCCACGCCCCAAGACGACGCTCGGCTGGGCGCCACCAAAGTTTCCCTGGCGGATGACCCCCGGCGCGGGCGTCGGCGCGAGCGTCAGAATATCGTTACTAAAGCTCGGCGGGGTGTCCGCGTCGGTGCACCAGAAGAGGTGGATGGTTACAGGCGTAAACCCGCTGTTGACCAATGTGTTGGTGATCGCGACCGTTGGACCCAGGGTGGTGCTGGTGATCTCGAAGTTCTGCTGAGAACTAAAATCCCAACCGCCGGCGCCGCTGGTGAGCCTGGCGGTGTAGTTGATCCCCGCCTGGCTGAGCGTGCCGAGGTTGTTCCCGTTGGTGAAGTTTTGTGTTACGGTGATCGGCCCGTTGGCGGTGTTGACGGTGCTCGTCGCCGCGCTTGGGAAGGCCAATGCCCGGCTCTCACCCTGGACGCGGAAGAACCACCCCGCCCGCCACAGCGCATCGCTCGGGCTGGCGATCGAGTCGGGGGCGAATGAATAGTTTGTGTGCAAGCCCGTCGCGCTGGTCAACCCCGCGCTGGTGGCCGCGGCAACACCGGCCGCGGGCGTGTAGCGGAAGACCGGGCCGGATGTGGCCAGGCCCACGCCGCCGGGGGTGATCGTCACCGTCTGCGCACCGACGGCTGTGCTCAGGCCCGCGACGAGTGCGAGGGCGAGGGTGGTCGATGCTTTGGTAAGAGTGGACATGGGCAAAAACTCCGCAGGATGTGCGAGGGAAACGTGGGCCGACGCAACAAATGGCCGTTGAAGGTCTACCACAGTCTATTGGGCGTGCAAACACCTCGGCTCTGATCGCCGGACTTTTCACGAAAAAAAAAGAGCGCCTCTGCGCGTTCCTCTACCAAACAGAGCACGTTTATCGGCGTGCTATATCCTTGTAACCATCTCCAACCATCTCCAGAGATGCAGCACCACGCCGGGTGTACCTCTGTGCCTGGCTGAGCCGGCCCGCAATCAATCTCCCCCGATCGCCTGCGGCCCTTTGCCCGCGGTCTTTTCCATGTACCCCTTGCCCTTGCGTTCATACTTGGTGAACCCGAGGCGGTCGAGGTTCTTGTCGCTCAGCGTCCCCTTGTTGAGGCCCGACCACTTGCCGGCAATCGCCGGCGCAACGATCGCACGCCTGCACGGCTTGCCCGTGCCGGGCTGCTTGGTCAGCGCGTCGTCCTTCATCGGCTGGACGATCTCAAAGGCCTCCCCCGTGGGCCGGCCCTTGGCGTCGAGGATCTCGTAAACATAAATAGGCATGCCCAATCAAAGGCGCGGCAAGGGCGCGCTGCTGGCCAACAAACAAAAACCCCGAGCCATCTGGCCCGGGGTTGGTCTTTGGGTATGAAGATTTACAGGCTCAGTCTTGGGTTCCAAGGCTTTACATTCCCTCGGCCCTCGGCCCTCAGCCCTTCCTTAGCACCCCGCAAAGAAGCGGTTGAGGAAGACGATGATGTCGTCAGCCGTCAGCTCGCCGTCGATCTCCTCGGTGTTCTGGCCGGGGCCAGAGATGTCGCTGAGCAGGTCCCCGGCGAAGAAGCGGTTGAGGAAGACGATGCAAAGTTAGTACGCACGGCCAGCACGCGGTCGCCGACGGCGGTGCGGTTGGTAGGGGGGGCAACATCAAAATAGTCTGCATAGAAGGTGGGCAGGAAGGTCGTAACAACGACGTAGTAGGTGCCCGCGGGGAGGTCGCCGTCGCGCCCGTTGCGGTCTTCGCCAGCGAGGTTGGGAGCGACCGGAACGTTGGCAGCGCGGACGTTGACGTTGTCGCCGTAGGAGATCGCCGAGCGATTGCTGATCCCGTCGTTATCGTCCTCAGTGCGGAGCGTGCCGGATGAGTCGTAAACGCCCAAGTAGGTGTCTTGGAGGTTGCCAATGAGCGACTCCCCGCCAGGCGAGGTGTTGTCGGTGTCGATATCAAAGTAGCTGGTGCTGGCGTTGAGGGCGTCAGCGGTGGTGGTGAACTTGAACCACTTGACTTCGTCCGGGCCGGTCATCGTCCAGGCGCTGGTGATGACGTTCTCGGTCCCCCCGGCCAAGCCGAAGGTTTGCAGGTCGACCAGGTCGATCGATGCCGGTGGCGTAGCATCACCACTGGATGGAGCATCGCTGCTCCAGGCGCGGACGCGGGCGAAAACCGTGCCGGTGTTGGTCCCGCCAGCGGTGTTGAAGGGTGTGGCGTGCGTGGCGTCGTTGCCACCAGCAACGGCCAGGTAATAGGTCTCACCCGGGAGGATGGTGTTGCCCGTCCCGACGGTGTCGTTGGCCGGGACCAGTGCCGTGCCCTGGACATCAATGTCCAGCGCACCGGTTGCCGACAGACCGGCGGGTGCGACGAAGGAGAACCATGCGACATCACCCCCGGCAGCGACAATGGCGAGGCCCCCGAACCACGTGCCGCCGTGCGTGAACCAACTCGGAGGATCCAGCGACACAGCCGGGGGAGGGGGCGTAGGAACAAAGTCGCCCGTTGAGATGAGGAAGCCGATGTCCCCGGCGGCGGTGCTCACCGAGAAAGCATCCCATGCTGCGGGGTTGAACGTCGTGTTCCAGAATCCAAGCGCCAGGTAGTAGGTGCCCGCGGCCAGGTCGCCGTTGATGCCGTCGAAGGGGTACGCAGTGGGGCTGGACCCACCGGTACCAAAGGTCAGGACCGAGAGGTCACCGGGGCCGTCGTTGTCGTTGCTGGCAACGAGTGCGCCAGCTTCGGTGTAGACGCCGATCTCGGTATTACCACCGGCGGGGCCGGTGGTGGAGATATCGAGGTACCTGCTTGCGGCCTCAGTGTTATCAACAGTGGTGACAAACTTGACCCACTTGACCCCAGCCGCACCGACGGTAACGCTGCCGGTGGTGTCGCCTGCGGGCAGGGGGTTGAACGTCAAGTCGGCCGCGGGCTGGCCCATGGCCACCGACGCGGTTGTTCCAGCGAGCGCAAAGAGCAGAGAAATCTTCTTCATGGTGTTCATCCTTTGTTCTAAACTTGTAACGAACCCGGCCTCTCAACAAGATGGACTACAGGGCAGACCCTGTACGAAGATACTCCCATCCCAAAAGGTTTGCCAAGATTTTATTGGCCACATGTAAAAAAACCCAAATCCCTCCAAATGTGGGTGGGGGTTGACCGGTTTACCCCCACCGAAGGCCCATATATTCAGGCCAATTTTACGCTTATAGGTGGTTGCACCTATATTGCAGGTGCTGTCGGCTCGGATCGCTAGCCCGAAATCGCCCTATCCCCACAGACGCCAAACGAAAACACCCCGCCCCGTCTGGTACGGGGCTTGGTCTCGAAGGTTTTTGTCGCTGGGTGTCGGGTATCAGGCCTGGGTCTTGCGTTCTCTTGCCGCTCGGCCGTCGCCCTGGGTGCACCGGGCTGACAAGCCGGGGCTGCCGGTCTACCCTATGCCCCTTGCCGTCGGCTGCGCCTAGGCCCTCCCTCGGCTCCCCGCCCCGTACGAACCCACACTGCACGCTTGAGGACAGGTTTTTATGAAGATCCGCACCGATGAGATCGCCTCTGTCATCCGCCACGAGATCGAGCAATACTCGGCACAACTGGAGGTCTCCGAAGTCGGGCGCGTCGTCGAGATCGGCGACGGGATCGCCCGAATCTACGGCCTCTCCAACGCCATGGCCGGCGAACTCCTCGAGTTCCAGTCCAAGGACGGCGCCATCATGGGCCAGGTCTTCAACCTCGAGCTCGATACCGTCGGCGCAGTCATCTATGGCAACTACCTCTCCGTCAAAGAAGGGGACCTGGTCAAAGGGACCAACCGCCTCCTGGACGTGCCAGTCGGCCCGGAACTGCTCGGGCGCGTCGTCAACCCCCTCGGCCAGCCGCTGGACGACAAAGGACCGATCAACACCACACGGCGCAGCAAGGTCGACATCATCGCCCCAGGCATCGCCGAGCGCCAGCCCGTTACCGAACCCATGCAGACGGGCATCAAGGCCGTCGACAGCATGATCCCCATCGGCCGCGGGCAGCGCGAGCTGATCATCGGCGACCGCAAGACGGGCAAAACAGCCGTCGCCGTTGACACGATCATCAACCAGCGGCAATACTGGGGCACACCCGAGGCCGTGGTGTGCATTTATGTTGCCGTGGGCCAGAAGGAGTCCACCGTTGCCGCGACGGTCGAGACGCTGCGCAAGAACGGTGCGATGGACTACACCATCGTCGTCAACGCCGGGGCTTCGGACCCCGCGCCGATGCAGTACATCGCCCCCTACGCCGGCACCACGATGGGTGAATACTTCATGCACCAGGGCAAAGAGGGCAAGACCCCCAAGCACGTGCTGTGCATCTACGACGACCTCTCTAAGCAGGCCGTGGCATACCGGCAGCTCTCGCTGCTGCTCAAGCGCCCGCCCGGGCGTGAGGCCTACCCCGGCGACGTCTTCTATCTCCACTCGCGCCTTCTCGAACGCGCCACCAAACTCAGCGACGAGAACGGCGGCGGCTCGCTGACCGCCCTGCCGATCATCGAAACACAAGAAGGGGACGTCTCGGCATACATCCCCACCAACGTCATCTCGATCACCGACGGGCAGATCTACCTCGAACCGGAACTCTTCTTCAGCGGCGTTCGACCGGCCGTGAACGTCGGTATCTCCGTCAGCCGCGTCGGTGGCAACGCGCAGATCAAGGCGATGAAGCAGATCGCCGGCTCACTCCGCCTGGACCTGGCCAGCTTCCGCGAACTGGAAGCCTTCGCCCAGCTCGGCACCGAACTGGACAAGGCGACTCAACGCCAGCTCGACCGCGGCGCGCGGATGGTCGAGCTGCTCAAGCAGCCGCAGTATGTGCCGATGGACACCATCGACCAGGTGATCTCGATCTTCGCCGCCAGCCGGGGGTTCATGGACGACCTGCCCGTATCGAGCGTCCCGGCATTCGAGAAGGGCCTTCTCAACTACATGCGTGGCGTCGGCAAGCCAGCCCGCGACGTGCTAGCCGAGAAGAAGGACATCAAGGCCGCCGAGAAGCCGCTCGAAGAGGCGATCAGAGGGTTTAAGACGACGTTTAAGGCGTAAGGCGGCGGGCCGGGCCCCAAGCAGATAGCCCCGGGTGGTGCAGGCCCTGTCGGGGTGGTGGTTCATAACAATACGGCGGGTTCTATAAGAACCCCTCCCCCGAGGGGAGGGGCAGGGGTGGGGTTCGCCCACGTCAACTCCCCCAAAAAAACCAACCCACATTTTCCTACCCTCCGCCCGGATTGTGCAGTAAACTTTCCCCGCAAACACGGCCCGCCAGGGCCTTTCCACCCGGACACGCAGTTCACCGCCGACGACATCATCGTCTTCCTCAACCGCTTCTTCGCAGGGTGCTGAGTACAGTGCTTACGCAACGGTGGCGGCCGGGTCGCGTGGCGTG
>JAJTGZ010000033.1 GCA_021299385.1 Phycisphaeraceae bacterium | reverse complement strand
GAGGGGTTGGAGGCACTGGAAGCCGCACCCAGCAATTCCTTCGCGTTCCTCTCTCTACCTCCGCGACCTCCGCGAACCTCTTTACGAAGATCCGTTGATTGAGTTGGAGTTCGGCGGGGATCGACCCCACCCCTACCCCTCGCTGCCAGGACGTTCTGGGTGCGGGGTTCTTATGTTCAGCGCTGCCACTGCTCCCGCGTGCGATTGATGTTGATGCCCAGCACGCGGACGGTCAGTTCGCGTTGTTCAACGATGAGCATGCCCTCGGCGTCGTAGGTGCGTGTGGTGCGGGTGGCTGTTCGGCTTGGGCCGATGGAGATCAACAGTTCCGTCAGGATGCTGGTTGCACCCGGTGGTGCGTCCGCCGGGTTGGGCGCGGGTGTAATAGTCTGCTCGGCCTTGCCGAGTGATTCACTCCCGTCGCGGATGATGCGCACGGCGGTGCTCTGCGGCGGGGGGAGTTCCGGCGAGATGGCCGGGTGTGCCTGCATCAGGGGTGTATCAAAGAGCATGGTCGCCTGCTGTGAGCCTTCGTAGATTTGCACGATCTCTGGGAGGCCGCGGTGCCCTGGGCGTGTGAGGATGCGGACCTCGGCCCCGTCTTGTGGGCCGCCTGTGATGCGCCGGCGGACGAGGCGTTGGCCGTCGGTTTGCGTCCAGGTCGTTACGTTGAGCCTGGCCGAGCCGTCGGGGGTGGTGAACTGAGCGTGCTCGGCCACGCCCTCTTGGGGGGCTTGGAGCGTGGTGATCGCCGGGGGCTGGCCCGCGGTTGCGTGCGCTTCGGCCGATCGGCACCCGGCGGCGGGGATGAACATGGCCAGGGCGACGGCCAGCAGCACGGTGGTGGAAAATCTCTGGGCCCTGGGCCACAACCACGCCGGGATCGGATACCCTCCACTTATGCGGCCAAGGATGTTCACTCGCGTTTGCATGCCCGGATCATTGGGTGCCTGCGCGGTGCTCGCGCTGGCCTGCATGCAGGCGGGGTGCACCAGCGGCAAGACGGCCAAGGGTGAGGATGTCAACAGCATCTTTCAGCTCTTCGGCCCACCCAGCCCCGGTGCGGCGGCACGGGACATGGTTGACCCGTTCGACCCGGACAAGCGTTACCGAGGCATGTCGCGCATCAGCGCCGCGCCGTGGGGTGGTGAGGATGTCTACGTCAACATCTATGCACAGGCGATCCAGAACGATGACGACGCCGGGGTGCGTGGCGTCGCCGCCAAGGCCCTTGGTAACCACGGGTCCCCCGACCAAGTCAAGCTGATCCTCCCGCTGCTGAAAAGCCCGGACCCGCGCGTGCGCCAACAGGCGGCTCGCGCGTTGCAGCGTGTGCACAACACCGAGGCGATCGGCCCACTGGTCGAGGCCCTGCTCGGGCGGCCCGACCCGGACCGCCCGCCGATCGTCGGCCGGCCTGCGCTGCTCATACCCGAACCGGACAAGGACGTGCGCGCCGCCGCGGCTGATGCGCTGGGGCAGTATGCTGACCCGGTTGCCGCCGCGGCGCTGGTCAAGGGGCTGAGCGATGACGACCTGCTCGTTTCGCGCAACGCCCGGCGGAGCCTGCGGACGCTCACGGGTAAGGACTTTGGATTTGATGCCAAGGCGTGGAGCGCGTTCCTGGCGACCCCGGCACCGTTCGCGGGCAGGTTGCCGTATGTGTATCCCGCTTTCAGCCGGGATAAATACACGTGGGAATACCTCCCCTTCTGGCCCGAGCCGCCCAACGAGAGCGCGGCCAGCCCGACGGGGTATGAGCCCCCCGCGCAGAAATAGCACCGCGTTGATCGTCAGGCCAGGATCATCTCCACGGCTGCGGGCAGGTCTACGCACCGGGCGCCCACCTCGCCCGATGTTGCCAGCAGAAAGCAGCGCTCGCGTGCGATACCCGCTGAGACGGCGGCCTCGACATCGCGCGGCTTGTCCCCCGCGGCCCAACTCTGGGCTAGGTCCAGGTCCAGTTCCGCGACTGCCGCGGCGAGCATCCCCGGCGCGGGCTTGCGCCACTGGTGCTCTTGTGTAAACTCCGGCACGCTCCCGACGGGGTGGAATGGGCAGGCATAAACGCCTGCGAGTGTTACGCCGAAGGGCTGGAGTAGCTCGCGGAGGCGGTCGTCTACGGCCTCGAAGCCGCGCAGCGTGCCCGAGCCACGCGCGATGCCCCCCTGGTTGGTGTAGAGGACGATGAGGTACCCCGCGTCGAGCAGGCGTCGGCACGCCTGGCCCACGCCGGGCAGCAGGTGTGCGCGGGAGGGGTCGAGCAGATCGCCGGGCACGGGCAGGTCAGCGGTGTCGGGGAGGGTGTTCAGGAGCGTGTCGTCGCGGTCAAGAAAAACGGCCTTGCGGGGCATGGGTTCCTCTGCGGGCCTGCCAGGGTTGGCCCGGTGCGGCGGTGAAGTTCAGGGGGCGTTTTACGGAATGATCCCAGAGGGAATCGAACCCTCATCTCGACCTTGAAAGGGTCGCGTCCTAGCCGTTGGACGATGGGACCGGCAGAGCTCCCCGGCGGTAAAGCATGGGAAGCAGCAGGACGGGCAAAGCATAGCGGCCCGTGCAAAGTTCAGCAACGGGCAGGGCATCAGGCCTTTTCGATCGTTGCCGAGAGGCCCTTGCTGGTGAACTGCTCGAGGTACAACTCGGCAAGTTCCCGGTGCGTGATCGTTACCAGGCCCAGGCCGGTGTTGTGGGCCTCGAGCATCACCTTGAGCGCGCGGGGCGTCGGGAGGTGGGCGATCTGGACGATCGACTGGACAACAAACAACATGTCGTTGGTGTCGTCGTTGTGCAACAGGACTTTGTATTGGTCCAACGGTTGCCGGGCCGGCGGGGTCTTGGCCAGCGCGGGGGGCGTGGCGACAGCCGGGCCTGCCGGTGCAGGGGCCGGTGCGGGGGCTGGTGCGGGGGGTGCTACTGCTGGCATCGGCGGCTGGGGCTGGCTCATCGCTGCACTCCTGATCGAACTCGGCCCGATAGTAGGTGGACTGATGCCCGCAACAAACGCACCCCACCCGCATCCCCACGCACAACCCCCCGTCGATCTGGACGCGCCGCTGGCGGTGGTGGTTGTCGGTTCCGACCCCGCGGCTGAGGTCTATGACCGCCCGATCGCCCGGTACCTCGTCGAGCGGATCAACGCCTGGGCGGGTGCGCACGCCGCAAAGACGGGCCGGCCCGTGCCGGGGGCGTATTGCATTACGGACCTGTGGTACCTGAACAACGCCCACCTGCGGATGCGCCCGACAGTGGCGGTCGGTGCCCCGGCCGTGAACGCGATGTCGGCGATGATCGTCGGACGCGTGCCGCCGGTCTTTGCCGTGGCGGATCGATACGCCGTGCACGTGCAACCTGAGTTTGAGCAGCTGGTAGCGTGCTGCTGGGGGATAGACCCGGCAGAGACCCACGCCGCGGCTGCGTACTTTGCCGAGCGGACGATGGCCGAGTTTTTGCGCTCGGCGGCGGGGATGGGGTGAGGGGACAGGAACCTATCAAACCACCAGCCGGTTATCCGCAACCATCTTACCCCCCCACCCTTACACCACACCTCAGACCCCCCCAACCGCCGGGAAGTCGCTCGGCGTGTCGTTGACGTGGTTGAAGACGTTGGTATACACCGCCAGGGCGTAGTTGGCCACCACCTCGACGGCGTGGGCGTCGGTGTACCCGGCGGCCTTGAACGCCGAGAGGTCCGCGTCGCTGATGTGCCCGTGCTTCTCGTGGATCGTCAGCACGAACTTGGTCAGGGCGTTGAGCTTGGCGTTGGCCATCGTCCCCCGGCGGGCCTCGACGGTCTGCTCGGCCGTCAGCCCGCTCATCTTCCCGATGACGGTGTGGGCCGCGACGCAATACCCGCAGTTGTTGGCTTGGCCGATGGCCAGCTGGATCACCTCGCGCTCGGCGGCGCTGAGCACGCCCTGGCTGAGCGGGCCGGACATGCCCAGATAGACCTGCAAGGCGGCGGGGCTTTGGGCCATGCTCTTGAAGATGTTAAAGTGCTTGCCCTTGAGTGGGCCGTCGAAGATTTCCTTGGCTTGCCCGGTCGCGGCGGCGGGGTCAACTTGGCCGAGTCGGTTCATGGGATGCTCCTGAAAAAAGTGTGCGTGCAGCATCCTATACACCGGGCGGGGGTTATCCGGGCATTGCGGGCATAGCCCGGCGAATCTTCACGCATCCTGGGGGGGTTGTTCCGGTCGTCGGGGGGGCACCGGCACTAACATCCCCCGGTTGCCGTGCGATTGTTGGCCTAAACCACCGGCGTAATGCAACTTGATCTTGCCCCAGACGTAGCAGAACTTGTCCGCACGACCAGATGGGCCAGAGTGGCCCCGGAGCCTTCCACCATGAAGACCACCCATACCCCTACCACCCCTAGGCAGACGTCCGCACGCAGGCACGCCGGGCACGCCCGCCGGGGGTTCTCGCTGCTGGAGATGATGCTCGTTGTGCTCATCATGGGCATCCTCATGGGTGTCGTGGTCATCTCCTTCGGCGGGCAGAGCGAGCAGGTCAAACGGACCGCCACCATTGCCAAGATGAAGCAGATCAACAACGCCCTGATCGGCTACAGCAACCAGTTCGGCACCTTCCCCCCCACCGAGCTTGGCCTTGACCCCCTGGCCAAGGGGATCACCAAAGACCTCGAGCGCGTCCCCAAGGATGATTGGGGGAGCGTCTTCTATTACCAGTTCCCATCGGCAGGGAACGATGCCGAACGCCCCTTCGACCTCAAGAGCCTCGGGCGCGACAAGCAGCTGAACACACCCGACGATATCGATATCTGGACGGTCTACGAAGGGAAATAACCCCCTCACCGCCTCTGCGCCCTCATGCACACGCACGCGCAAACACGACCATCAACCCCACGCCTACACCGGCGTGCCGGGCGTGGTAGTACGCTTATCGAGGTCGTCTGCGCCAGCCTGATCCTGGCGATTGCCATCACCATGATCGTCGGGGCGATCACGGCCGTGACGAGCGCCGATCTGCGGGCACGCCAGCAACTCGAAGGCCTTGAACTGGCCAACCGCCTCCTGCTGCAGTTCCTTGACGACAAAGAAAAGATGCCCAGCCAAGAGACGCACATCAACCAGGGCATGGGCACCTACCGCTTCAAGCTGACGGAGACGCCTGTCAAGCTTTCCTACCCCGACAACTCGATCTTCGAGACCCCCAGCAACCAGACCACCGCCTCGGCGATCGACCAGACCAAGCTCATCTCCGTAACCGTCTGGGCGGGCCTGCCCGATGGGCTGGGGGGCTACCGCGCCGGCGAGCAGATGGCGACGCTCGCTCGCATCCACAACCCGCTGAGCCTCATCACACGCAACCCCGACACCATGGCCCGCCTGGCGGCCAACCCTGAGCAGTTGCTGGCGTACATCCTGCGCCTCGTCGAGCAGCGCCAGGCCGAGGGTGGCAGTGGGAGTGGAAGTGGCAGTGGAAGTGGGAGTAGTAGTCGGGGTGGTTCTGCCTCGGGCGGTTCGTCAGGCTCGTCATCGGACTCACTGTCTAGCTCTTCCGGTTCGAGTTCTGGTTCTTCCTCCAACCCATTCAGCGGCGCAAGAAAGCCGGGGAGTTCCAAATGATTACCGCAGCAACCCGCACCACACAGGCCATGAGTCGCGCACACCGTTCTCGGGGCTTTACGCTCATCGAGGTGGTCCTAGCCGGGATGCTCTCGGCGATCGTCGCGGGCGCCTGTCTTGGGTTCGTCTTCACGCTCACGCGCGCCGACGCCGCCAGCGCCGAGCGCACGGCAGTGATGGTTGATATGTCGCGCATCCACCGGGCGTTCCAGCACACCTTCCGCACCATGCTCCTGGACACCACGCCCCCCAAGCCCGGCGACGCACGCCAAGCGCGCATCGCCCTGCTCGAAGGGGGCCTTGGGCCACGCCTGGAACTGACGCTGATGCGTCCACCCGTGCTCGGGGTTATCGACGGCAAGCCGATGTCCCTGGAGGCACAGAACTCCGCGGCCGTCGGCGCACTGGAACTGCGCAGGCCCATCAAACTCCTCAGCGACGGCTCGGCCATGACGGACGAATCCTCCCTTGAGCTCTGGTGGACACCCTACGCCCAGGAGACGGGCAAGCCGGAGCTGGACCAACGCCAGCAGGCCAAGGGGGTGCGGATTGCGGGCAATATCCAGAGCATGGGCGTGAGTTTTTATCGCACCGGTGAGAACAAGACGCTGGAGCGCCAGCGCACGGCCGAGATCGCCGGGTGGGACCAGGTGCCGGCGTATGTCGAGGCCTCGGTGCAGATGACCGACGGTCAGCAGACCAGCTGGCTCTTTGAGGTTGCCGCCCAGGGTGGGCAGACACCAGGCCAGGTCGCCGGGGGCGGCGGGTATTCCGCCGATGCTGACTTGCCCAGAGACATCACCGACAGGCTGCAAAATGAACTCGCCGGCGGGGGTACGAGCAATCCGCCCACCAACACCGATCCTGGCACGGGCACTGGGGGGCCAGGCACGGGCAATCCGCAGGCGCGCGACCCCGCAGCCGATGCCCAGCGTCTGCGTGAGGCCTTGGCCATGGCCATGCGCCTGATCGCACGCCTGAACGGTGGCGGGGGCGGGGACGAGTAAGCAATGCAGGCCCGTCGATGCCACAAACGACTGCGACAGCCGGGCTTTGCGCTCCCGTTGGTGCTGATGCTCCTACTGGCCGCGTCGGTGCTGGTAACAGTCCTGCTCACGCGCCGCAGCAGCGCGCGCGTGGCCGTCAAGAAGCAGTCTGACGGGTACGTCTCGCACCACATCCAGGCGGGGCTGAAGGACTTCATCAGCGTCTTTCTGACGACGGCTAAACGCACCAAGGAATCGAACATCGCCGGGGGGGTCGTTGGCTTCAACCTCGACCTGGAGCAGAACCTGCGGATGGAGGTCCGGCTCAAGGACCTGGGCGGTTCGATCCTGGCCACGGCTGAGCCTGGGAGCATCCGCGGGCAGGTCCTCGGGCGTGCCGTGGTGATCCTGCAAGAGAGCAAGGAACTGGACCTGCGCTACATCCGCGTCTTTGGCCCCCCGCGCGTGAGCGTGCACGGGTCTGAGCCGGAGGCCCTCGCCGCGCTCGCCCAGGCCGTCGATCCGGCGTGCGATGCACGCGAGTTTGTCAACCAGATCGTCCAAGAACGCGCCAAACGCGACCTCAACGACAATGACATCCGCAACGCCGGCAGCAAAGCCCGCATCGGCGGCAACAAGCTGGACCTGCTCACCGCCGTAACCACGGCTGACCCAAACTTCTGGTGGCTCGAGGCCCGGGTCATCGACCCCAACGGGCGCGAACTGATACGCCAGGGTGGGTTTGCCACCGGCTCACTCAAGCCCGGCACGGGGACCAGCAGCGGCTCGTGGTCCATCGAGCTCTGGGCCGACCTGCCCAAAGGCGAGCCCTTCGCCGCCGCACTGGCAACCCGCTAAGCCCCCTGCACCTCTGCCATTCTGCCACTTCTTCAGTTGTCCCTTTGGCAATTTGACCATTTGAACATTTGACCATTTAGTTACTTGTCCCCACCCCCCACCTGCATCCATACACTCATGCCCTTGTAGATATCTGGCCGAGGAAGAGTGTTCCATATGCACGTAGATCAGGCCCAATCTCGGATCATGCGTATCCAACTGGCTGCGGGGTTGCTGGTGGCCGTGGCCGTGGGAGCGGCGTTTGTTCCGGTCAGCGCCTCTGACCCGACCCCGATCACGATCCCCGAGGCGAAGCCCAAGGCCGAGAAGGAGCAGGCCCTGCCCCCGATGCAGCCGGTTGTCTCCGCCGCCTCCCTGACGGCCATGGCCCCCCCGGTCGTCGTCGTCGCCAAGCCCGATTCCAAGGCCGCAGAGCCACCCCCACCCCCTCCCCCGGCATGGCGCTACCTCGGCAGCCTGATCACCCCGAGGGGGATGCACGGGCTGGTGGCCGTCAACGATCGGCAACGCTTTGTCCGCGAGGGTCAGACCGTCGAGGGCGCGACCGTCATCACCCTTGCCCAGGACCACCTGATCCTGGCCCGGGGTGATGCCCGCGAACGCATCGACCTGGCCCCACGCCAGAGCGGGGCGCTCAAGATCGTTACGGCCCAGACCCCCCCCATCATCCAAGGCATGCCCGCGGCGGGCCAGCCCGGGGGGCCTCAGACGCCGGCCCAGATCGCGGCCCAGCGCAGGCTTGCCTCGCGCACCCCGAACGAGCAGGCCAAGTTTGACAACATCATGGCCCGCATGGAGCGCATCGACATGATGGAGCGATCAGGCCGCATGGATGGGCCCGTCGCAGACAAGGCCCGCGCGATCCTTCAGAGTGGGAACGATGAAGAGTTCCAGTCATTCATGAAGGAGAACATGGACAAGAGCGGCATGAGCGAGAGGCAGGAGGATAAGTGACCGTTGCCGCGTGCTTTATCTCCCGAGCCGGCGGTGGGCTGGCCATCACCGGCGCGCGATGGTTTGACCTCAAGGGTGAGTCCCCCTGGCTCGGGCTTGCACCGGGCAAGGCCATCGAAGACCCTGTGCGTGCAGCCGAGATGCTCGTCGAGTGGATCGCCGTGCAGGCGAAGGCCTCACCAGGGAACCCCGAGGTCATCATCGTGCTGGACTCTGACGGTGCCGGGTGCGGGTGGATCACCGCGGAAAGCCCCCAGCCGGAGGTCGTCCGCGCCGCCGTGCGCGACGCGCTGGGGGACTCTGAAGAGGACACCTCCCCGAGCCTGGCGTGGATGGGCCAGTGGGTCGGGCCATCAGAGGTGGGCAGCGCAACGAGCGTGCAGGCGCTGGCGGACGTTACGATCCCGCGACAGAAGAGTGCCAAGCATACGATCCGCCGGCAGCGTCTAGGGATCATGAGCGTGCCCGATGCGCCGATCCGGCTGGTGCTCGACGCGCTCGACGGCGCGGGCATCCGCGTGCGGCGGGTCTGCACGATCTGGCACGCCCTCGCCGCGGCACAGGTTGAAAAGACCAAGCCGACTACCCCGGCACCCACCCCCGCTCCCCCCCGCATCGTCGCCGATTCCACGACAACAACCGTCGACGACGTCATCGCCAGTGTGCTGATCCAGGAGCCGCCGGGGGAAATCCTCTGGACGTGGTCGCAGGGTGGTGCGCTGCTGTGCGCAGGCTCGATCAAACTGCGCGAGTCCGTCGATGAGCCGCCCGCCGTCGAGCCTGCCCCGGGCCGGGGGAACCTCCGGCTGATCGACGCGCAAGACCCTGACCAGCCCCCCGGCGAGCCACCGACCAGCGTCGTCGAGGTCGGCCGCAGCGACATCGGCCGCCTGGCCACCGACTGGCTCGGGTGGAGCGTGCAGACCGGGCTGGCCCCGCAGCGCATCAGCGTCGCCGGGGCATCGAGCATCACATGCAACGGGCTGGAGTTTGACCTTCCCGACATGCTCGGCGTGGCCGCCGTTGCCGCCGGCATCGGCAAGGCGTGGCCCGGCGTGCCCGTTGCCGCGGCTGTCAACGACGACCCCGTCGCCACCACCCTGCGCCGCATGATCGATGTCGAGAACCTCGGCACGCTATTGCCCGCGGGCCCCATGGCCGTGGACCCACGCCAGAGCATCACGACCCTCTCGACGCGCCCCGGGCGTGCCTCGCGCAAGCTGCACCTGTGGGGCGGGCTGGCCCTGCTGGCCGGGGGGGCCGCCGTTGCCGTGCTGGGTGTCCGCGCCGGTCGCTCGGCCAAGGAACTCACCGGGCAGCTCGACGGCATCGTGGCGACGCGCGAAGAGTTCTTTGTCAAGGCCAAAAAATATGGTGCGGTCATAACGCCGGCGACACCAGAACCCGTCGCCCTGCTGCGGAGCAAGGTCAACGAAAAACTCGCCCAGCGCCGCGAACTGCGCGAGGAGGACCCACTCATCGCCGAGTTGGCACGCTTCCTGCAAGCCAGCGAGGGCGTACAGGGCCTGGAGCTTCGCGCCCTGTCGCTCAACTCGGGCATGCTTGCCACCGCTGAGTTCCTGGCCCAGGAAGACGCCGGGCCGACGTTCTTAGAACGCATCCGCGCCACGCGCACCGGCGCGCCACGCGAACTGCGCTGGGACGGACGCACCATCGGCGTCGACGGCACACGCCGACGCTTTAACCTCTCGGCCCGCATGGACGACGCACCCAAGAACACGCCACCGTTACCACCACTGCCCAAGCCCACCCCTACGCCCACCCCCACAACAACACCCGCGACACCCACGACACCCGAGAGCACACAGGGCAACCCAACACCGGCACCCACCGCACCCGTGCCCGCACCTACGCCAGTACCCGAAACGCCCGCACCCGAAATCCTCCCGGCAACCCCCGCAACCCCCACATCCCCCGAGCCTGCCCCAACCCCGACGCCGGAGGGCACACCATGAGCGACCGCCCCCTGATGGTCAGCGACGAGGTCCGCGCCGAGCTGCAAAGCTCGGCCACCGGTGCCGAGCGGGCCAACCGCCCGCGCTGGCTCGTCTGGCTCGGCGCGCTCGGCGTGCTGCTGGCGCTCATCTTCACCGGCGTGCAGGTCGCCCGCCGGGCGGCCGTGGGCAGCGCGGTTGCCCGCGAGCGCGAGCTGACCGAGTCCATCGCCTTCGAGATCGGCCGGCTCAAAGAGGCCGGCGAGTTTGAGACCGCCCTCGGCGGCGCCGAACTGCTCGCGCCCGACCCACGTATGCTCGGCAAGATCAGCCAGGCCGCACGCGACCTGGGGCTGACCATCGCCACCGAGAGCGAAGCAGAGGACACACGCCCACGCCCCCCGAATATCAGCCGCAAGGTCTACACCTTCACCCTCACGGCCCAGCCAGCCGAGGGGCTGCTCAACTGGCTGCACAAGGCCACCACCGAACTGCCCGGCGTGCAGGTCAAACGCCTGGAGTTCCGCCCCTCCCAGGCCACGGCCGACGATAAACCCGGGTGGAAGCTCGACGCCGTCTTTACACGCTGGGAGAAGCAAGCACCATGAACCCCCACACACGCGCCCGCACCCTGCTCCTGGCCTGCACGCTCACACTCGCGCTGCCCATGGTGTTGTCGCTCAGTGCCTGCGCCACCACGAGCCCACAGGTGATCGACTCGCCCGCCAGCCGACTCAACGAGGCCAACGAGCTGGCCAAGCAAGCACAGGCCAAGGACCGCGAAGGCAAACTCGACGAGGCCATCAGCATCTACCAGCAGGCCGTGCGCGTCGCACCCACCTACGCCCCGGGCTGGCACAACATGGGCGTGCTGCTGATGAAGCGTGGCAACAACCTCGACGCCGCCACCGCCTTTCAGGTCGCTGCCGAGAACGACCTGACAGACCCGCGCCCCTACACCGCCATGGGCATGCTCGCACAAGAGCTCCTGCACTACGACGAGGCCGCCAAGTACTACACCAAGGCCCTCGAACGCAGCGACCGCTACCTCCCGGCACTCCGCAAGTCCATCGAGGTCGATCAGCTCCGCGACAAGTACGACGACACCACCCTGCAGCGCATCCGCCGGGCCGTCTATCTTGAGACCGACCCGCAGTGGAAGACCTATTTGCTCAACCAGAAGATCAAGGCCGAGCAGCGCATCAGCCGCTCGGCGGGGTGAGCCGGCTTGCCAACGCCCAAGCGGGAAGGGTTCCTTCGGTGCCCCGCCCTTGGCAACCCGCTCGACCTGCCCCCGCGCTGGGCATGGAACGATCAAGCGTAAAGGCTCTTACTTCAGTTCCTGCTGCCCCCGCTCGATCTTCTTGCGGTTAAATTCTTCCTCCCGCCGGGCGCGGAAGGCCTTGAACCCAGCCGGCTCGGGGAACAGACGCTGCATGTCGCTAGCGATGATGTTCCCCTTCTCGTCCCGCTCCATCCCCAGCTCGATGAGGTCGAAGGCAACCAGCCGGGCCTCCTCGGGCGCTCGGCTGAAGATCGCCGAGCCGTCGATCGGCCCAAGCAGCTCGATGGTCATGTACAGCACCTGCCCGGCAACGTCCGCAAAGTTCGCGCTCATCACCCCGGCCATGCGCCCAGGGTCGTTCGGGTCCACGTTCGTCTGCCGATACTGCTGCTCCATGAACACGCGGTGGAACTTGCGGGCAAACTCGTACTGCGTCCGGAACAGCTCATCGTCCCCGGCCAGCAGCCCGTTGTAGAACGCACCCTGCAACGACCCATACACCTCCTGCAACGCCAGGTTCGGCGCGTTGGTCCGCTCCTTGATCTGCTCGGCAACATACTCCTCAAGGTCCATCGTGCGGATCGCTTCCTGGCGGTAGTCGTTCTGGTTGCGGCCCTGCCACGACGCCAACTTGTCCTTGTACGCACGCGCCTCGTCAAGCTGACCACGCCGGTACATCAGCACGATCGCATCGGCAAGGAAGTTCTCATACCCCGCCGAGTAGAACCGGTACACCCGGCCTGCCATGTCCACGCCCTTGGTCAGCTTCATCTGCTCGGCCTCGCGGTCGAGCAACTCCTGCACGTTGTCGTCGTAACTCTTGATAAAGTCCGGCGCCGTCATCTGCACAAAGAACCGCTGCGGCATCAAAATGTCGTACTGCACCACACCCGTCCGGTACATCTCCTGCAGCGCGTGGATCGCGATGCGGTCGGTGTTGATGAAGTCAAAGTCCGCCCGGTTCTGGTCCTGCACCCGGGTCTGACCCGCCTCAACCCCCTTTGCGCCCCAATAGAGCGCGTGCGCCGCCGGGTGCCGCCAGTCCAGCGGGCCGTACTTGCGGATGTACCGCGCCATCCGCTCGGGCTCCATGTTGTACTGCTCGACGAGCACCCGCTTGCGCACATGCGCGATCAACGGCATCAGCCCGTTCTGCACAATCGACGGGTCGCTGAACATCCGCGCAACCTCCGGGATCACCTCCGGCGGGATGCCCGACTGCCCCAACTTCAGCAGCCGCATCCGCCGCTGCACGCTCCGGATCAGCTCGCGCTGCTCCAGCAACTTCAGCCGGCCCTCGGCCGTGCGGATGTCAATCTTCGCATCGTTGAGCAGCGCGTCTGCCAGCTCCCCGGCCAGCGGATACTTCGCACGCAACTCCTCGACCGTCCCCACCCCGCTGGCGATCAGATCCATCCGTGCCGCTGATTCCTCGATGTACTTGCTGCGCTCGCGGTTCTCCTTGCTCCGCTCCGGCGGCGGGCCAACCGCCACCGTCCACTCGCGCGCAAACCGGGCCTTGTAATAGTTGTTCGCGTCGTCCATCCGCCCCTGCACCTTGTGCAGCAGGATCCACGCCAGCTCGCGGTGCAGCAGCATGTCGTTGGGGTTCTTGGGGATCCCCTCGTTGCGCAGCAGCCGAACCCCGCTGTCGACCCACTGCCAACGCTCCTCGGGCGTCTGCGTCGCCACAGAGATGTTGTACGCCAGGTTCCACCCATGAAACGCCCACGCCCGCGGGAACCTCGGCTGCAACCGCGTGATCGTCCGCGCCAGGTCCGTCGCCTCCCAATACTTCCCGTCCTGCTTGAGCGCCTGCGCACGCATCCACAGCATGTTGACAAACAACCCACGGAACGCGCCCGCAGCAATCCCCAACGCCTCCTCGCTGGTCATCCCGGCCTCGGCCTTGGTCGTGTAGACCAACTGGTGCCGGCCCGCGCTGGCCGAGAGGCGCACCGTCAGCAGCGTGCTCCCGACCACGCCCGCGACGAGCACCAACAGCGCCCAGACTTGCACATACCCTCGGCCCATCATGCAAAAGCCCTTCGTGCTCGCACACCCACGCACTGTCTACTGCCCGCTGTAGGTCGCCAGTTCGCGGTTCCTAAAAATCACCGACCCGACAATCCCCAACACCACTGTAACACCACCCAAAATCAGCGCCGCATACCCCACATCACCCCAACTGACCAGCCGGCCCTCGACGAGTTTGCCCGTCGGGTCCAATCGGCTGTAAAACCCGAACATCTGCGACACCGGCGTGGCGATCCACTGCACCGGGTACTTCCAGTAACTCACCTCGCGCGTCTGCCCGTCGATAGGGTCGAACAAATCCAGAGCCTTGCCCACGGCACCCGCGCCCTCGGCCATCAGCATCACACCAAAGCTCAGCAGGCACGCCACAGGGAACGCCAAAAACGTCCCCGCCACCACCGCCACCATCCCCAGCAGGCCCAACTTCAACAGCATCACCAACGCCACACGCAGAAAGTTCGCCTCAAACGAGCTGACCACAAACGTTACCTCAAAGCCATCAAAGGGCAGGCTGATGCTCTTATCCCCCTCACGCACCGGGCTCCCGTCCCCGCTGCCGATCGCCAGCGCCAGCACCGCGACCTTCTTCCCATCCTCCTCCCGCTCCTCGATCGCGCTGCTCAAAATCGGCATGCTCATCACCTGCCCGGCCGGCACACGCCGAACCAGCGGCGCGGTGTTCTTCAGAAAGAACGTAACCATACCAAAGTCCGTCGGGTTGCTCGCACCCACGTTCACCTTGTACCGCAGCGTCATCGGCAAGTCAAAGTCCTTGGCACGCTCAAGCCCATAGAACGTGTACTCCCGCACCGCCCCGGGCGCCAGCGAAAAAAAACTCGTCAGCAGTTCGTTGCTCGCCTCGGCGCGGATCTTCGCCTCGTCGGGCACCATCGCCGGATCGCGCGACTGCTCATACTTCTTGACCGCCTCGGCCAGCCGCAACTTCACCACCTGGTCGAGCTCCGCCGCCAGGTCATTAGGAATCCTCGGCCGTTCGCTCAGCCGGCCCACCAGCACCTGGCTGTCTAGCGCCAGCCGGTCATCGGTAACGATCCGCCCCCTGTCCTGGGGCACATACGGGCTGACCTCCTCGACCGCCACGCCCGTCCTGCGCAAGTAGTCGGTAAAGAAGAAAATCCCCGTGCAGCTCACCCCCACCAGCACCGCCGCGACGCCAAAGACACCCAGCCACTTGCCCAGGACAAACTCCCACGCCCGCACGGGCTTGGTCATCGTCTGCCAGACGATCTTGTCGCGCTGCTCGAAGCAGACGCTCGCCGCCGAGAGCGTTAGCACCAATATCGCCGAGACCCAGAACGTCCCCGCCGTGGCGTACTGCAAAAAACTCTGCACCCGGTACCGCAACGGCGTCGCCGGGTCCAGCAGCCCCGGCAGCACGCTCAGCCCCAAAATCAGCAGCACGATAAAGACCAGGCTGATCTTCATCCGCACGCCCTCGGCCACCACGTTCCGCGCAATCGCCGTTACAGGCAGCGACGCCGACAGCAGCAGCCGAAGCAACTGCAGCAGCGCACTAAAACTCCCCGCCAGCACCAGCACCCCGCCAATAAAGACACCGATCCCCTGCCAACGCGCACTGCCAAACTGCACCATCGGCCAGACCGTCCCCGCCGCCAGCACCCCCAGCCCCAGGTACGTCAACCCCACACCCAACCAGACCACACCCAGCACAGGCACCAGCACCAGCCCCACCGTCGCCCCGACACCCACGATCGACAACTGCCGGCTGCGCAGCTTGTTGTTAAACCGCGCCAATGCCTCGGCCTGCTGCACAACCACCTTCCGAGCCTCTGCCTCCGGCGACCCCGCCTTGGGCGCCTCGGCCCCCGCGGGCTCTGCCCCCACAAAGTCCGTGCCCCGCAGCGACTCCATCTGCCCCTTCATCGCCGCCTGACGAACGCTGTACGTAACGACCACACCCACCGCAATCGCAACCGCAATGATCGACGCGACCACCTTGAACGTCAGCGACTGCTGCACCCGATCAATCTTTCCAAGCAACTCACCCAACCTCATACAAACACCCTCAAACCAACACCACCCACAGCACTACTCATCGCTCATCGCTCATCGCTCATCGCTCACCACTCATCACTACCTCTGCCCACCCGTCAGCGAGTCGAGCATCCCCCGGTCCACATCATCACCGCCGGGCTTGCCTGCGGGCTTCTCCACCCGCGCCCCTTGCGTGCCGGCAGCCGGTGCCGGCGCGTGCGCAGGTGCGGGCGAACCAACCGGCGCCTTCCCTCCCGGCGTAACCGCGGCCAACCCCTCCAGCACGCCCCTATCCGGTCCAACGGCCGCGGCCACGGGCTGCGCCGCCACCGGCACCGCCGCAACCTCCGCCGGCGCGTCGCTGCTCAGCGCCGCCAGCAGCCCCTCACCCTCGCGTGCCCGCAAAAACTCGGCTGTCTGCCCGCCGTGGCTCGCCCCGCTCGTCCGCAGTTTCTCCCGCGTCGCACGGTTGACGATATCGACAAACAAGTCCTCCAGCCGCTGCCGGGGCTTGTACACACGCCCGATCCCCTGCTCACCGCCCGACCGCTGCCGGATCAACTCATCAACCCGGCTGATCGTCGCCTCATCAAGCCCCTCGGCCTCGATGACGCTCTTGCTCCCGACCGTCAGCAGGCTCTCGCACGTCCCCTCCGCTTGCTTCTTGCCGCCATAGAGGATCACCATACGGTCGACGCAATCCTCCACGTCCGTCAGCAGGTGGCTGGACAAAATAACGCTCTTGCCACGCCGGCCAAGCTCCACGATCAAGTCCTTGACCTGCCTTGTCCCGATCGGGTCCAGCCCCGTCGTCGGCTCGTCGAGGATCAGCAGTTCCGGGTCGTTGATCAACGCCTGCGCGATCCCGATCCGCCGTTGCATCCCCTTGGAATAGTCTTTGACCGCGCGGTACTGCGTACCCGTCAGCCCGACCATGTCCAGCAGCTCGTCGATCCGCTTGACGCGCACGCTGCGGTCGAGCTGGAAGAGCTTGCCGTAGTAATCCAGCGTCTCGCGCGCGTTCAAGAACGGGTAGAGGTAACTCTCCTCGGGCAGGTAGCCGATTCTTTTCTTGATCCCCACGTCCGTCGCCGGCTTGCCAAAGACCGCCACCCGCCCGGCCGTCGGCCTGAGCAGGCCCAGGATGATCTTGATCGTGGTGCTCTTGCCCGAGCCGTTCGGGCCCAAGAGGCCAAAGACCTCCCCGCGCTGCACATCAAAGCTCAGCCCATCGACGCCGCGTGCGCGAGTGCGCAGCCAAAAGTCCTTGAACGTCTTGACCAGCCCCTGCACCACCACCACGTTCTGCCCGCCTGCCGTGCTGACCATCGGTTCTCCTCATCTGACCAAGTGCGGATGTGTGTGGGTGTGGTTCTTACCGCGGCGGGGCGCCCGGGTCCGAGGTCATCAGCCCGCGTTCGATCGCGCTCTTGGCCGCCTCACGCTCGCGCTCGCTGCGGATCTGCTCGTTGCGTAGGCGCTCCTGCTCCTTCTGCACCTCCGGGTCGCGGTTGACCAGCAGCTCCAGCGTCTTGGTCCCAGGCGGCAGCATGAACGTCTGCACGCTGTCGCGCCCGACAAACTGCGCAAACGCATCCGCCCAATCGCTCGTGAGCACCACGCCCGGGTTGGCCTTGAAGTTCTCGAGCTTGGCATCAAAGAGCCGGGCCGACGCCTGCGCCCGCGCCAGCGTCCGCGTCCCGTCCCCACGCGCCGTCGAAAGAATCCCCGTCGCCTCGCCGGTTACCCGAGCCCCAGGCCGAAGCCCGTCGGCAGCGATCGCACCACCCAAGAGCAGCCGGTCGATCTCCGCCAGCGTCGCCTCCGCCTTGGCCGTCTCACCGGCCGTGGTCTGGTGGTCGTACGCGTCGATCAGGCGCAGCAAATCCTCCGCCGCGTCCCCGGCCACCGCCGAGAGCTTCGCCTGACGCTCCTGGTTCGCCTTATTGATCTCCTCAGCACTCTTGGCAATCGAGTTGTCCACCTCATTAAAAATCCGGATCAAGTTCGGCGGCATCATCCGCCGGTCGATCACCAGGCTCCGGATCGTCAGCCCGCTGCCCATCTTGTCCAGCTGCTGCTGGGCGATCTCCTGCGCCAGCCGCTGCACCGTCTGCTCCTTGCGGAACTGGTCGATCGTCGCCCCCGCCGAGGCACGCACCATCCCCTGACGCACCGCCGACAGCACCATCCCCTGCTCGGCCACCTCGTCGCGCACGGTCGAGACAAACTTCCTGACCTTCTCCGGGTCCCGCGCATACTCCACCTTTGCCGTCGCGTGCGCGATCGAAAAATCACCCGTCAACAACATCCCGTCCTGTGCAGGGTCCAGCTTCCCACGCCCAGAGTTCGCAATCACCGAGTCGTCGGCAAACCGCTGCGCCGGGTCCCCCTGCGCAGGCCAGAACTGCTCCTTGACGTCCAAACTCCGGTTCCCAACGTTCACCTTGATGATCTCCCCCAACGGCCTCGGCAGCGAGAGTTGGAACCCCGGCATCAGATCATCAGCCACCACCCGCCCCATGCTCACTCGCACCCCGCGCTCACCCTCCTGCACGCTCTGCAAACCCGAGAGCAGGAAGACGCCGATCAAAATCAGCATCCCCACCTGTAAAAACCGGTACACCACACGCAGCGCCTCACCGAGCGCCTGGTTGGCGCTCTCCTCGGGTCGCACCGCGCCCTCGCTGGCCCGCAACTGCACGCTCGCCCCACGCCGACGCACCATCGCCGGGCTTGCACCCGCAGCCTCACCTGCGCCCGCTGGTTCCTGTATCTGATCGCTCACCGCACGCCCCCCTTCTCATCGGCTGGCTTGGCGTCCTTCTTCTCACCCGTCTCACCGACGCCCCTGGGCTCCGGGATCTCACCCTGCCCAAGCTTCTCAGCAATGCTCGGGTCCAACAGGTGCAACCCCGGCAGGCTCGTCGGCAGCACAAGCGTCGTCCGCTTGCTCAGCGCATCACGCATGAACCGGATGTTCTGTAAAAACACCGCCAGCCTCGGGTCCTTGCTCTGCAGCGCCAGGTACGGCGCGCTATCACTGTCGGCCTGCCCGCGGATCGCATCCGCCCGCCGCTCGGCAAAGCTCCGTATCTTCCTCGCAGACTCCTCACCGGAGTTGCGGATCGTTGCCGCCGCCGCCGTCCCCTCGTTGGCAGCCTTCCCCGCGATCGTCCGCCTCTGCGCTTCCATCTGCTTAAAGACCTGCTCGGTAACACTCTCGGGCAGCTCCATGCTGTTGATCCCCACCACCACCGCCTCGATCCCTGATGCCGCCAGCGCCGAGCTGCCCGCCCCCGACGTGATCGCCGCCAGCACCCGCGCCTCCAGTTCGGGCAGCTTGCTCCCACCCGCGTCGGTCGTCAGCAGGTCCGTCAGCTTAAACTGGCTCGTCTCGGCCAGAGCGCTGCGCAACTTCGCCCGCAGCAGTTCCTCGGCCGCACGCACATGCTCATCCTCGCGCGACCCGACGTTGCCGTAACTCTGAAAGAACCGGAGCGGGTCAACGACGCGCCAGACGATGTAACTCTGCAAGATCACCTGCCGGTTGTCCGCCGTCGCCAGCGTCTCGCTCCGCGTCTCGACATACCGCTGCCGCGTGTCATACTTGGTAACCGACTGGATCGGGAAGGGCATCTTGAAGTTCAGCCCCGCCTCCTTGATCACGTCCCTCTCGGTCGCCCGCCCGAAGGTCGTTACCACCGCCGCCTCGGTAAACCGGACGGTGAACGTCATCATGAACGCCAGGATCGCCAGCAGCACGACCAGGGCAACGAAAATACGCAGTGGCTTTTGCATAGGTCTAACCCGTGTAAATCAACATCAACTCACAACACCGCACCAACCCATCCACCCGCCGCGCCCTCGGCCCGGCAGGCCATCACTTGTTCTCGCTCGAAAACACGTCCACCGTCGAGCCGAGGTCCTTGAGGTCCATCTGCATCCGCAGGTCCTCCACCTGGTCCTGCACGATGTATAGCCGGGTGTTCCTAAAGACATCCGTCAGCGTGTCCAGGTACGCCGTGTACATGTACAACCCCGGGTTCGCGTTGAACGCCTCCAGCCGGCCCGCATACGCCTCCGCACGCCCCCGCGCGGCCATCACGCGCGTCCACCGATCCGCCTGCGCCCGAGCCAATATCTGCGCCGCCTCGCCACCGGCCGCGGTGATCAACGCATCAAGCCTGGCCTGCTGCGCGTTCACCTCACCCTCGCTCGCCTTCGCCGCCGTCAGCTCCGCCAGCCGGTCGATCTCCGCAACGATCGCTCGCGCCGCCTCCACCGACCCCGCAGCCTTGATGAGCTGGGCCGTCGCCTCGAGTTCCGCGTACTGCTTCACCGCCGTCGCACGCACCTGCTCGCTGACAATCGACTCGTACGACAACGCCGTCGAACCCTCGGGCCCACGCGGCGGGTGCACACCCTCGATCGCCACAAACACCACCTCGACGCCCGAGTTGATCCCGTCCAGCGCCGCGCTGATCCGCTTCTTGAGCTCCGCGCCCGCCTCTGTCCGCCGGGCGCCCATGATCTGGTCCTCGTCCAGCGTCGTCAAAAACCGGAGCACCTCACGCTTGGCCACCGCGCGGATGTAGTTGTCCCGCGCCGCCGGCACCGCCAGACCCTCATACTTGCCCAACTCAAACCCATCACCACCACCCGCACCAGCCACCTGCTTGACCCGGAACGTCATCGGCACCTCGACAACGATCAACGACCGGGCATCATCGGTCCCGCCGATGCTCTTGGCCGTACGCACCAGCAACTTTGTCTCGTCCTTGACCTGGTGGTCGTTCGTCCACAGCACATGCTTGACCTTCTCCGGCGGCCTGGGCGTCGCCAGCGCGATCGACTGCAACTCCGTCACCTGCACCTTCTCAATCCTCCCCACAGGCCAAGGCCACTCCAGCGCTAGCCCAGGCGGCACCTCACCAAGCCGCTCACCCAGCCGCACGCGCACCCCACGCTCATCAGGCCCAACGACCGTCACCGCCGTCATCAGCCACAACGCCGCGATCCCCAGCACCACCAACCTCGGCAGCCAAGCCCGCAGCCTCGCATACGCCCACGACCCCGACACATCCACACCAAACTGATACTGGATCGCCCCACCCACCGACCGCGCAATCTGATCCGGCGCCGCCACCGACGCCAGGAGCCAACTCTCCATCGCAGGCCTGGGCAACTCCCCAGCCTTCCGCGGCCGGTAGAGGTTGAGCATAAAGTTCAGCAGCACCTCAACGCCCAACACCACCGACGCGATCGGGAACCCCACCAGCAGCCACCGGCTGATCTTGTCGGCACCCAGAATCTCCGCAAACTGCCCCAGCGCAATCGCCAGCCCAAACAGCGAAACACACACCACCGCGCCCGCACCCGAACGCAGCAACCCCCACACACCCTGCCGGGCCATCCCAGAGCAGTACCGGGCAAAGACGAACCCAACCACCGCCAGGCCCAGGCCCAGCGCAATCGCCCACCCACGCAGCGGCAGGCCCACAAACGAATCCAACTGGCTCGGAATCACCTCGGTACCAGTCGCCACATCGGTCCCAGTCTTCGCAGTCGTTGCACGCGTTGCATCCAGATAACGCCATACCCCCAGCCCGATCAGCAGCAACGCCAGCAGCACGCTCGCGCCGGGCACCAGCACCCGGTGCATCCACGCCAGGCGCTTGGCGTTCACCCGCAGGTCGTCGCTGCTGGTCCCAAAGACCGATGCCTCCCGTGCCGCCGAGGCGTCCAGGCTCTCGGCCTCCAGGGCCTCCAGCCGCTCGCGCCGGTGCTGGTCAAAGACCACCACCAGCACCACCCAGACCAGCGACATGACCAGCACATGCAAACTGGCGCTAAACGCCGCGTTGTCGCGCCCAACCACCGCATAGATCAGCAGCCCCAACCCCAAGGTCACCTGCGCCGCCAGCCCCAGAAGGCTCGTGGACGTGGCCCGTGCGTACGAACGATGGTCGCCTTTCATGCGGTCTTCTCGATAGGGCCAAACAACAATCCCAACACACCCGCCGCGTCAACCCGCGCGGGAACACACACACTCTCAGCCACCCCCACCCACACGCTTCCAGAACGGAACGCGGCAAGCGTAGCGGCCAAGCCAACCAAAGGCACGCCGGGCTAAACAAAACCGGGCACCAGCACCCCGCTTACGCTCGCACCCCAACCCCGGTTCACACCCCACCCCACCCCGCCCCACCCCGCCCCACCCCGCCATGGGCCTTAGACGCATCGCCAATATTTCTCGCGCAGAACCCCTCCCCCGAGGGGAGGGGCAGGGGTGGGGCTAGCCACTTCGACCGCACAACATTCAGCGGTGATCCATATCACGCGCTCTTGGAATACGTGCTGGCCGCCTCGATGTTTTTACGCATGTACCCGGTGCGCATCACCTCGACGCCGTTGACGATCACACCCAAAAACTCCCCGTGCGTCTCGGCCAACTGGTCCCGCACCCGCGCGATCAGCCCGCGCTTCTCGCTCTTGGCACGCACCACCAGCACCGAACAATCCACACGGTTGGCCAGCGCAAACGCATCCCCCGCGATCGTCGCCGGCGACGAATCAATCACCACCAGATCAAACTTCCCCCCCACCTCCGCCAGAATCTCCGACATCAACGCCGTGCTCAAACGCTCGGGAACACCACGGTTCGCCGCCGCCCCGGCCGACAGCAACCACAAGTTCGGCACGCTCGTCTGCTGCACCGCCTGGTCCACCGTCGTCTTCCGCGCAAGCACCTCCCCCAGCCCGGGCCCCTCCCCAAGCTTGAAGACCTTGTGCAGCGAGGGCCGGCGGAAGTTTGCATCGATCATCAGCACACGCTGGTCCGACGCCGCAGAACCCGTCGCGATGTTGCACACCGCGCTGGTCGCCCCAGCCCCAGGCGACGCGGCCACCACCAGCAAACTCTTGAACCCCGCCTGGTGCATCCGCTTGACCAGCGGCACACGAACCTGCCGGTACGCATCGGCAATCGCCCCCATCGACGCATCCTTGAACGCCAACTCCGGCGGCGCCGACGGCCCACCCTCCACCCCCGTCGCCGGGATCACACCCAGCAACCTCAGCCGAGGGATCGTCAGCAGGTCCGACGGGCCTTTGATCCGCTGGTCAAGCAGCTCCCGCGCGACCAAGAACCCAGCCGTCAGCCCGAGCGCGAGCAGAACCCCCACCGGCAGCGTCATCGACAGCCGCGGGAAGGCCCGCTGGTCAGGCTTGGCAGGCGGTTGCAGTATCCGCAGACGGTCCCACCGCGAAGAGCCACCACCGACGTTCGTCGTCCGCTGGATCGCCGCCAGGGCCTGCTTGTTCTGGTCGATCTCCGCCGCGATGCGCTCGCGGTCCAAGTTCAGCTGCTCATAGGTCGCCAGCGTCCGCGTGATGTCCTGTTTACGGGCCGTCGCCGTCGCGAGTTTTTCGCTCTGCTCCTTGTAGACCCCCCTGGCCGCATCAGCCCCCCGGCGGGCACGGTCCAGCTCGCTGTCAAACAGTTTGCTCAACTGTTCCTGCCGGGTCAGGGCCAGCTCGCTCTCGGAACTCTCGATCCTCCTCCTGAGCGACTTGTTGAACGGGTGCTCGGCACCCAACTGCGTGTTGGCCCGCAGCTCGTTCCGCAGTGCGTTGACACGCTGCTTGCTCTCGACGACCACCGGATCGCGCTCCACAACGTCCCGCAGCTCTGCCGGGAACTCCACCACGCCCCCAGGCCCGGCCGACATCGCCTCGTACTGCCTGATCAGCGTCTCGTACCGGTTCACCTGCTCGGCCGCCGCCGACACCTGCGGCGTCAGCGAGCCGATCAAGATGTCCTCCGCCGAGCCGCTGACGCTCTGCAGATCGTTGATGTTCTGGTTCTGCAGCAGTTTGTCGCGCTGCGCATCGATCCGGGCCAACTCCGCCTGAAGCCGGGCGATCTCCCTGTCGATCGGCACACGGTTCTCGCTGCCCATGTTCCCCGACTGCTGCTTCCAGTCGCTCCAGAACTGATCGTGGATCGTGGCGGCAATCGCCGCCGAGTCCGATGGGCTGTTGGTCGTTACCGTAAACTGCAGCAGGTTCGTCCCCGTCAGCACGCTGGACCCGACGATATTCCGCAACTCAGCCAGGCCGTTGCCGACGTTCACCTCACCCTGATCGTCCAATATCCGCTGCCCCCACCCGATGATCTTCTTGTCCTTGAACTGCTCGGCGTTCTTGACCAGTGCCTCACGCAAGATCCGGTCGCTGATCATCACACGCACCTGCGTGAGCATGAAACGCTCCATCTCGTCCTTGTCTTCCACGACAGGACCACCCTTGTTCGGGTCCTGCATCGGGGGGCTGACCTGGTACGTTACCTCCGTCTTCCACCTCGGCGTGAGCTTTCCAAGCACATAGTTCGCCAGCAAACCAATCACCGCACCCACCCCCACCGCCACCACAAGGGCCACCCAGTACCGCCTCAGCAGCCGCACAGGGTCGATCGGCACCAGCCCCATCGGGCTAGCCGGGGCAGGACGGGCCGGGGATTGGGGCGTACGGGTTGTCGGTGCGCTACTCATATGTGTTTCCTGACATCGCTTTCCCAGCCAGCACACTCGCTCGGCTAGGTTGTTCAGTCGCTGTTGGTTGATCGGCTACCCGTCCTCCGGGCACCACACTTCTTCCTGGCACTCCCTTGCCCGCCCATCGTAAGGCCCCTGTCAGCGTGCCTGCTTGCGCAACTCACGCACACGATCGATCTCGGCCTGATAACTCTGCCTCACCCGAGGGTCACGCCGTTCACCCTCCTCTAACTCCTTAAGCAGCACGTCCGCCTCGGCAACCTTCCCCTGACGCAGCCGAACCTCGATCAGGTGCACCGTCGGCATCGTCTGCACCAGCGCGTCAGCCGTCAACGACCGCGCACGCTCAAAGTCCGCACCCGCCTCCTCCACACGCCCAAGCTCCAACCTGATCGCCCCCAGCGTGTCGATCAGGCTCGGGTTCGCAGGGTCCTGCTCCACCGCACGCTGCGCCAGCGGCAAAGCCTCGGCGTGCTGCTTGAGCCCCTTGCTCATCACATACGCCATGTTGTTGAGCAGCTCCTTGTTGTTCGCGTCCAGCACCAAACCGCGCTGGTACGCCGCTACCGACCGTGCCGCGTCCCCGTCATTGAAGTACGTCGTCCCCAGCACGCTGGCGCTGAGAACCGCGATCTCCTTGCTCGATGACTTTGCCAGTTCCTCAAACTCCGCCAGACCCCTGGCCTTCTCCCCCGGCAGACGCAGACGCTGCATCGCCAGCTGCACACGCATCGGCTCTGTCCACCCCCCCTCCGGCTGCAGCGACTCGACCGCCGAGAGCAGCTCCTGCGGCGACTCCCACACCCGCCGCAGTTCCTCCATAAGCACAAACCCGTTCCGCACCACCGTCAGGTCCACCATCCCCAGCACACCCCTGACGTCCTCGGCCGCCTGGGCGGGCTTGTTCTCCAGCATCGATACCCGCGCCCGCGAGAGCCGCGAGACCGGGTCCGTCGCCGCCTTGAACTCCGGCGCATCAACCACCTTCCTGGCCCCCTGCAGGTCCATCGGCTTGAGCGCCAGCAACGCATCGACCAGCCCCTTGCCAGACGCCGGGTCGCGCCCACCCTCCCACGCACGCCCGAACATCTTCACGGCCGAGCCTGCATCCCCCGCGGCCATATAGATCGACCCGGCCATCTGCGCCCACCGCGGGTCCGTCGTCTTGCCCATCATCTCGTTGAGCGATGCCAGCGCCTCCCCACCCCGGCTGGTGTTCAGCAGCAACTGCACCTCCGCGCTCCGCCAATCCGCGTTCAGCGGGTCCAGACGCAGCCCCGACTGCAACTGCCCGAGCGCCTGCTGCGCGTCCCCCTTGCGCAGGTAGCACTCGGCCAGCATCAGCCGCGCACGCGTGCTCTGCGGGTTGATACGCAAAGCCGCCTCGTAGTCCGCCAGCGCGTCCTCGAGCAACTTCGCGTCCGCCATGTTCGTGTCCGCACGCCGGATCAACGGCAACTCGGCGTTCCGCTCCGCCGCCACGGCCCGGTCCAGCAACGCACGCGCACGCGCCTTGTCCCCACGCTGCTGCGCCACCTCCGCGCCCAGCAGCATCACCTGCACGTCGGCCGTCTTGTCCACGTCCAGCCCGGCCAGCAACTTCTCCGACTCCTCCAACCGCTCCAGCCGGAGGTTGCACTCGATCATCCGCTTGACCAGCAAACCCTCACGGTCCTCCTTCACGCTCGCCCGCGCCCGCCCATAGGCCTCCAGGCTCTTGGCAAAGTCCCCCGCCCCGAACAACGCGTCCCCGAGCGCACGGTCGAGGTTGCCCTCCAGCGACGCCACCACAGGCTCGGCCAACTCGGCCTTCTGCTCCTGCACCAAAATCGTCGCCAGCGCAAAGGCGTTCTCCACGTCCTGCGGGTTGCGCGCGAAGATCTCCTGCCGCCCCTGCACCGCACGCGCCTTGTCCCCCACCTCATACTCAAGCGTCAGCCACAACTGCACAAACTCCGGCTCGCTGATCCCAAACCTCAACGCCTCCCGACCACGCTCGAGCGCCACCGTCGCACGACCCATCGCCAGCAGCACACGCATCGACAACGCCAGCGTCTGCGGGTCCCTCGGCTGAATCTGCAACGCCCGCTCCAACGACGCCAATGCCTTGGGCAAATCCCCCATGCCAAGGTACAACTGCCCCAGCAGCCGGTGCAGACCCGGGTTGGCAGGGTCCGCCTCCGCCGCCTGCTGCACGAGCAACGCTCCCTCGCCGGGCTTGCCCTCCAGTTGCAGCACGCGCGCGGCATAAACCTTCCCGCCCGCCTTGTCCAGGTCCAACACCTTGGCCCGACCGGCCAGTTCCTGAGCCTTGCCAACGTCCTTCTTGGCAAGGGCCTGCTCGAACCGCGTGCCGATCACCACCGGGTTGTCCTTGTCCAAAGCCTCGGCCTTGTCCATGTGCTCGGCCGCGAGGTCCTGCTTGCCCGCACGCGCATACAGCCGCGACAACTCGATCTCTTTGCCCGCAGCCGACAGGCTCGACGCCTCGATCCGCGCTTTCGCGTCCGCGACCGGGTCGGTCGATTCCAACGCCTTCTTGAGCTCGGCCAGCGAAGCATCGTCGGGGAACTTGGCCACCCCCTCGGCCACCGTTGCCAAGGCCTCGGGGATGTTGTTGAAGTTCAACAGCATCCGCGCCATCACCATGTACTGCCGCGCTTCGCTCACCAGCGGGCGCGCCTCCTTGAGTTTCTCTGCCGCGCCCGCAAAGTCCGGCGGGGTCTGGTTGGCAAGGTTCTCCGCCTCCGCCCACAGCCTCGTCAACGGGTCGGCAACCTGCTCAGCGCCGGGCAACGCCCCGCGCGCGTCCCCCATCACCGCCACCACGCTCTGGATCTGCTTCTTGATCGCCTCGTTGTCGGGCGCAAAGGCCAGCGCGCTCTGCAGGTCGTTGTACGCCACCTTGTAGTTCTTCAGCTCGATCTCCAGAGCCGCCTTCTGCACGTACGTCAAGAGGTTCGCACGCCGGGCGTCGATGATCTTCTGATAGCACTGCCGGGCTTCGCCCTGCAATCCCTGACGCTCGAGCACCCGCGCCAGCAGCAGCAGCGCGTCGGTGTTCACCGTCGGCACACGCTGGTTGTACTGCGCAAGCAACTTCCGCGCCCCGGCCAGGTCGTTCTCAGCCAACGCCACCTTCCCGTCCATCAACAGTTTGGCCAGTTCATCGACCGACGCCCGCGCACGCACGCCCTCCCGCGCGGCCTTGACCTCCGCCAGCAGCGTTTGGCGCTGTGCAGGCTCCTTGGCCTGCTCCCACACCCCCAGCAGCGCATCAACCCGGCGCACCGCCGCGCTGTCGCGCAAACCCCACAGCACCATCCCGTTAAAGCCCACCGGCAGGTTGGGCATCTCGGCAAGTTTGCCGAACGCGTCGGCCGCCTGCCGGTACTGCTGCGAGCCGTGCAAGAACGACGCCCGCAGGTACTGCGCCATCGGTTCCCCAGGCCGCGCCGCGACCACCTTGTCCAGCACCACCGTCGCTCGCGCCACAGCGTCGGGCACGCGGGCACCGAGTGCGGCGTCCGCTGCCAGCAGCACCGTCGGCAGGTCCACCTTCGCCGGGTCCGCCTGCTCGATGCTGGCCAGCAACCCCTCAACCAACGGCCCAACCGCCGCCGACACCTCCGCCCCGCTGATCCCCGGCCCCGAGGCCGCCAACTCTGCCAAACGCACGTTCAACTGCGCCGCACGCGCCACCGCCGAGCCGGGCTGACGCTCAATAAACGCATCGATCTTCGCGCGAGCCTCGCCCAGCAGCGTGGCGGCACCCTCCGGGTCGTTGCCCGTGCGCGCCCGCAGCGACATCAAGCGCAGGTAATCGGTCAAGCCCGCCGCGGACATCTCGTCGCTCTGGTCAAACGCCAAAGCCGCCTCGAGGTCCTCGCGGGCCTGGGCCAACTCCTCATCGCTCAGACGCTGCCCACCCGAGAGCAACGCCACCCGCGCCAGCCCGCGATACCGGCGCAGCCCGTCGGCGTTCTTGTCCCCCGCCGGCATCAGTTTCATCGAACGCTCGACCTGCTGCATCAGGCCCGCCGCCACCTGATCACTACCACCCCCACGCCGCAGGTCCGCCAGCGTCGGGTCCAAGATCGCCCGGTGCGCAGACAAGTCCGTGCGCTTGACCTCCGCGACGCGGTTCATCGCCCCGACCAACTCCCGGAACCGGTCGGTGTACTCCTGCCTCCCCACCGGCGTGATCGACGACATCGCCTTGATCCACTTGCCGATGTACTCAACGTTGTTGCTCTCCTTGCTCACGGCCTTGGCGTACCTGTCCGCCGCCTTGACCGCTTCCCCCTTGGCCATCAGCGCGTCCCCCGCCTGGGCGTGCTCCCGGGCGCTGGGGATACCAAACGACAGCAGCAAAGCCGACAGGCCCACCAGCACCAGCGTCCCAACCGCCAGCAGGACCACAAACTTCTTGTTCACATTCGATGCCATAACGTCCTTTGCTCGCAACGAGGGGCCTGCCCGACCCGTTGATTGACCATGACCTCCAAACACGCCGGGGCAGTATCGACCGATCCCGGCACCAACCCCGCCCCCCACCCCCCATCCCCAACACGCACCCCATCGTCAGGGCTTCGCAGGCTCCCCCCGAGCCGAATCCGATCCACCCTTGCGAGGGTTATCGGGCGGGTACGCACCCCGCTGGACCTCGATCCAGTCAGGCGTCGTCCGGGCGATCTCCGGGAGCAACTCCGAGAGCAGACTCCCACCCAACTTTGCCAACTCCTCTGCCGACGCGACCGACGAGGAACTGATCTGCACCTTCAGGAAGTAAGCGTAATCCGCCTTGAGGTCAAAGGCCAGAACCCGCACGTCCTTAGCCGAGGCCGTCCAGCCCCCGTTGGCGATGAAGAAGTACCCCGCGTGTGCCGTGCCTCCCCCACCCCCGTTGGCAAAGGAACTGAAACTCATCTGCAAATCCTCGATCCCCCTAGGCAGCCGGACGCGCATCGGCAGGTCGCTGTAAGGCCCCGTCCTGGCGCCATAGATCGGCACACCCGCCACGGCTGAGGCATCCTCGTCGAGCACCCACCGCGACCGCTGCAACGGGACCGCCAACACCTTGGGCGCTGAGACCATCGCAAACCCCGCACCCGTCATGCACCGCTCGGGCACATGCGGCACCGTGTCGATCATCCCGGTGTAGTACGTCAGGTGCAGGTTCACCACCGCCGGGCCACCGCTCCGCGTCTTGTCGGCCGAGCGCTGGATGTACGTCCGCGTCAGGTAGTTGTGCGTGCCGAGTTCCTCGAGCATCTCCTCAGAGAGCACCTCGTCTTGCCCGACCTGCACCCAGTTCTCCGTCTCGCGCACAATCGCGGCGACCTTGCGGTCCCCCGCCGCCTGGATCGGCAACTTGCGCAGGTTGATCCCCAACGCCGCGATCGCGCCACCGATGCTCACGGCTGAGAAGACCAGCACCACCAGCACGGCCAGCACGCCGGGCTGGCGCAACACCGACCACCCCACCGCCGGCCACGCAACCGCCGACGACGGTTTGTCCGCCGGGGCCTTGGCCGTGGCCTTGCTCCCCTTGTCGGCAAGCGCCTTGGCTGACACCGAGGCGTCATCCTCGTTGACGACCTTCTGCAGCACCCACGCGAGGCCTAAAAACAGCATAAACGCACCCACCAGCAGCACAAAGCCGATGAACATGTGCGCCTGCCCCCTGGCCCACTCGGGGTTCTGAAGGCTCAAAAGCCCCAGCACCGCCACACGCACAATGTTCATCACCAGCGCCACCGGCACGCCCGAGGCGATCAACGCGATCCGTTGCCACCAGTGCTTAAGCCCAACCAGCGCCACGGCCACGCCCAGGGCCAAAAACGCGATCAGCATCCGCATCCCCGAGCACGCCTCGGCAATGTTCAGCGGGATCACCACGCCCGTCCGCGGGTGCGTTACACGCAGCGTGTGCCCGTCTATATCCGTAACCACACCCAGCAGGTTCAGCACCACGTACCCCCCGTGCGCCGCCAGGCCCTGCAGACGGAAGGTGATCTCGATCATGATCATCTCGCTGACGGTGATCCCGAAGGCCAAAAACGCCAACGGCAAAAACACCGGCTGGATCATCCTCGGCCCAAGCAGCAGCAGCAGCACACCGAACAACCCCAAAAGCATCGAGATGCCCTGGCCCATGTGGTTGGAAAACGCACCAACCTGGAACAGCAAATAACACGGCACGCTCAACAGCAGCGGGATCAACCCCGGCCAAAAGAGCACCGGACGCAACGACAAAATCTTCTGACGCCACTGCCAGAGCATGTACAAACTGATCACCGGGACCACAAACGAGTGCTGCCAGTCGGCGTTGCCCCAACTCAGCCGGCCCTGCTGGATCAGCACAAAGTGGAAGAGCCCAATAAACGCCAACCCCACCAGCCCAACAACCGCCACCACAGGCCATGGGGGGACCAACCCCCCAGCCGCTTCCGCCGCCGGCACGCGCGCACCGCCCACTGCGGTGGGCGCTGCCACCACCGGCTGGCTCGGGGCGTGGTCGTCAACGTGCATCTGCGGACTCTGCAAACGGCCTCCTGTATGCTCTATTACGCGGCCGTCCCGCGGGGGAGTTCGGGCCTTAGGGACAAGGGCGCGAAGATTGCGTACTGAAGCGTCGATTGCTCCTAAAAACAGGCCCGAACCCGGGGCGTGCCGGGGATATCGGTCTGCCCCCCCCTAAGCCCGCGCCAACCCACCCGCCGCAAGCCCCGAGTGCTCGGGTTGAACCCGTGCGCCCAAGCCGTCAACCCGGCCACAGGCCGGGGGTGTCCATTACCTGATCGACCCGGTATTCTGCGGGCCGAAGATCTCATAGCCAAAGTTGCGGTCGAGGATGAACCCAAAGCCATAGCTGGCCCGGAACCCGTTGCGGACGACCGCCAGCGGCAAGGCCCAGAAGTTGGTCCCGACGTTGATCCGGTCCCCCTCGCGCATGTACAAGTCGGGCTGGGTTCCCTCGGCGATGGCCCGGAAGTTCAGCCGAACGGTCGCCTGGCGGTCAGGACCGACAAACCGGGTGATATCGACGCGCTCGGGGATCGCGGTATCAGACAAGCCCCCGGCCGAGTCGATGGCGCGGATGAGCGTCAACGGCTTGCCCACGGCCGGCAGCGAGTACGGCCCAGGCCTGGCGACCTGCCCGGCCACATACACCAGACCCTCCATCGGGGAGGGAACGCGGACGACATCTCCCGGGCGGATGACGATGTTGTACATCGCCGACCCACCCAAAAGCGCGCTCATCGGGATGCGGATGACACGCTGGGAGAGAACATCGGTTGCGGGGTTGGGCGTGCCGGCTTTGCCCGGCTTGCTCCCCCTAGAGGAAGCTGCGCCGGCGGGGACCCACTGACCATCGACAAAGACCCATCGAGGCGACGGAGTAGCGGTCGCCTGCGGGGCGGGCGTTGGGGGCCTGGCTGGAGAATCGGCGCGCCCCAGCGTCGGGGGAAGCTCGATTGCCGGCGGTGAGGCGGGTGTGGCTTGGGTGCCTGCTTCAGCCTCAGTTGGCGCGGTCGTAGGGGTGGGTGCAGGTGTCGGCTGGGGGGGCTTGGCGGCGGGCTTGCCCTCGGGGTTGGCGATGGCCTCTAGGTCGATGACCGGGGGGCGTGCGGGGACCGGCGCGTCCGGGGCGGGCTGCATCATCCCCGGGGCGATGCCTGGGGTTGGGGAGGGGGCAGGTGCTGGCGCGGGCGTGGGTGTTGGCGCGGGGGCAGGTGCGGGCTGGGCCTCCGGGCCGCCGAGGGACTCGATGAGGTCCAGAACGCTCTCTTTTTTGACCTCGCCGGGCTTTCCCTGACCGGGTTGGGCGTTGGGATCGTTGGGGAGGTTCACAGCCGGGCCGGTGCCTGGGGTGCTGGCGTTGACGCCCGGTGTGGGCGTGGTCGTTTCCGCATACCTCCCGGCAGCGCGGTCGGTGAGCGGAACGCCCCGGATGACATAGACCCACTGGACATACTCGGAGAAGCGCCCACCCTGGGAGATCGCTTCCAGGAGGCGGAACTCGGGCCTGGGGATGCTGTAGGTGCCCGGGGAGTTGACCCCCCCGATGAGGTTGAACGTCTGGCGACGCTGGGCAGGAACTGTGATCGAAACGACCGGCTCGTTAAGCACACCCTTGGCCTTGTACGCCGCGGCAATCGCGGCGGCGGCCTCGTCGGTCGTCTTGCCCGCGATGAAGACGGCGGGGATGTTGGGCAGGTCGATATGCCCCCGGCGGTCGACGACGCGCTCGTACGTCTCGGGCTGGTTGGGGTTGAACAGTTCGTTGACAAAGACCTGCACGCCGTCGCCGGCGTCGATGCGGTAGGGATCGACCTCGGGGATCAGGTCGGCCTGTGTGATCTCGCTGAACTCCCCGAAGTCGGGGTTGTTGGTCCCCTCGACGACGGCCAGGCGGTCGAGGATGGGCACCAGCGTCGGCGTGTCCTCCCACCGACCGACGACCGAGGGGTTCATGTACGAGTCGTTCTCGCACGCCCAGAGGGGGACCAAAAGGGTGGCACCCAGGGCCAACCTGCACAGGAGCTTGGCCGGTGAGCGGTGCGGGCGTTGGGGGGTGTTCGGGCGACGGACGTAGCTCACGAGCCTGCTCCTTGAATCCAACCTGCTGCCCCGGTGCCTGCTGACCGGTGCCCAGCAATGGGCAACGGTGGGATTGCTTGCATCAGCAAAGCACCACCACCGGCACGAGTGCCTTGTGGCATGGATCGGAAATCCATGCCGATCTGTGTACAGGTTAGCAACCTTTTCTGTTGTTCTCTCTCCTTGATGGACTTTCGCCCAGGCTCGGTTGCAGGTCGATGGGGGTTTGCCGGGCGTGGCGGGGGCATGAAAGAGAGAGTCGGGGGGGCGGTGGGAGTGGCCTGTGCGCGTTTGGGGTGGGCTAGCGCAGTTACTGCGCGAGGGGATTGAGCTTTGGATGGGGGTCGGGGGCCGGGGGTGGGGCCTGGGGCGGGGTCCGGTGCATCGCGCTAAACTTGCTGGCGACCCATGAGCAGCACCCCACCGATGCCGACGAGCAACCCGCAAAGCCATGCAGAGGGGTTGGCCGCCGCGCTTGCCAAGACGATCGCCCGGCACCCCAGGCCGGCCGGCGGGGACCCGCTTCGGCGGCTGGACGCCCCGGCGTTTTCGCTCTCGGGCATGGTGCTCAACAACGCCCAGGGGAACCAGCAGCTGGCACCAAGGAAGAAGCCCCCGTGGCTGAAGGCCAAGGTGCCCGGCGGGGCGGAGTATGAAAAACTCAAGGGTCTTTTGGCCGATGCCAAACTGGTAACAGTCTGCCAAGAGGCGGGGTGCCCGAACATGGGTGAGTGCTGGTCGCGCGGCGTGGCGACGATCATGATCCTGGGGGACACCTGCACGCGGGCGTGCGGGTTCTGCAACGTCAAGACCGGGCGCCCGGCGGGGCTGGACAAGGACGAGCCCAGGCGTGTGGCCGAGAGTTTGCGGGTGATGATGCAGGGGTCGGGGCTTCGGCACATCGTCATCACAAGCGTCAACCGCGATGAGTTGCCCGACGGCGGCGCGGGGATCTGGGCCGAGACGATCACGCGCACGCGCGACGCCTGCCCGGGGCTGAGCATCGAGGTGCTGATCCCGGACTTTGAGGGCAACTGGGGCGCGCTGCAGATGGTCATCGATGCGCGGCCACACATCATCAACCACAACCTCGAGACGGTTCGGCGGATGTACCCGGCGGTGCGCCCGAGCGCGAAGTTTGACCGAAGCCTGGAACTGCTGCGGCGCGTCAAGGAGCAGGGGCTGGTCGCCAAGACGGGGATCATGGTGGGCATCGGCGAGAACGACGACGAGGTGCTGGGGTTGATGGATGAGCTGCTAGAGAGGACGGAGGTTTTAGGGGTTGGGGGTCAGGTTTTAGCAGAGGGTGCAGCAGGCCGAGGGTCGTGCGATATCTTGACGATCGGGCAGTACTTGCAGCCGACGCGGAACCACCTGCCGATCGAGCGGTTTGTTACGCCGGGGCAGTTTGAGGCGTACAAGTCAGCGGGGTTGGCCAAGGGTTTCAAGGTGGTTGAGAGCGGCCCGCTGGTGCGGAGCAGTTACCACGCCGACCACCAGGCGGATGAACTGTCGGGCGTGGTCGATGAGCGCGAGCGGGAGATGCGCCGGCGGATGGATGGGCTGCTGGGGCGTTGAATCTGGGTGGGGTGGGTGGCAAACGTGTATAGCGTGGGGTATACTTGCTTGCAGCCCGGTTGGGAGGTTGTGGTGTCGAACACGGTGCCGTATCGGGACTTGCAGAAGCTGTTGCTTGACAACGGCTGGACGTTTCTGCGTATGTCAAGTTCGCACGCTTTGTGGGCGAAAGTTGGAAGGGCCGATCTGAATCTGGCGGTCCATCGAGGGCAGTGCAAGCATGTCTACTACAAACAAACGCTCAAAGCGATCGCCGGCACCCGCGAGATCGACGCGAAGTTCGCGCGGCAAAGGCCGATCAACTAAGCGGGCCTCACCGGCGGCCAAGGACCCCGCCCGCCCGATCGACCCAGCGGACCTTAAGCGTGCCAGGGATATCGCCAAGCGCTATTCCAGCGTGCTGACATACGACGATGGTTCCTTTGCGATGCGCTGTGTTGAGATTCCCTCGGTCGTTGCCTTCGGCGATACCCCCCAAGAGGCGATGGCCGACTATCAGGGGTGCCTGGAAATTGCGCTCGTTTATAAGATCGAAGAGGGGGAGGACATCCCCCTGCCGACCAACGATGACCAGCGCACCCAGCAGGTCAACATCCGCCTGACGGCGATGGAGAAACTCCGCCTAGAGGCCGTGAGCAAGCAGCAGGGGTTCCGGTCGTTGTCGGATTTTATGCGTGCGGCGTCGCTGGGCCGGGCTGGGTGAGGTGGGTGCTCAACTGGGGAAGCGCGGGCTGGAAGCCCGCGCCACCGGCTGGAAGCCCGCGCCACCTAGGAGGGAGCCTTACTTGTCCGCGACGTTCAGTGAGCGGCCGACCCGGCGTTTGTTGTTCATGATCTTGCGGCCGGCCTTGGTGGCCATGCGGGCGCGGAAGCCGATCTTCCGCTTGCGCTTGACCTTGCTCTGCCGTTTCGGATAGGCCATACCCATGGGGGGACTCCTGACAAAGACTGCATGGCCCAGGCCACGCCTGGGGTTCCGGGAAGGGCCTAGATGGTAGGCCCCCCGCCCCTCGGCGTCGAGCGGGGGGAACTGATCCGCACTTTCTGCCCGGCCCCGGGCACCCAAACCCGCACCATGGGCCTATAAACTGCACTTCGCTGCGCCGATGGGCTGCCCACGAGCAACCCATCCAGGGGGAGCCTCGTAGGGTGGAGGGGATATGTGTGCCCCTGTTGGGCACACCCCGGCATTGGTGCCGGCACGCCCGTTGTGCTGGCGTGGGTCTGGTTTCTTGCCTCAGCCCTGTCCCCGGCCCCGTTTGGGGCACCGGCGTACAGGGTTCAGGCCAGCGACCGACCAGAGATCGGCGTGGACGGCCGGGGGTTCTCACCCCTCGGCATTGATGGGCCAAGTCACGGCCCGGAATGGGGATGGGCCTGTGGACGATCGAGAGCGCGCGCATCCAGTCGAGCAGTTGACCGGGTATCACTTCAAGAACAAATCCCTGATCCAGCAGGCGTTGCGGCACTCGTCGATGGCCGACGCGCGGGTCAACAGCAACGAGCGGATGGAGTTCCTCGGCGACGCGGTGCTCGGGCTGGTCGTCTGCCAGCGGGTTTATGAACTCTTCCCGCACCTGCTCGAGGGGGAGATGACCAAGGTCAAGAGCGCGGTCGTCAGCCGGGATACGTGCGCGGAGATTGGGCGCAAGTTGGGGCTTGAAAAGCACCTGGTGCTCGGCAACGGGATGCGCGGGCAGGCATGCCTGCCCCGCAGCCTTGCGGCGGCGGCGGTCGAGGCGTTGGTGGCGGCGATCTATCTCGACGGGGGGCTGGAGCCGGCACGGGCGTTCTTGCTGCCGTTGGTCGAGCCGAGGATCGCGCAGGCGGTTGCCAGCGGGCACCAGGAGAACTACAAGAGCCTGCTACAGCAATACTCGCAGCAGCATTTGGGGCAGACGCCTGTATATGTGGTGGTGGGGCAGCGCGGGCCTGACCATGCCAAGGAGTTTGAGGTCGCCGTGTCGCTCGATGGGCACACGCACCCGGCGTGCTGGGGCGCGAGCAAGAAGGCCGCCGAGCAGAGTGCGGCGTTGTGCGCGCTGCTGGCGCTGGGGCTAGCCGAGCAGCACGATGGGTCGGTGCGGCTGTCGCCGGTGCTGGCACGGGATGGTGATGAGGCGGAGGGGGGCGCGGCGGAGTGAGGTTCGTTACTGGGTAGGTCGGCTCTCCGAGCCGACCATCGTGCGCCCGTGCGGGCCGGCTATCGGGAACACAAGAGCGTTTTTACTCCAGAGTCCCCGAGGACCCAGAGGGAATGTACTCAGAGGACTGAGGGGTGGAGGTTTTCAGAGTTGTAATATTGGGGTTGGATACGGGGATGATTTTGGAAACAGCGACCAGCTCCCCCTGCATTTACTCCGCGTTGCTCACTTAACCTCCGCCCCCTCCGCGAACCTCATTTGCCGAGCTTTTTGCCGGAATCAACCCCACCCCTGCCCCTCCCCTCGGGGGAGGGGTTCTATGAACAGCCGCACACCCGGCTGTTGGCCCTAGCCCAGCACAATATCAATCGCCCCGAGCGTGCCGACGGCCAGGCTCAGCACGCCGTTGATCGTGAAGAACGCCACGGGCAACCCGGCCAGGCCCCTTCGTACGAGCACAACGTGCTCGACAACGAGCAGGGCCGTCGCCAGCACCCAGGCCAGGAGCATGAGGGCGCCGAAGCGCGGATCGCCGAGGGCGAGTGGCCCGCGTGCGCCGAGGGATGCGAGCAACAGGCAGACGCTCGCCCCGGCGTGGAGGATGCGTGCGAGCACAACGCCCCGGCGTGCGCCGACCGCCGCGGGTATCGAGTGCAGCCCGGCCTGGCGGTCGAAGGCCTCGTCCTGCAGCGCATAGAGCACGTCAAAGCCCGCCACCCAGAGCATCACGAACCCGGCCAGCAGGACGCTCGTGCCCGAGAAGGCCCGCGCAGGGTCCACGGCCAGCCCTGCCGCGATCGGGGAGATCGCCAGCGCCGAGCCGAGCAGCACGTGGCAGAGCGCGGTGAAACGCTTGGCGTAGCTGTACAGCGCCAGCCACCCGAGCACCGGCAGCGCGAGGGCGATGGGCCAAGGGTTGTTGTACAGGTACCAGAACGCCGAGCATGCGAGCAAAAAGACCCCGGCACTGGCGACGGCGAGCGTCCAGCCCTGCCGGGCGTGCAGTTGGCCCGACGCGATCACCCGGCGAGCGGTGCGCGGGTTGGCCGCGTCGAACCGCGCGTCGGCCAGGCGGTTGACCAGCATCGCCCACGTGCGTGCGGCGACCATGCACACGCCGACGAGCACCAGCGGCCCAATGAGCTTGCCCCACCGCTGCGACGGCTCGTGCGCAACGAGCGCGCCCAGCAGGGCAAAGGGGAGCGCAAAGACCGAGTGGCTGAGCTTGATATCCGCCGCGGCCAGGCGAACGCAACGCGACCAGGGAAGAGGCCGCGCGAGCGCGGGCGGGGTGTGGAGGGTTGAATCGGGTGTTTGCGCGGGCACGGGGTAGGGTAAGGCGGGGGGAGGGGGTGTGGGGAGGGGGTGTTGGGAGGGGAAGGTGGGTGGGGGCGATCTTCGCCCCGAAGGGGCGCGGGGGTGTAGCCACGGGTGGAGCGAAGCGCAACCCGTGGTAGAGGTGATGCATTGACCCACCCGCCGCGTCCGATCATGCCCCGGCGGGGGTACCCGGGGGAGGCAGCCCCCGGCGTGCGCGATATACGATGCCCCCATGCCTACCGAAGTCTCTATGTGGCGCATCGATTCGGGACTCGCGCGGATTGAGCCGACCACCATGAATCTCGAAGAACGCTTGGAGTCCATGCTCGCGCGAGATATCTCGATCGCATCGCCACACTGGATGGTGATCGGGCGGCAGGTGCCTACTCGCTGGGGCAAGTTGATTGATCTGCTTTGCATCGACATTCAAGGCCGGCTGATCGTGCTCGAGCTTAAACGAGACAAAACAGAACGCGAGATCGTGGCGCAGACACTCGACTATGGATCGCACGTGAGGACTATCAATGCGGACGAGGTGAGGCGCATCTTCGACAAGTACCAGAAGGCTTTCGCCGGCGACGCTCCGCCCAAGACGATTGAGCAAGCATTTGCAGCTCGTTTCAAGGGCCAGCCGATGCCCGACGAGCTGAACAGTTCGCACGAGCTGGTCATCGTCGCCGCCACGCTTGACGCCGCCACGGAGAGGATCGTCCAGTACTTGGCCGACGAGTACGACGTGCGCATCAAGGCTGTATTTTTTCGAGTTTTCAGGGACGGGGAGCGGGAATACCTGACCCGCGCATGGCTGCGGGACAGCGACGCGATGGAAGCCGCCGATTCGCCTGCACCCACCGCTCGCGAACGTGTGCCGTTTAACGGTGAGTATTACGTCAACTTTGGTGAGGGAGACCATCGCCGCTGGGATGACGCCGTCAAGTTCGGCTTCGTCAGCGCAGGGCATGGTCCCAACTATCGCGATGCCATTCAACGCCTTGAACGCGGGAACCGCATCTGGGTCAACGTTCCAGGCGGGACCGGATATGTCGGCGTGGGAATTGTTGAGGATGCCGCCGTGCCGGTGAAAGAGTTCATGGTCAAGAACCAGCAGGGCCAAGACGTGCCCCTGTTAGAGGCGGGAATCGTTTCTTCCAACATGGGCGATAACGCTGACGATCCCGATCTGAGCGAATATGTCGCGCGAGTGAAATGGATTAAGTCTGTTCCCCTCTCGGAGGGTGTGCGGGAGCCCGGCTTCTTCGGTAATCAGAACTGCGTGGCGGAACCCAAAGACGCAAAGTGGCCGTACACGATTGACCGTCTCAAGCAGAGGTTCGGCATCCCTGAGTGAGCCGAGTCGCCCTGTGCCGACGGCTGCCGCCTCCCGGCACCCCCGCTCTGAAAAACCAACTCCTCCGCCCCTGCCGGGGCGGGCGGCGTCAACGGGCCTGCTTCCACGGGTTGCGCTGCGCTTCACCCGTGGCTACACCCCGTCGCCCCGTTGGGGCGGGGTGGCGGCGGGACGCACATCGTGATTTGCGGCCTTTGGCCCCAACGGGGCCGCGGGATGTAGCCACGGGTGGAGCGCAGCCCGCGTCTTTGCGGGCGGAGCGCAACCCGTGGAAGCGGGTTCGGAATCTTCTACCTGCCCCGGAGGGGCAGAGGTAGTGCCTGTTCGCATATCGGAGCGCGTGATCTCATCGGTTCCTCCGCCCCTGCCGGGGCGGGCGACGTAAACGAAAATGCTTCCACGGGTTGCGCCGCGCTCCACCCGTGGCTGCACCCCGTCGCCCCGTTGGGGCGGGGTGGAGGCGGGCCGTGCCTGGTGATTTGTGGGATTTCCTACGCCGGGGCGTGCGCCGCCGGGGATTGGGGTTGCAATCTCTCCACCGAAAGTGGAGGCAAGGGGACTCGAACCCCTGACCTCATCCATGCCATGGATGCGCTCTACCAAAACTGAGCTATGCCCCCAGGTTGTACGGCCTAGGACCGCCTGATTGTCTGCCGGGGGCGATCGTCGCCGTCGGCGGGGGGATCATAGCACGCGGGGCGCGGGGGGGCAAAGTGGTCGCCGTCGGCGGGGCGGCCGACGGGGCGGGGATAGCCGGGGTGCGTTGGGGGGAGTCGGCCTAGCGTAATGGATGCTTGAATCGCTCGCTGGTCTTTCGCTGATACTGGTGCCGATCTGCCAGGGGTTGCCCGCGGCGGGGTCGCTGACGCTCGACAACGCCTCGGCGATGGCGCAGGCGCCCAAGGGCACGGCGTCGATTGCACAGGAGCAGGGTGTGCCGTTGGTGGTTGCCACGCCGGGGGTGCTGGAGTTTGGCAAGCGTGCGCCGGGGACGTCGATCAACGGGCCGCTCCGCAAGCCCGACTGGATCAGCGTAACGCTCGGCGTGGCGGGGGACAGCGACCCTGGTACGCACTATCAGTTGGCGGTGATGCCCTCGTGGTTCCTGGCCGAGCGTTTTGAGTTTGGGGTGGAACTAAGCGCGTGGTACTTTGACCAGAGTTCGACGGAGGTCGGTGCCGAGGGCGGGTCGGAGGGTGGCGGGTCGTTCCGGTTCATCGGGCGTTGGCATGTATTTGGTGGCAGTTACAGCGACAACGCGCCGGAGAAGCTCGACTGGACGATCTTTGCCGAGGGTGGGATCGGGATGCTGTTTTCGAGCGGCGCGGTGCCCCCTGGGGGGACCGATGTAAACGTCCTGCCGACGGTGGGGGCTGGGGCGACGTTCCGGCTGGACGACTCGGGCACACGGCTGATCATCGGCGCGCGCTGGCAGCACGTCTCCAACGCCCGCATCAACGGGGACAGCGACAACCCCGCTTTCGACGCGCCGATGGGGTACGTCGGGGTGCAGTGGGCGTGGTGAGCGATGAGCGATGAGCGATGAGCGAACCCCACCCCTGCCCCTCCCCTCGGGAGCCTGTTGCGCCATTGTTAGGTATTGACAACTCAAAGAGTGGCGTCCATGCTTGGATTTCCCG
>JAJTGZ010000032.1 GCA_021299385.1 Phycisphaeraceae bacterium | reverse complement strand
ATCAGCGGGCGGGGGTTGCGTGGTGCTGGTGGGTGAGCGATTGACCTGAGAAGCGTTTATTTTGCGTAAACCTGTCGTTTTTTGTGGTCGGGGATGCAAACGTGTGTTATATTTGTTCTGTCGCGTCGCCTGGGAAGGGGCTGTCTCATTCCAAGCGGCATATCCCTGCACCACGTGCAAGGGCTATTTGGTTCGTTGCGCACCCTCCGGGCAGTGTTGCTCCGGTAGGTGAATCAGCTAGGGCTCTCTGTGCGTGCGTAGCGCGGCAGATGGGGCTTGGGCCAGAGCTTGGTGAGCAGGTGCCTACTAGGCGTTGTGATCCGGAAATGTGAATCTAACAAGTCAAATAAAGGAGTTGAACAGATGAAGAACATTGTTGCACTGACCATCGTGGGCCTTGCTGCTGCGGCCGGGACGGCCAACGCCAGCCTGATCCTTGAGAGCGAACCGAACAACACCGCCGCGACGGCGAACCCGATCGGGACGTTTAACATCCCTGGCGGTTCGATCCTGATCGACGGGACCATCACGCCGGGCACGCTCGGCACCCCCAACACGCCCGGCATGGCCGGGGACGTGGACTGGTTCGGTTTCACCGTTACCGGCAGCGCGATGGTCGTTGCCTCGATCTATTCGCTCAACCCCAGCGGGGCCGGCAACAGCGAACTCTGGCTGGTGGACTCCACCGGCAGGGTGCTGGCCTTCAACGATGACGGGAACCCGGCCGGCGGGGAGTTCATGTCGTCGATCTTCAACATCAACCTCCTGCCCGGGAACTACTTCCTGGTCATCTCTGGGGACAATGACTCGGGCACGGACTCGGGTGGGGCGACGCTCACGGGCGATGCCGCGGCGGCCGTGGCGCTTCCTGATGGGTTCGATGGTGCGACAACGCAAGTCGACGGGCACACACAGAGTTTCGACTACAAGTTTGTCGTCGGCTTTAACGTGGTCCCCACGCCGGGCGCGGCGGCACTGCTTGGCTTGGGCGGGCTGATGCTTGCACGCCGTCGTCGCTGAGATGATGGTCGGTTGACATTAATACACAAACGCCCCTAAACCGGATGGTCAGGGGCGTTTTTGTTTGAGCTGGTCTGTAGATTAAACTAACCCCACCCCTGCCCCTCCCCTCGGGGGAGGGGTTGATTGCGGTTTACATCGGCTTGTTGTTGATCGTCAGGTCGTACATCTTCAGGAGTTTTTCTTTGTCGAAGATCATCTCCTGGCGGGTCATGCCGACGATGTCATAGACGGGTGTGAGTTCAATGGCGTCGACGGGGCAGGCCTCTTCGCACATGCCGCAGTAGATGCAGCGGAGCTCGTCGATCTCGAACTTGACTGGGTATTTCTCGCGGTCGTCCCACGGGCTTTCGCCGGCGACAATGTGGATGCACTTGGCCGGGCAGATCGTCGGGCACATCATGCAGGCAACGCACTTGACGCGGCCAGCCTCGTCCTTGTTCAACCTGTGGAAAGCGCGGAAGTTGGACGCGTTGATCCCCCCCTTCTCAACGGGCAGGTCTTCCCGGCGTTGCTCGGGGTATTGCATCGTTCGGCTGGTTCTGCCCTGGCCGATGCTCGTCAGCAGGTGCCGCATGGTGATGCCCAGGCCCGTGAAAACCTCGCGGAGATAGAGGCTCTCAACGCTGCTGGGCGGCGGTGCGGGTATGGTGTAAGTATCTTCAGGTTTGATCGCCATGTCGAGGCGATGGTAGGCCCGCGACCGCAAGCCGCACAAGGCAGGCATGGCCCAGGCCCACGATCAGCCCGCCGCGCCGGTTGAACCTCTCGGCGAGTCGGCCTTAGGGTATAATCGTAAGGAATAATTTCCTACTCTCAGGGAGGGGCATATGGCTGGTGGACAACCGACATCCTCGGGCAGTGGTAAAGCGGCACGTCCTGTGGCAGTACAGGGTGTGGCGAAGGTCTGCACGTCGTGCGGGCAGGATGTCGCCGCGCTGCCGAGGGTCAAGGACGAGGCCGGGCGATACTGGTGCAAGCCGTGCGTTGCCAAGGAGGAGGCGCGGGCGAGCCAGAAGGCCGCGGGTGCTGGTGGTGGTTCAGACGAGACGCGTTACGGGGAGGACGGCGGCGCGGGCTTTGACGGGATCGACCTTGCAGCCGCGGCGGCGGTGGAAGCGCGGGCGGAGGCGATCCGTCTAGAGGTGCCCAAGGAGTTGCGCTGCCCGGGGTGCAGCGGGGAGCTGGACCCTTCGGCACGCATCTGCATCAAGTGCGGGTATGACAAGGAACGCCGGGGGAAGGTGGCGACGCAGGTTCACAAGGCCCCAAAGTTGAAGGCGAGCAGGGAGGAGTTGGCGAACGCGGACAATACTGCGGGGAAGGTGCTGCTGGGGGTGGGGCTGGTGCTGGTTGCCTGCGGCATGTTTGCGCCGTGGGCCGGTGATGCCGGGGTGCCACTGTCATTGGCGCTGAGTGTCTTTACCGCCGCGACGTTTATCACGTGTGTGGTCTTTGCGTTTATCGATCGGCAGATGCTGCCTGCGTTGTCCGGATCGTTTGTGATCCTGGCACCGGTGGTGTTGGGGATAGTGATGCTTGTTTTTGCCTTCAACCTTGCGGGTGGGGGTGAGGGTGCTGCGGCTACGCCAGGCGGGGGTCGCCCGGACTTCGGCTCTGCGATTGGCGGTCTAGCTGTTGTTATGGTGCTCTTTGTGCTGATTGTCTTTGGGTGTATTTCACCTCTTTTGTACGGGATGCGGCAGCACCGGGCGTGGCTAGGCTCCATGGCGCTCTGCACGGCTATCTCGATCGCCTGCTCAATAGCGATGGGGCTGCTCGCTGTGATTGGCGTGGTCCCCAAGCCTGGGGAGTGAACACGTTGGGAGGGTGTGGTTGTGCCACACGTCCAGCGGCTGCGCTGTGCCCGAGCGTGAAGTCAGCGTTTCTTCTTGGCGGGCTTGGCCGTGGCTTTGGCGGCCTTTGGGCTGGTCCTTTTGCCACCCTGCCCGGCGACCTTCCGCTCTTGCACCTCGCGCGTGCGCTCCGCGACGTGCGAAGGCTCCACCCGGCTGCCCGTGTGCGGCGTGCTGGTAGGCGATCGCCTCTTTTGCCCGCTCGCGCCGGTGGTGTTGGTACGCTGCCCGCCTTGTTTGCTGATCCCGGCCATTGCGATGCTCCTTGTTGCGGGTGCCCAGGGGCCACGCACAGGTGGATGGTACGGCCCCACACCGCCCGGCGTAGAGGGATAGTCAGATCGATAACGAATAAGCCGGCCCGCGCTCAATGCACGGGCCGGCTTTGATTCAAGTGGGCGCGGAGGGATTCGAACCCCCGAAAGCGTTAAGCTAGCAGATTTACAGTCTGCCCCGATTGGCCACTCCGGCACGCGCCCAAGGCCCCACCAGGGTTGATGTGGGGTCTGGTGGGTCAGGAGGATACGGCACCCGGTGCCCGGTGTCGAGCCGGGGGGCCACGGGAAGGCACAAGCCCAGGCCGGGGGTTCTCGGGCCGGCGAGGCCGAGAGAAGGTCGAGGGAGAAAGCCGGTGACAGGAGTCGAACCTGCGACCATCGCTTTACAAAAGCGATGCTCTACCACTGAGCTACACCGGCAAGGGATCGGCCCTAGAGCTAACTCTAGATCGGTCGAGGCCGCCTGTCATGCTGGCATGATCTACCCTCGGGCATGCCGATCCACCCCGAACCAAACACCCCCGAACTCGTCCTGCGTGTGGTGATGATGCCCAAGGACACCAACCACTACCAAACAATCTTCGGCGGCGTGATCCTCAGCTACATCGACCAGGCGGGGTTTGTGCAGGCCCTGCGCCACCGCCACCACAAGTGGGTGACCGCGGCGATCGACCGCGTCGAGTTCAAGGCCCCCGTGCTCATCGGAGACGTCGTCAGTTTCTATGGACACACCGTGCGAGAGGGTAACACCAGCGTAACGGTCGCCATCGACGTGCAGGCCGAGCGGCACGATACCGGGGCGGTGGTGGGCGTTACGTCGGCACAACTGGTGATGGTCTGCGTGGACGACGGCGGGACGCCGGTGCCGTGGAGGTCGGCGGGGGTTGGCAAGCAGGGTGGGAACAACAAGTAGCGTAGATCGGGGGGTGAAACCCGGGCCGTTGAGCCGAAGGGACCCAGGCCTCGGCCCGAGCCGGGTCAGGTTTCATCCCCCCGGCGTTCGTTCTCGGTCCAGAGTGGCTCGCCGTCGTCGCCCGTGAACGCGCCCGGCAGCGCCGAGGCGGGGAGGATTTCGCGTTGACACTCGCCGAGGCGCCCCTCGGGCAAGGCGCGGAGTTTGGACTCGATGGTATCGAGCACCTTCTGGCAGAACGTGGCATCGCGGTTGACAAGCACCAGGGCCATCCCGGCGACGTGCATGCTGTCCAAGAACGCGACCTCAGCGACGCTGACCTGGTGCTCCCGGTGCAGGCGGTCCTTGATCGACCGCACAACCCGCCGTTTGTCCTTGATCGACTCGGGGGAGGGGATGTGGACCTCGAAGGTGAGCAGGGCGAGGTGCATGGGGTGCGGGGGGTGCGGGGGGTGCGGGGGGTGAGTTCTTGTAGCACTCCAGCACGTCGCCCTCTTTGATATCGTCGTAGCCGACGATCTTCATGCCGCACTCCATGTTGGCTTTGACGTCCTTGGCATCGTCCTTGAAGCGTTTGAGTTGTTCCAGGACGCGGTCGTTGACGATGACGACGCCCTGGCGTGTTACGCGGATGAGCGCGTCGCGCTGGACGATGCCGTCGGTTACGTAGCAGCCCGCGATGGTGCCGACCTTGGAGACGTTGAAGACTTTGCGGACCTCGGCGTGGCCGAGCACGTCCTGGCGGATCTCCGGCTCAAGCATCCCGCTGGCGGCCTTCTTCACGTCGTCGAGGATGTCGTAGATCACCTGGTACGTGCGGACCTCGACGCCCTTGATGTCCGCCGACGCACGCGCCTTGGCCGACGCGATGACGTTGAAGCCCACGATGACGGCCTTGCTCGCCTCGGCCAAAATCACGTCGCTCTCGTTGATCCCCCCCACGGCCTTGTGCAGCACGCGGACCTTGACCTCGTCGGTCGAGAGCTTCTCCACCTGCGTGCTGATCGCGTCGATCGACCCCTGCACGTCGGCCTTGAGCACGACGAGGATCTCCTTGATCTCCGCGTCCTTCATCTGGCTAAACAGGCTGTCGAGGGTTACCTTGGGCTGGTGTAGGCTCGCCTCGCGGTCGCGGTCGCGCCGCTGCTGGGCCGCGTCCTCGGCCTTGTCGAGGCTCTCGGTTACAAAGAACGCATCACCCGCCGCAGGAACCTCGTCCAGGCCCGAGACCTGCACCGGCGTGCTCGGCCCGGCGATCTTGATCCGTGCGCCCGTGTCGTCCAGCAGGTCGCGCACACGCCCGAAAGCACGACCGGCAACGATGAAGTCGCCGACCTTGAGCTCACCCTCCTGGATCAGGATCGTCGCCACCGCCCCACGCCCCTCGCTGACGCTCGACTCGATGACCCGCCCGCGTGCGGGCCCGGCAAAGTCGGCCTTGAGTTGCAGCACGTCGCTCTGCAGGTCCAGAATCTCCAGAAGTTCGTTGATCCCCGTCTTCTTGGTCGCGCTGGTGCGGATCACCTCGGTCTGACCACCCCACTCAACGGGGTTGAGCTGCTGCTCGGCCAGCTGGCCAAGCACCTTGTTGACCTGCGCGTCCGTCGCCTGCGGGCTATCGATCTTGTTCAGCGCAACGACAATCTGCGCCCCGGCGGCGCGGGCGTGGTTGATGCTCTCGATCGTCTGGGGCATAACCCCCTCGGGCGCGCCGACGACCAAGACGATCACGTCCGTAACATTCGCCCCGCGCGAGCGCATCTGTGTGAAGGCCTCGTGGCCCGGCGTGTCGATGAAGACGACGCTCTTGGTGATGCCGTTGATCTCGATGGGAACCTTGAACGCGCTGGTGCGCTGCGTAATCCCCCCGGCCTCGCCCGCGGCGACGTTGGCCTTGCGGATAGCGTCGAGCAGGCTGGTTTTGCCGTGGTCGACGTGGCCCATGATCGTTACGACCGCCGAGCGTGTGCGCTCGTCGGCGCGTACGCGAGCGGCAAACTCATCGGTCATCACCTGCTCGGCGCTCTTGGCGGCCTTGACGATCAGCTCGATGTCAAAGTCGATCATCACCTCCTGGGCCTTGGCCGGGTCAATACCCGAGTTGACCGTCGCCATCACGCCCTGCATGAAGAGCTTCTTGATGATGTCCGCCGCGCGGATGCCCGACGCGGCCGAGAGGTCTTTGATCGTAAACGGCTCTGTGATCTCGACGGTGCTGTCGAGCGTTTCGCCCGCCGAGCGTGCGCCGGCGGCCTCGGTGCGGGCACGGGCCTCGCGCCGGCGCTGCTTGAGATACCCTGCGCTGCGGGCGAGCGCCTGCTCGCGGGCGGCCAGGTCGGCCTCGGTAAAGCCCGTGCCGCCGACGGTCGAGAGCTCGTCGGTGTTCTCGCGGATTTTGCGCTTGGGTGGCACGACGGGCGCGCCGCCGGGGCCGCCTGTGCCTCGGCGTTTGTTCCGCCGGGCGTCGTTGGCGCCACCTGCGCCACCACCCATGCCACCACCACCGCCTGGGCCAGCGATAATCCCCCGGCCGGCGCGGTTGGCCGGGCCACCCGTGCCTGTGAAGCCCCCGGTGCGTGCGGGCCGGCGTTCGGGGAGCGTCTCGGCCTGCTCGATGCGGACGACCTTAGGGCCCGAGAGTTCGACCTTGGCCTTCGTCGTCAGCATCGTGCCGGCGGGCTTGATGACCGTCGGGCGCGTGGGGATGTTCTGGGGTGCGGGGCGGATCGGCCCGCGCATGAACGCCGGGACGCTGCTGGGAGGCTGGTTGGTCGGGGACTGCACGATGCTGCCGAGCGCGCCCTGCGGGGCGGTGGGGGCAGAGCCGCCGGGCGGCGGTGGCGTCGGGGCCGGTGCCGGGGGCTTGGGAATCTGCGTTGCGTGCCCTGCGACGGCCTCGCTGGTGATCGGGGCAGCGGGGGGAGCGACGCGCGCGGGCGCAACGGCGGGGAGATCGACCTTGCCGGGCGGGGTTAGGCCCGTGCCGGGGACGACCTTGACGCGCGGCGGTGCCGGTGGTGGTGCGATGCTCGGGGCGACCCCCTCAACGGTGGCCGTGCCGCCGCCGGCTTGGCTCGAGGTGGAGTCGGGTGTGCTGACTGCTTTGGACGTGGATTTGCGCTTGCTGGCCGGGGTGGCGGCACGCACTTCTTGGGCGTCGTGGTGTTCCTTGGTCTCGACGGCCGTGGCGGGGGCGGCGTTGCTGAACCACTCGCGAATCGAGGCCTCCAGACCCGCCGAGACGGTGCTGGCGTGCCCCTTGACCTTGTCGGCAGGGATCCCCTCGTCCAGGCACTTTTGGATGATCGCCTTGGAGGGGAGGTTGAGCTCTTTCGCAATGTCGCTGATCCGCTTGGCCAAGAATTCGCTCCGGGGTCAGGGCAAGAGTCGCCGTCAGACGCCCTGGCAGGCCCGAAGGCCAGCAGGGCAAAGGCCGGCCCGGGGCGGTTGGCCCGGGGCAGGCGTGGTGGATCGTTCAGCCCCCGCCGAGGATGTTGGCAGCGCGGGCATCGTCTGAGAGCGTTGTGGGGAGGGTGGCCTCTCCATCGGCAATTGGCGCACCACCCTCTTCGAGGACCTTGCGTGCGGCCTCTTCGTCGAGGCGCTTCTTCGCCTCGTTTTCTTCCTTCTCGCGCTGCTGCGTCTCGGCGACCTCCTTGGCCTTGATCCCCGCAGCCTCGACGGCGGCCTGGGCGGTGGCTGGCTCGATGCCCAGTTCCTTGACCAGCACGTCGGCGCCGACTTCTTCGATATCAAAGACGCTGACCATGCCGAGCGCGGCCAGGCGGTCGGCCATCTCTTCGGTGATCCCCTCCACGCCGACGAGCGTCTGGGCCATCGTGTCCAGCCCCTTGTTGAACTCGTCGGGGGTCAGGATGTCCACATCCCACCCCGTCAGGCGTGCGGCCAGGCGGACGTTCTGCCCACGCTTGCCGATCGCCAGGCTCAGTTGGTCCTCACGCACGACGACCGTGGCCCGGCCCAGCTCAAGGCAAAGACTGATCTCGGCAACCTCAGCCGGCTTGAGGGCGTTGCCGATGAGAATCTGGCTGCTCTCGTTCCAGCGGACGATGTCGATCTTCTCGCCGTTGAGCTCGTCGACGATGTTCTTGATCCGGCTGCCACGGACGCCGACGCACGCGCCGACGGGGTCAACCTTGCTGTCGACGCTGGCGACGGCGAGTTTGGTGCGGTACCCGGCCTCGCGGGCCATCGCCTTGACCTCGATGATCTTCTCGGCGACCTCGGGGACCTCGATCTCGAAGAGGCGTTTGATGAAGTCCGGGTGCGCACGGCTGAGGACGATCTTGATCTGGCTGCCGGCGTCGCGGACGTCCAGGCAGAGGCAGCGGACGCGGTCGTTAGGCTGGAAGACCTCGCCGGGGATCTGCTCGCTGCGGGGCATGAAGGCCTCAGCGCGGTCAATGGTTACGACCATCGCCCCGCCGTCATAACGCTGGACGACGCCGGAGACCAGTTCGCCGACGCGCTTGCCAAAGTCGGTGAGCAGGCTGTTGCGTTCGTCGTCGCGGAAGCGCTGGATCATGACCTGCTTGAAGGTCTGCGCGGCGATGCGGCCAAGCTCGGCGGGCTTCATGTCCATCGCCTCGCCGTGGCGCGAGAGGCTGATGGCGCCGGTGATCGGGTCGACCTCGCAGCGGAACTCTTCGGTGTCCAGCGTGTTGAAGTGCTTGCGGGCAGCCGAGGCCATCGCCTGCTCGAGGTCCTTGAGCAGGACCGCCTTTTCGATCTTGCGCTCGCGGGCGATCGAGTCGAGGATTCGCATCATTTCAGAGGTGTTCATGAATCGGGGCTCTTTGGTTGGTGGGTTGTGGGGGCGGGGGGAGAAGGGGTTAGGTGTTGGGTGCTAGGGGTTAGCAGAATGAGGGTCTTGCAAAACGAAAAACCACGCGACAGGGGTTCGCGTGGCCGTCTGGGCCAGCCTTGCCGACGACTCGGCAGGGCCACCGGGTTTGCCCGATCAGGTCAGTGCGCGGTGGGCACCTCCTCAAGGGGCCTGCCTAAAGGGAAAACCCCTTGGGCAGCACCGGACGCTGCGGGACGTGCCGGGTGCGGACCCGGAACGGACCACCCCCTCACCACGATGGTGAGTGGGTTAGCGGGCATGATGACGGCTGTTGGTCATGTGGAACCTGTAACAAACTGTCAAAGAACTACAGGTAGTCTAGGTGCGATCGCGGGGCCGGACAAATCCCGGCAGTGGGGTGGACGGTTTGCGACCCGGGCGGGCCGACGCGATGCCCACTGGGCCTTGCCGAACAGGTGCGTTACGTGCTCCGTTGCAGGACCATGTCCAGCAAGGCCGGCACGCCTGTGCCCATGGTGGCGACGGTTTCGAGCACGGGGCGTCGGCCCGCAACGTCGCGGAGGTTTTTTACCAGTTCGTTCTGCCCCGGATAGTCGGCCTTGTTGCAGACGAAGACGTCGGCGATCTCCAGGATCCCCGCCTTGTCCATCTGGACCGCGTCGCCCATGCCCGGCGTGAGAACAACCAGCGTTGTGCCCACGTGCTTACGGATGCGCGTCTCGTTCTGCCCCGCCCCGACAGTCTCCACAAAGACGGTCTTGAACATCGGCTGCCCGTCGACGCCCGCGACGCCGCCGATGAGTTGGAGGATGTCATCGAGCGTGGCATAGTCCTCGCTGTTGATGGCCAGGGAGCGGTAGAAGAGGGCATCGCCGAGGTTGTTGAAGTCCACGCGCAGGCGGTCGCCCAGCAGTGCGCCGCTGGTGATCGGGCTCATCGGGTCAAAGGCAACGACCGCCGCACGGCCGAGGCTTGCATCGGCCTGCGCCCGGCGTGTGTATTCGCCAGCAAGGGCCGCGACCAGCGTGCTCTTGCCCGCGCCGGGTGAGCCGGTAACGCCGATGACCCGCTGGGGCTTGGCCTTGCGCACGCCCGTACGCAGCGGGTGGCCCGCGTGGGTCAGGGAGATGTCGCGGGCGAGTTGCGCTGCTGGGTGCCCGCCGGGGACGGTCTGGGGCCTTGGTTTGGTCGCGCCTTTCACGGCGTTGACGATGTCCATCAGCCCCGTGGCCGTGGTGAAGCACGCGGCGATCCCCTTGGCCATCAGCGTCGGGATGTCCTCGCTCGGCAGGATGCCACCCATATAAACGGGGATATCCGGCCTGCCCAGCGCGGCCAGGTCGTCGATCAGACGCGGGCCAAGGACCAGGTGGCTGTTGCTCATCATGCTCGCGGCAATCACGTCGCAGTCCTCATCACGCGCAGAGATCGCCAGGCTGCGCGGCGTCTGCCAAAGGCCCGAATAGATCACGTGCACCCCCGAGTCGCGCAGCGCACGGGCGATGACCTTGACCCCCCGGTCGTGCCCGTCCAGGCCCATCTTGCCCAGCAGCACGCGCGGGCGATGGTCGAGAGTTGCGCAGCGGTCGAGCTTCTCAAACTCGGTTGTCGCGGTCGTGAGCGTGGGGCTGGTGGTGGCCATGCGGGAAGTTTAGACGCTTGCCATGCTTTGCTGGTGGGCCACCTGGGTCAGGGTCTGGCCCGGGGGCTTTGGGGTGGCAAGAATTGTGCCTATGGCCAGCCAACAAGCCGATGTGTTACCCCACCCCGGCGTGCCCGTGCTGCCCAGGCACGCGCTGGTCTACACGGTGCTGGCGTGCGCCAGTGTGATGTGCCTGCTGATCGCCGATGTCGTGGGGATCAAGCTCTTCCAGTTCCAGCTCCCCTTCTCGATCTTTGGCAAAACGACCATCGAGCACACCTGCGGGATGCTGACGTTCCCGATCACGTTCCTGATCACCGACTGGGTCAACGACTACTACGGCAAGAAGGCCGCCCGGCGGATCGTGCTCATCTCGTTTGCCATGGCGATGGGGGCGTTCGGTGTGATGCAGACGGCGCGGGCGATGCCGCACTGGGATGTCCCCTTCAACGTCTCGGCCGGGGCGTTTGACGCCGTCTTTAACTCCGCCAGCGTGATGTACATCGCCTCGCTGTGCGCGTACATCGTGGGGAGCTTTGCGGACATCTTCCTGTTCGGGCTTTTCAAGCGGCTGACCAAGGGCAAGCACATGTGGGTGCGGGCGACGGGCAGCACCATCTTCTCGCAGATGATCGACTCATTTGTCGTTACCTGGCTCGCCTTCCGCGTAAGCCGGCAACTCTTCCCGCAGGCGGACGGCCCGGCGGCGATGGGGATGGGTGAGGTGCTCAGCACCGCAGCGACGGGGTACACGCTCAAGTTCTTGATCGCCGTCGGTATCACGCCGCTGCTTTATCTGGGCAGCGGGTTGATCGCTCGCGTAACGGGGCTGCGCCCGTTGCCGCCGGGGAGCAAGTGAGGGTTTGGGAGGACGGGCCTTGGCGGGTCGTCGTGGTGGCTTTGGCTCTCGGGCATATCGCGGTCGGCTAGGCCCGCCGGTGGCGGGACAAGGGGCCAAGCACAATCGCAGCGGGGGCATGCGTTCGGGCCGATGTCAATGTTGTTGAGCAGTTGGGGCTTGATAGCCGGGGGCGTGGTATCGAGGTTGAGGGCGCAGTCGGGGCATCGGCGTTTTTGCAGGCAGGCTGGGATGCGGGGGGTGCTCGTGTCGCCGTCCTGGCGCATCGCCTGGACGATGACGACGATGCCCGCAAGCCCCACCGCCGAGCTGATGGCCAGGGCGGCCCACCAGCGTGCCACGGCCAGTGCATCGACTTCTCGCACCAGCACAAGCACACCCCCGGCAGCGAGCACAAGGCCCATGCCGACGGCCACACCACTCCGATCCCCGCGCGCCAAGGACCGGAGCGTGAGCAAGGCGGAGGGAAGGGCGATGGGCAGTGCCATCAGAGCCATCGGCCACCCACGCAGGTCTTGTACCCCCTGCCCAGGGTCGCTGGCAACAACGCCGAGAAGCACAACGGGCAGGATTAACCCGACGAGGCCGATGAGCAGGGCCGGGCCTGGGGGGTGATCTTGGCTGACCCGGCGTGTGAGCCAGTGCGTATGCCGGCGGTGGTGCTCTTGGCCCAGGGCCAAGAGCGTGGCGTGGACTCGGGGCGCGCCGGTGCCGAGGGTTTCGATTTCTCGCATCGCCTCGGCGTAAGGGTGCGTGCGTGCGGCGCACCGGCGGGCATTGGCCCGTCGCCCGTGGCCGGCCAGGGTGTGGTCCGGCGGCGGGTAGGCCAGGTCCAGGTGGTCCCACATGCTGACTCGGGCAGAACGCATCCGCACCTCTCCGGGCACCCCTGCACACTGCGCGGGTGCCGATGATCTATGACTCTACACTCCCGGCATGGCCGACGCACGGGCAACCCCCGCACCAACTACCCCCCCCACCGCCGCCGGGGTCGCCGGGCACGATGGGTGGGATACGCGCAGGCTGCTGGGGTGGATTCAGCAGGCCTTCGCATCGCGGGCGATGGACTCACCCCGCCTGGCCGCCGAGATTCTGCTCGCGCACGTGCTGGGCACCGAACGACTCAAACTCTACATGGACCCCGACCGCCCGGCATCGCAGTCAGAACTGGCGACGCTCCGCGGGCTGGTCCAGCGTGCTCTCCGGCACGAGCCTGTGCAGTACCTGACGGGGCAGGGGTGGTTCTTTGGCCTGCCGTTCGCGGTGGACAGGCGCGTGCTGATCCCGAGGCCGTGCACGGAGGTGATCGTCGAAACGGTGCTCCAGGACGCGCGTGGGAAGGGGGCCAAGGAGCCCGCGATCGCGGACATCTGCACCGGGTCGGGGTGCATCGCGGCGGCGCTGGCCAAGAACATCAAGGGTGCGCGGGCACACGCCAGCGATGCCTCGGGCGACGCGCTGGCCGTCGCGCGGGCGAACGCGCAAAGACTGGGCGTGGGTGAACGGGTGGAGTTTTACGAGGGGGACCTGCTCGGGGCGTTGCCGCCATCGCTGCGCGGGACGCTGGGTTACTTGGTCAGCAACCCCCCCTACATCCCCGACCATGAGTGGGACGCGGTGCCGGCGAACGTCAAGGACCACGAGCCTGCGCTCGCGCTGCGAGGCGGCATAGACGGCCTGACCTTCGTGCGCCCGCTGATCGAGCAGGCAGCCGAGTGGCTCGCGCCAGGGGGTATGCTGCTCGTCGAGATCGCCGCGTGCACGGGTGGGGAGGTTCTGGAACTTGCATACGCACAGCCCGGGCTGGCCGGGGCGCAGATCATCAAGGACCTGGAGGGGCACGAGCGGGTTTTGATGGCCAGGCGGGCGGTTTCTTAGGCAACACTTCTGAGTGCAGCACCGAAAGGAGTGGTATGGAACCGATGGGGAAGGTCAAACCGGCCCGTAGGTTCAGGTTTGTAACCAAGAACGCGCTCAAGCGGCTCGGCGTGTTCTTTGGGCTCATCGGTGTGATGTTTGTCTGGGCGTACTTCGCCCTGCTGTTGATGCCCGGTCGCACATTCAGCGGCGATCTACCCCCGGCGACCGATCGGCAGAAGGAGTTGGCCGCGGAGTTGAATGGTCATGTGACAGCCTGGCCAAGGAGATCGGGCTGCGCAGCACCTTCCAGCCGCGGGGCATGAACGAGGCGGCGGCGTACATCAAGGGCCAGATGACCGCGGCTGGATTCGAGGCCCCGCGCGAGACGTTCGTCGAGCGCGGCTCGCGCGTGCCGAATCTGGAGTACACGATCCCGGGTACCAGCCGTGCTGGTGAGATCATCGTCGTCGGCGCGCACTACTACTCTTACCAAGGGACGCCGGGGGCGGACGATAACGCCTCGGGTGTTGCCGCGTGCATCGCGCTTGGCAAGTCGCTGCGGGCGACGCCGCAGCCCCGGACCATCCGTATCGTTTTCTTCGTTAACGAAGAGCCCCCGGCGTTCTGGACGCGGGACATGGGCTCGTGGGTCTAAGCCAAGTCATGCCGGGTGGCGGGGGATGACGTGCGGGCGATGATCTCCGTCGAGTGCATCGGCTACTTTGCCGACGGCAAAGGGTCGCAGAAATACCCCCCCGGTGATTGGCAGCATGCTTCGGCGGATCTACCCCGACGTCGGCAACTTCATCACGTTCGTCGGCAACGTCTCCAGCCGGGGGCTGGTCAAGCGGTCGATCAGGACGTTCCGTGAGAAGGCGAAGTTCCCCAGCGAGGGCGTCGCGCTCCCGTGGTGGTTGCCGGGGATCGGGTGGTCGGACCATTGGTCCTTCTGGCAGGAGGGGTACGACGCGATCATGATTACGGACACCGCGCTGTTCAGGAACCCGAACTACCACCTCATGAGCGACAAGCCGCACACGCTGGACTATGACCAGATGGCGCGGGTGGTGGAGGGGATCGAGCAAGTCATACTCGAGCTCGCCCGTAACTAGCCAGAAGTGGAACCGACCCACCCCCGCCTACATAACGCTGCAGAAAGGACTTTGCCTCACAGAACCTTCGCAATTTGCCTGCGCTCAATATGCAACCTTGCTGCAACGAGGGCATACTGTTATCGGTCGCGTGTTTACCCCTGTTCAACCCTGATAATGAAGGAGGCTCCCATGTACGCAAGGATGGTGTGTGGTTTGGGTGTCGTGTTCTGTGCTGCGATAGCGTCCGCTCAGCCGGGCACGGAGAACATCTTGTCGGAGTTTGAGGTCCGGATCGTCCCATTCGCGGGGTCCAATCTCGTAGAGGGCGGGACCACCTCGCTCAGCACGGTGCGATTCTGGCTGCAGGCGCGTTCGCGGCGCCCAAACTCGGTCCCCAACTTCGGCGTGATGCGTGCTGTTTCGGGGTACCCCACTGGGAACGATCAAACGAGCATCCTAGAGGCCTCTCGCATTGCCATCACCGGCGACGCGTGGATCGGTCGCGCGCCCAGCAATCAACAGGGAACCCGACGCGGCCGCAGCGTTGGATTCGCATATTCCTCAGCAAGCAACCTCCTTTGCAATGACGAGGTCGGGAACAACATGTCGAACCCCGGCGCGATCGAGTACATGCACAGCAACGGGTTCTGGCGCCCACAGTCCATCCAGAGCTTTGATTCTGTGCGCACCGGTCCGAGCACTGCGGGCATGCCCGCCGGCTATGACCCGTGGACCCCGATCACGGACGGCAGTTGGTCAGTTTGGTTTGACCTCTACGCCTTCTCGGTAAACAGCACCGCACCCGGCCAGATCAGCATCACTTCTTCTATGTATCTGCGGTCAGCCATCGGTTATAACCCCTCACCGGGTGGCTACGCGTCAGAGGGGAACTCGACTCGTGTGGCGCTTGGGTTTGATTATTCCTTCACCTTTGACCAGACGGTCACGCCAGTACCGATTCCATTGATCCCTTCCCCGGCTGGCGCGTCGTTGCTTGGCATAGGTTGTATCACCGCCGTGCGACGCCGTCGTCGGTGATCCCTCCGAGCCCAAGCCATCCCCTTAGGCAGACCAAGAGACCAAGTAAGTGCTGGTTGTGAACGTGCCCCGAGAACCGGTGATGCGGGTTTTTCGCGGACTTTCACACCCGCGCCAGCCCGCGCTCAATACACGCAAACACCCGCGGCCAGTCCGCCTCGTTGAAAACAGGCAGCGGCGGCAGCATGCGCAGGTGGTACGGGCCGTGCCCGCAATAGAACGTGATGACACCCTCCTCGAAAAGCATCTTCGTCGCCTTCATCACCTTGTCCTTGTCCCCGGCGAAGGGGGTGAACTTCATCATCCCGCCGATGCCACCCCACAGCTGCCCGTTGCTGGTGGCGAGTTGGCCCCACTTGGGGCTGCTCGTGGGGAACCAGTCGGGGTGCTTGGCGACGAGTTTCTGGACCTCCTGGCCAAAGCGTGCGTGGTGGCGAGCAAACAGGCCGGCGGGGCCGTAGTTGGCCGGGTTGTCCAGGCGTTCGAGCACGCGCGTCCCCGCGCGGAACTGGCTCGCGCCGCCGATGAACGTGCCCGAGAGCAGGCCCGGGCCTGGGTTGTATTCAGGCGTGAACATCGTCGCGCACACCTGCGTCATCTTGCCGACGCAAAAAACGTCGACGTACTGCCCAAGGTCAAAGAGCTCATAGGCGAACATCTGCTCAGTTCGCCCGAAGGTCTGGATCTCGTCGTCCCACACGGCGATGCTGTTCTCCTTGCACACCTCCATCAGCGCCTTGTGGTAATCGCGCGTGCCGACGTTGAAGCCACCCTCCCCTTGGATCAGCTCAAAGATGAAGCAGGCGTGCTGCTTGGGGTAGCGCTCGATGTACTGCCGAAGGTGCCAGACGCACATATCGATGTAGCGCTTATGCCCCGCGGCGCCCGGCCCCATGCGCTCAGCGGCAAGAGGGTCGTAGAAGGGCATGTAGTCAACCTGCGTGCTCAGCGGGATGCCCACACGGTTGGCCGCGGCGTCGCCGATCTGGCTCATCGTTACGCTCCGCCCCATAAAGCAGTCCTTAAACGCCAGCACACGCGAGGCGGGGGCGTGCTTCTGGAAGCAAACCTTCACCGCGTTCTCGTTGGCCATGCACCCGCTGGTTGCGCAATAGACGTGCTTGAGCCGGCTGCTGCGCTGGGCCAGCGTGCTGAGTTTTTCCATGAAACCAAAGGCCTCGGCGTTGGCCATCAGGTTGCCGTGCATGAGCGTGTCGCCCATCGCCCCGCGGAGAGAGGCCTCGATGATGTCCGGGTCGCTGTGCCCAAAGAAGTGCACCCCGATGCCGGTGATCATGTCCCACTTGACCGAACCGTCGGCCAGCTCGACGAGCGCGCCGTTGCCCAGCCCAGAGCCGATATACGGATAAAGCAACGCCCGCCCACGCACGTCCCCGGCGTGGTGCATCATCTGCTCATAACAGACCTTAGACGCATCGCTCCGTGGGCCACGCTCGCCGGTGATCTGCACGCTCGCCTGGCGCACGGCTGCGGTGATCTGCGCGATGGCGGCAGCGACGGCCGGGCTTGCCTGCAGCTCGCTGCCGACGGAGTGGTGCGTGGTCGGGGTGGAGGTTTGAATAGTCGCTGTTGACATTGCAGGCAAGAGTATCGGCCCTGGGCCGTTGCGGGGGTAAGTTGCCTCGGGCAGTCTTCACCCGCGGTGGAAGAGTTTTTCCAGGTCACCCATCGTCAGGCGGACGCTCGTGGGCCGCCCGTGCGGGCACGCGCTGATGCGCTCGATGCTCTCACGCGTGGCCAGCAGCTCGCCCACCTCCATGTCGCTGAGCTGGTTGCCGGCCTTGACCGCCGCCTTGCAGGCCATCATGTCCAGCACCTCGGCCAGGGCACCCTCCATGGCTGCGGGGTCGGTGATCGAACCCTCGGCCCACCCATCCCCGGCGAGCTTGACGAGCAGATCCCCCACGAACGGCTCGACCTCGACGTTGCGGTCAAAGAGGAACGTCGGAAAACTCGACACCCCCACACTCGCCGGGCCAAGGGGACGCGCCTCGATCCCCAACCGCTCCAGCAGCGGCCGGGCGTGCTCGACAACCTCCACGGCACGCGGCTCGGTGTGCACGACGACCTGCGTGAGCAAACGCTGGCTCTCCAGCGGCTGGGGCACCGGTGCCGAGCCAGCGGGTGCATCCGCCGACGGCACGCTCGCCCCGCCGAGCACACGGGCAAGGAGCTTTTGGAACATCACACGCTCGTGCAAAGCGTGCTGGTCGATAATGAGCATCCCCTGCGCGTCCTGGGTTACCAGGAATGAGTTATGCACCTGCATCGGCCGCGTTGTCGGCGTGATCGAGAGCAGTTCGGGCGTTTGGGGCGCAGTCGCGGGCGTTGCACCCGCCGTGGCGGCCTGCAGAGCGGCAAAGTCGATGCGTGCGCTCGTCGCGCCCGTCGCCTGCGCGCTGGGGTATCCGCCGGGCGACCCGCCGGGGGATTGGTAGCGGGCCTTGAAACCCTCGACAAACCTCCTGGCCTCCTCCGCACGCACAGCCGGGGTAACCACCGGGCGCGGCAACGGGTCACCGGAAGGCACCCCTGCCGCGCCTGGGCCCAGCAACCCCTGAGCAAACGCGTGCCCCCGGCTCTCGGCTTGCCAGGAGGCCGTCAGGTCGGCCCCCTGCAGGGCCTGCCGGAGCGCGCTGAGCACCGTGCCATGCACGAGGGAGGAATCTCGAAACCGCACCTCCGTCTTCGCGGGGTGGACGTTGACATCAACGCCCCGCGGGTCCATCTCCAGCAGCAGCACCGCCGTGGGGTGCCGGCCAGGCTCGATCAGCCCGCGGTACGCCTCCTTGATCGCGTGCTGGATCGTCCTGTCGCGGATCACGCGCCCGTTGAGGGCGACGTGCTGCCCGCTGAGCGTCCCCCGCGCCAAGCTGGGCATCCCGATGAGGCCCCAGAGCGTCAAGACCCCCGCGTGCGCCCGCGACTGTACGCCCGAGTCGGCCTGCACCTCAAGCAGTTGCGGCGACAGTTCCTTGCCGAGCACGTCCAAGACGCGCTGGCGTGGCGTCTGCCCCGCCGGCAGGTCCAGCAGCGTGCGCCCGTCGACGATCAACGCAAACCCGACACCCGGGTGGGCGATGGCGATCTCACGCACCACCTCCGCACACCGCCCCTGCTCGGTAGCGGGCGTGCGCAGAAACTTTCTTCGCGCCGGCGTGTTGAAGAAGATATTCCGCACCGTAACGCTTGTGCCAATCGGCCCCGACGCCGGCCGCACCGCAACGATCACGTCCCCCTCCGCCTCGATGATGCTCGCACCCTGCGCCTGCGGCGTACGCGAGCGGATGCTCGCCCGGCTGACGCTGGCGATGCTCGCCAGCGCCTCGCCCCGGAAGCCCATCGTCCCGATGTGCTCGAGTTCATCGGCCGAGGCGACCTTGCTCGTCGCGTGGGGCGTCAGGGCCAGCCGCAGTTCACCCTCGGCGATCCCCTGCCCGTCGTCCGTTACGCGGATCAGTTCGATCCCACCTTGTTCTAGTTCAACTACGATCCGCGTGCCGTGCGCGTCCAGGGCGTTCTCGATGAGCTCCTTGACGACGCTCGCCGGGCGCTCAACAACCTCGCCCGCGGCAATCTGGCTAGCGACCAAGGGCGAGAGCACCCGGATGGGCTTGCGCGCAGAGGCCACCGTGCCCGCCACGGGGTCGCCCGGCGTGGTGCCCGGTGTGGTTTGAGTAGTTACGGCTCCGCCGTGCATGTTGTCAGGATACCCGGCCTCGGGGAGGTCTGTTTACCCCGGCTGCACGGCCCCCTTCGCCGGCGGCACCCAGGTGCTCTTGATGTGCACCTCGCTCTGCGATTTCTCCGGCACCTGGCTCGGCGCCTTGGTCATCAAGTCAGCGCCGATCTGCGTCTTCGGGAACGCGATCACGTCGCGGATGTTGTCCGTGCCAACGAAGTTCATCACCAGCCGGTCGAGCCCAAAGGCAATCCCCGCGTGCGGCGGCGCGCCAAAGCTCAACGCCTCCAGCAGGAAACTGAACTTCTCACGCGCGCTCTCGGGCGTAAGGCCCAACAGCTTAAATACCTTGCTCTGCACGGCACCATCATGAATACGCACGCTCCCGCCGGCGATCTCCTGACCGTTGAGCACAATGTCGTACCCCGCGCTGACGATCCCCTCGATCGTGTCCTCGTCCTCAACATCGGCGTCCAGGAAGGCCCGCATCTGGTCGTCGCGAGGGCTGGTGAAGGGGTGGTGCATCGCCACCCACTTGCCCGTCTCCTTGTTCTTCTCGAACATCGGGAAGTCAACAACCCACAAAAAGTTCCACGGCCCGCCCTCGGCACCCGGCTTGGGCACCATCCCCATGTCCCGGGCAACCTTCTGCCGCAACTCCCCGATTGCCTTGGTGGCAACCGCGTATGTATCGGCAGCAAACAGAACCGTGTCCCCGATCTGCGCGCCCGTCGCCTCCAGGAACGCGCCCTTGACCGGCTCTAAAAACTTGGCAATCCCCGTGTCCAGCTTCGCTCCCCCGTCCTCACCCTTGATCACCTTCACAACCGCCACGCCCCCCGCGCCAAAGCCCTTGACAAACTCGGCGTACCCGTCGGTCATCTTGCGCGTCAACTTCTCTGCACCCCCCGGCACGCGCATCGCCTTGACGACCCCACGCTTGCTGTTGAAGGCAGGGCGGTCCTTGCCCTTCTCCAGTGCGCCCTTGAAGACGTTGAAATCCACCGTCGCGGCAAACACGCTGATGTCCTTGATCCTCAGGTCGTATCGCGTGTCCGGCCGGTCAATGCCGTAGTCCTCCATCGCCTGGCGGTAACTCATCTGCTGAATCTTCGGCACCGCATACCCGGCCATCTCCTGCCACAGCCGACGCACAAACCCCTCCATCATCTCGATAATGTGCTCTCGCCGGACGAACGACATCTCCAGGTCAATCTGCGTGAACTCCGGCTGCCGATCCGCACGCGGGTCCTCGTCCCGAAAACACCGGCAAATCTGCATGTACCTGTCCACACCCGCCACCATCAAAATCTGCTTGAACAACTGCGGGCTTTGCGGCAACGCATAAAACGTCCCCGGCACGTTCCGGCAAGGCACAATAAACTCACGCGCACCCTCCGGCGTGCTCTTATATAAGATCGGCGTCTCCACCTCTGTAAACCCGTTCTCATCGAAGTAGGACCGCGTCGCCTTGTAGAGCCGGTGCCGGGCCGTGAGCACATTCTGCATGCTCGGGCGGCGCAGGTCGATGTACCGGTGCGTCAGCCGCAGTTCCTCATTGGGCAACGCGGCGTTGTCGTCCGGCTGGAACGGTGGGTTGGACGTCTTGTTGAGCACCTCCAGCAGTTTGACGACCACCTCAACCTTCCCCGTCGGCAGCTTGGGGTTCTCACCACCGATGCGGGTGCGCACCTGGCCCTCGATAGCGATAACGTCCTCGCTGCGGAGTTTGTCGGCCATCGCCATGATCTCGGCCTGGGCGTTGTGCGCGTCCTCCTTGTCAAAGACCAGCTGCGTCAGCCCGTACCGGTCGCGCAAATCGATGAAGATCAGGTTCCCGTGGTCGCGGTAGGAGTTGACCCACCCATTGAGGCGAACGGTCTGGCCGATGTGGGCTTCGCGGATCTGCCCGCAGGTTACGGTTCGGGAAAGCATGGTTGATCCTGTTACAAAAGAACGGTACAAGTCGGGCCGAGTGTAGCGGCGCAAGGCCCACCCTCGCCGCTGGTCAAGGTGCCCTCGTGCATCTAGCCTTACCCATGGCCACCCTCTCCCGCGGCAACAAACCACCAGCACCCACACCCTCGCGCACCCCCGGCAAGGGCGTCAAGAGCACACAACCAAAACCCAGCAAACCAGCCAACACCGCCAAGCAAACCCCCTCTAAGGACCCCACCCCGCGCAAGGGTGGCCTGCGCTCTGAGCGTCTGCGTGCGCTCCCGCCCTTCCTCTTTAACGCCATCGACGACCGCAAGCGCGCCGCCATTGCCGCGGGCAAGGACGTCATCAACCTCGGCGTCGGCGACCCCGATCAGCCCACGCCACGCTTTGTCATCGACCAACTCATCACCAGCGCACAGGAACCCAAGAACCACCAATACCCCGACTGCTACGGCACCAAACGCTTCCTCGCCGCCGCCGCCGAGTTCATGCACAAACGCTTCGGCGTCAAGGTTGATCCAACCAAAAACATCGTCGCCACCATCGGCGGCAAAGACGGCATCAGCCACCTGCCACTCGGCGTCGTCGACCCGGGCGACCGCGTGATCATCTTCACACCCGCATACCCCGTCTACAACCAGGCCAGCCTCCTCGCCGGCGCACGCGTGAAAAAAATCGAAACGACCCCGGCCAACGGCTGGCGCCCCGACCTCTCGACCCTCAACGAGAGCCTCCTACGCGCAACCAAACTCATGTGGCTCAACTTCCCAGGCAACCCCACCGGCGCGAGCATCGCACTTGATCACCTCGACACCCTCGCCGCACGCGCCATCGCCCAGGGTGTGATCGTCGCCAGCGACCTGGCCTATTCAGAAATCTACTTCGAGCAAGGCCCGAGCAGCTGCCCGAGCATCTTCCAATGCCCGAGCGTGGACATCAACCGCGACGCGGTCATCGAGTTTCACTCCCTGAGCAAAACCTTCAACATGACCGGGTGGCGCATGGGGTTTGCCGTCGGGCACGCCGACGTGGTCCAGGCGCTCAAGCAGACCAAGGACAACTACGACAGCGGCCCCTTCAATGCCGTGCAGGAGGCCGCGGCAACCGCCCTCGAACGCTACGACGACCCGATCATCGCGGCCATGCGCACCGAGTATGCCACCCGTCGCGATATCGCCGTCGCTGGCCTCCGCGCCATTGGCTGCCAGGTTACACCACCTCAAGCCGGCATCTTCGTCTGGGCACGCTGCCCGGTCGAGTCGGGCGCAGGCGAGAACGCCGGCAAGCCGATGAGCAGCTGGAAGTTCGTCGAGAAACTCATCGACGAGGCCGGGGTCGTAACCGTCCCCGGCGCGGGCTTTGCCGACACCGCCGCAAGTTACGTACGCGTCAGCCTCACCCGCGAGACCCCACGCCTGCGCGAGGCGATGGAACGCCTCAAAGCCCTCAAGTTCTAAATGATTGCATGGATAGTCTGGCTCTGGTGGAGCAGGCCTCTGGCCTGCGCACAAAGGCCCGCGCGACCCGCACAGGCGGGAGGCATGTGCCACCAGTTCAAACACCGGAAACACCCTCAAACAAAAGCTCAGAGGTTCTCGGCACAGCACATATGCAAGCACCTTCCCCTCACCGCGTGCCCAGCAGCGTGCGCAGGGCCATGCGCGCCGGGCCAAGGCCCCAGTGCATATCACCGGAAACCCGGCACGCGCGTGCTGCGCTATACGCGTGCGCCGCCGAGGTGAACCCCGTCGGCCCTAGGCCCGTCTCGAACAGCCCCCGCCAAGTCTCGTCGATATCCGACCAGACATGCTCGACAGGAATCACCGGGTCTATCGGCAGCAAACCCGTCAACAGCTGGTACCCGATCTTCATGATCGAGGCAACCTCCGCCCGCTCGGTGGCCAACCTGTCAACCGGCTCGCGCGCCAGCAGTGTCGCCAAACCATAAAACTCGATAACAAGCCGCCCGGCACGGTCGACGTGGACCTGCTCCATGCTCAGCACGCCGTGCGCCAGCCCCAGGCGGTGCGCCAGGCAGGGTGCGTCCAGCAGCTGCCCGATCGCCCGCCGCGTCTCGTCGATGCTCAGCCAACCACCTTTCAGCCGCAGCAGTTGCGCCAGCGTAACAACGCCGTCGGCGTCGCCTGTGTAATCGGTTACTACCCACGGGCCGCTCTCAGTGTCCCACCCATACGCCTGCACAACCAGCAGGTGCGGGTCGCTGAGCACTTGCAACCTGTCCATGGCCGCAGCAAACGTGCGAGGGTTCATCCCCGCCGTCGTACGAACCCTGTGCAGCAGGTGGCTGGTGTGGGCCTGTTTGTTCAGCGCCAGCGACCGCGCGCCCATCGGCCCGGCCGTCAGCTCTCGCGTTACGCTGTAATCACCCAGGTTCACACACGCACCTTAGGGCCGCAAAGCCGCACAGGCGTGGCGTGAACTATCCTGCCCGCATGAACCTTTCCGCCCGTGTCTCGTCGCTCAAAGCCTCCTCGACAGTCGCCGTGATGAACAAGGCCAAGGCCCTCAAGGCCGCGGGCGCCGACGTGCTCAACTTCTCCGCCGGCGAGCCTGACTTTGACACCCCAGAGCCGGCCAAACGCGCCGCCATCAACGCCATCAACGCCAACTTGACCCGCTACATTGACACCCCAGGCGACCCGGCCACACGCGAACTCCTCGCCCGGCACATCTCCACCACCAGCAACATCCCGGGCGTAACCAAGGACCACGTCCTCGTAACCGCCGGCGTCAAAATGGCCCTCTACCTCACCTACCAAACCCTCTTTGACCTCCAGCCCCCAGGCCAAGAACAAGAGATGCTCCTACCCGTCCCCGCCTGGGTGAGTTTCTCCCCCATGGCCCGCCTAGCCGGGGCCAAGGTCGTCGAACTGCCGACCGGCCCCGAGCAGGACTTCAAGATCACCCCCGCGCAGCTCAAGAGCGCCATCACGCCGCGCACGCGGGCGCTGATGCTCAACACCCCGAGCAACCCGTGCAGCACGATGTATTCACAGGCCGAGCTCGAAGCCCTGGCCGCTGTCGTCGCCGAGGCCGCCAGCACAATCGCCCCCGAGATGGTCGTCATCTCCGACGAGCTCTACCAGAACATCGTCTTCGGCAGCGTGCCGCACTTCTCCATCGGCAGCGTCCCGAGCATCGCCGAGCGCACCATCACCGTCAACGGCCCGGGCAAGAGCTTTGCCATGACGGGCTGGCGTTTGGGCTGGGTCAGCGGCTCGGGGGAGTTTGGCAAGCAGTTGGTCGCAGGCTTGAGCAAACTGCAAGGCCAGTCGATCACCTGCGTCCCCGGCTTCTCACTGGCAGCCTTGCGCTCAGCGCTCACCGAGTGCGACGCGGAACTTGAAGCCATGCGCACCGCCTTCGCCGCACGCGCCGAGGTGATCTACGCCGAGCTGCGCAAACTCCCGGGGATCAAACTCGCCCGCCCGGTCGGCGCCTTCTACGTCTTCCCCGACATCTCCGCCCACCTCGGCACCCACTCGGCCAAGGGTGCCAAGATCAACTCCGCCGCCGACTTTGCGAGCGCCCTGCTCGACGAGCAGCAGATGGCCGTCGTCCCGGGTGAGGACTTCTCCAGCCTGCTCGGGCACAAGCACATCCGCATCAGTTTCGCCTGCTCGCTAGAGCAAATCCGCGAGGGGTGCCGTCGGCTGGGGGCGTTTATCGCAGGTCTAAACCGGGCCTGAACCGGTCCTAGCCCCACCCAGCCAGCACGCCCCGGCTCCGCTAAACTTCCCCCCTCATGCTCAAACTCCTCAAAAAATACAAAATGTGGATCCTGGCGATCTTCGGGATCTTCATCATGATCTCGTTCCTCCTGGCCGACACACTCCAGCGGCAAGCGCAGAACATCGCACACAACCAGCGCGTCTTCACCATGGACGGCGAAAAGGTAACCAGCGGGCACGCAGCCGCGGCCAGCCTGGCCGTCGAATCACTCCGCCGAACCCTCCCGCCCAACCTCCTCCAGGCCATCCGCCTGCCCGATGAAGGCCGCACAGAAAACTGGATGATGCGCACGCACGAGGCCGAACGCGCAGGCCTCAACGGCGGCCCAGTCGACGGCCGGCAGTTCGCCGACGACCTCGGCCAGGGCATCCTCCAGATGGCCGTCCAACGCATCCTCACCCAAGATGAACGCGCCCGCGGCGTAACCTGGCAGCAGAAACTCCAGCAGACCGAGAACCTCACCGATGAGCAGCTCGCCACACTCCTGGCAAGCCAAGGCTCCACACTCATCGACCGCACCACCAACACCCGCGAGCCGGCCGTCAGCGGGGCCGACGTCTTTGCCAACCTCCGCGCCATCGGACGCATGACCGAGGAGGTCGCACAGATCGGCGTCGCCAGCGCGCCCCGCATGCAGAAGTTCGCCCAGCAGCTCGACCAGGCCTTCGTCGCCTACGTCGTCGTTACCGTCGATGAAAAACAACTCGCCGCACAGCCCGAGCCAGCCGAGGCCGAACTCCAAGCACACTTTGACCGCTTCAAGAACGTCCCCCTCAACACCGGCGACTTCGGCATGGGCCTCAAACAGCCCGACCGCGTCGCCGCCACACGCCTGACGATCGACCGCTCGGCCATCGCCGCGGCCGTCAAAATCGACCCCGTCGCGGTGCAGAAAAAACTCGCAACCACCCCCCCACTTCCAGGCACCGACGCCAGCACGCACCGCCGGAATGTCGAAGAGCAACTCAAACGCGACCTGACCGAGCAGATCGTCCGCGAGATGGCCAGCGGCGTGCGGGCCGAGATCGTCCGCGCCGTCGGCACGCTCCCCGAGCAAGACGGCTTCCGCGTCCTGCCCGCAGACTGGGACGCATCCAAGGTCGATCTCGCCGCGATCGCCAAGGCCGTCACCCCCCGCGTATCCCAGAAGTTCGGCCTCACACTCCCCGAGCCGGTCATCGTCGCCAAGGGCATACAAACCCAGCGTGAGATGGCCGCAGACGGCGTCCTTGGCATGGCCATCGCCAAGCGTGGCCAGCAGAGCATCCCCGCCAGCGACGTGCTCTTCGCGGCCAAGGAGTTCAAGAAGCCCCGACAGGTCATCGCCGCCCAGGCCGGCCTGCCGATCGTCGAGCCGTTCGAGGACGGCTCGCAGAACACGCACTTTGTCCTCATCACCCAGGCCATCCCCGAGGCCAGCCCGGCAAATATCGACGAGGTCCGCGCACGGATCAGCAAAGACGCCCGCAGCATCAAAGCCGTCGCCTCCATCACCGCCGCGCTGGAGGAGGTCAAGCCCATCGCCATGCTCACCAGCGTGCCCGACGCGGCCAAGGTCCTCCGCGACAAGGGTTACTCCGTCGGCGAGCAGGCCCGCGCCAACGTCAGCCAGGCCCGTGGCGTCAACCCACCCGACCCCGTCGTCAACACCCCCGACGTCATCGCCGCCGCCATGAACGCCGCACGAACCCTCGACCCGACCCTCAAAATCGACCCCCTGACGGCGGGCGAACGCACCTTCGTCATCGCCCCGGCAGGCAAACTCGCCGCCGTCCTCGGGCAGGTCGTCGAGTTCAAGCCCTTCACCCAGACCGAGTTCCAGAACTTCGGCCCCATGATCGCCGAACGCATCCGCCAAGCCGACGCCCCAGCCCTGCTGGACCGCACCTTCAGCAACCCGGAACTTATCAACCGCCTAGACGTCCAAGACCTCAAGCTCAACGCGGCGGAATGAACCACCCATCTCAGTGCTCGATCCCCCCACTCTCTACTGGCCGGGATCAAGCCCTGTGGATCGGCCGCCAGCCTGGCCGGTCTTTGTCCGGTTATCGTTCCGGCCAGACGAAAACGATCTTACTCGAAAGACGCATTCTGCCGCAATTTTGCGTACTTGCCCATCTTTTTGCTCCCCCCTCCCTGGTTTGTAAGGCATAATCCCGGTCGTATCTCTCATTACCACACCCCCGGGCGACGGGGGATCAACGGTAACACGAATGGGTTCTGAAAAGTTCATCGACAAGTTCATCTTTATGCCCGTGCTGGCCGTGGCTCTGGCGATCGTCGCCCCTGCCGCGCGGGCGCAGACGCCCACGATCCTCCACGACCCCACCCGCGCCCTCCCCTCGGCCAACCTCAACCCCGCCAACCCCTTCGGCGGTGCGGCAACCGAACGCTCACCCCTCGCCCCCCGCCAGGGTGAGGCCGTGCGCGTCTATCTCAAAGCCTGCTGCCAGTTCGGGTACGACCGCGTCGCCCTCTATTACACAACCGACGGCACCGAGCCGCAAGGCTCCCAAGGCGTCGGCAGCGGCACAACGCAAACGCTCACGAGCATCGCCGGGCAGGTTACCTTCGTCGCCAACGACTTCAACACCTCACCCGGCGTGCGCGACTGGTGGGTCGCGACGCTCCCACCAAACACGCGGAACTTCGGTCAGACGATCCGGTACAAAGCCAGCCGGTGGACGCAAGGGAACCCCGCCAGCGAGGTCTTCAACAACGGCGCGGCAACCTCCGCCGGCGCACTGTCGAGCAGTTACACCAACAAACTCCCCTGGCCCGGCCAAGGCTCCTTTTTTCCAGGTAGCGAGGGCGTCGGCTACCCACCCATCCACTTCTGGAAGGAAGAGGGCGTCGTCGGCAACGGGTGGATCAACGCCATGCTCGATCAGAATGGCACCTGGTTTGACGTCTACTACCCCGGCGCGGGCGGCGTCCAGGGCGTCGGTACCAAAAACGAGGGGTACGTCAGCGGCTTGGACACCTTCCCCCCAGGCCTCCCCATCGACAACCGCGGGCAGATGCACCTCAACCAGGTTCAGCTCGGCATCGCCTATAACGGCATCACACGCTGGCTGAGCAACCAGAACGGCACCGACTACACCAACATCCAGCAAACCTACCTCCCCGGCACCAACACCATCCAGACCACCAGCACCCTCGCAGCCGGCGGGGCCAACTTGCAGATCACCCAGTACGACTTTGCACCACGCAACGTCGCCGACGGCTTGGGCAACCCGATCCGCAACCTCGTCATCAAGCGCGTCCGACTGACCAACCCCAACGCCTCGCCACGCACCGTCAACATCTATCTCTACGGCGACTTTGCAATCAACGGCGGCGACGGCTTTGACGCCATGTTCGCCGACACCCCACGCGGCGCAATGGTCGCCTACGACAACACCCGCAGGGTCGTCAGCAACACCGGCTCGATCGGCTTTGGGCAGGAATACAACCCCACGACGTTCCCCGGCTACGAGAAAAACGTCTCCGTCTACCTCGCCGGTGCACTCCGCCGAACCAGCGCAGCCGGCACCGGCGCAGGCCCGGCTACCGACAGCTGGCGCGACAGCTCCCCAGACAACGGGCAGGGTTGGATCGGCATGCAGGTAACTATCCCCCCCGGCGGCACCGAGGAGGTCGCCGCCGCGATCATCGGCGGGTTTGACAACTTCGCCGGCGCAACGGGCACATATGCCTCGCAGATCGCCCCGACGCTCGACTGGTTCCAGAGCGCCAACCTTGAATCGGCGATGAACACGACCAACACCTCTTGGCAATCGTTCCTGGCCGCGGGCGTAACCGTCGATACACCCGACGACAGCATCGACGCGCTCTACCAACGCGGCATCCTTGGAACGATGCTGCACTTTGACGAGAAGACCGGCGGCCTCATCGCCGGGTTCCGCAACGGGGCCTATCCCTACGTCTGGCCACGCGACATGGCCTGGGCCGCCGTTACGCTCTCTCGCACCGGGCACACCGGCACCGTCCGCCAGATGACGCGCTACCTGCGTGATCTTACCTTCCGCGAGTTTGAGTCCTGGGGACGGCGCGGGTTCTGGAAGCAGAAGTATTCCACCGACGGGTTCGTCATCTGGGGCGCGCCGCAGGTCGATGAGACCGCCGTGATCCCGTGGATGATCAACTACAACTACAAAGTCGAGGGAGACCTGGCCTACCTCACCGAGGCCCAGGCCACCAACCCTGGCAACACCAACTACGCCATCGTCAAGGACGCGGCCATCGCCATGAGCCAGACCTCGGGCATTGACCCGGGCCGGCTCAACCTCCGCCAGGCCTACCCCGGCGCGCCGGCAGGCCAGGTGCTGATGTACTCCAACAACATTTGGGAAGACAGTTACGACACCTTCCTTATGAGCAACGCCAACATCATCCGCGGCCTGCGCGATGCACGCGAGATCGCGCTGACCCTCGGCCAAAGCTCAGACGCCGCAGACTTCCAGAACCGCGAGAACGGCCTGCTGCCAGGCTTCTATGGCAAGCTCGACTGGGACGGCGAGAACACCGACATCTCCCTGCTGGGCATCACCTATCCCTTCGAGGTCGTGCCTCCCAACGACCCCCGCGCTGCACGCGTGGCCGACCGCATCAACGGTGTCCGCACACGCTTCAACAACGCCGAGGGGCAGGCCAAGCCACTCGTCCGCTTTGCGGGCCAGCACATCAACGATTCGTCCGACTACGTCGGGCTCATCGACCGCTACTGGGGCGACGGCTACTGGGCCAACCCCGCCCTGGGCCCCACAGGCGCTGGCCCCTGGTTCCTGAGCACGATGTGGTACGGGTGCTTCTATGCCGTCCGCCAGGACTACACGCCCGGCACTACGGATATCGACAACCACCTCTACCGCCTCAAGCGCGCGATGGACCACAACGGCCCCCTCGGCTTCGGCGCCGAGCAGATGGCCCCGAGCAACAGCCTGCAATACCCCGGCCAGAGCGACTTCACCCTCCAGACCGCCTGGCCCAACGCCTGGGAGAGCATGAGTTTCTACGCCGACAGCGTGATGATCTTCCTGGGCTACGAACCTGACGCGCCGGGCAACACCCTGCGCATCAACCCGCGCCTGCCCGGCGCGTGGAACACCATGACCTACAACAACGTCCGCGTCGGCGGGCAGCGCGCCAACATCACCGTCAAACGCGACGCCAACGGCGGCGAGCACACTATCACCAAACGGACCAACGGGGCTCTTGCCTTCCGAACCGTCGTGCGCATCCCCGCGGGGGTAACACCCTGCCAAGTGCTCGTCGATGGCGTGCGCGTCGTGCCCGTGAGCATCGACACGGCCATCGGCGCCGTCACGGTTGCCGGGCAGTTGCCTCTCGCCAACGGCGCGGCGCGCAGAATCCGCGTTGACCTGCGATCCCCGGCTGATGTGGCCGGGCCTGGCCAGACGATCGGTGGGGACCGGCAACTCACAGCCGACGACATCATCGTCTACCTCAACTGGTTCTTCGCGGCCGACGGGCGAGCCGACGTCGCTGGCCCCGGCCAGTCGGTTGGCCCCGACGGGCAGTTCACCGCCGACGACATCATCGTCTTCCTCAATGGGTTCTTCGCCGGGTGCGTCTGAACGAGCCGGGCTGCCCTGCGGGCACCAATACGCCCACTGACTTTCACCAGCCCCGCGCGCCCGCGCGGGGCTGGTTTGTTTCCACACCCGGCGGGCAATCCCATGGTCTGATAAATACTGCCATCACAGGGCGTTAACAACTCAAGCCCAAAACTGGTTGACTAGCTGGGCATTTGCCCTCTTATCCACATTCTCGGTCTGGTCGATTGAGACCCTGTATTGGTGTGGGGCATTGAGTCGTTGGAGAAGCCGTCTGTACTAGACAGGATGCATGAGAAAGTCCAAGAGCACAACCCGGGCGTGCGCCGCCGGCACGGCTGC
>JAJTGZ010000084.1 GCA_021299385.1 Phycisphaeraceae bacterium | reverse complement strand
GGCTGCCAAGGCCGCACCGACGACTGGCCGCGCACGCCCGTCGGCCCTGGTGGACACCCGCGTCATCTACTGCGGCGACAACCTCGAACAACTCGCCAAGCTCCCCGACAAGTGCGTGGACCTGATCTACATCGACCCCCCATTCAACAGCAACCGCAACTACGAGGTCTTCTGGGGCGAGACCAAGGAGAAGCGATCCTTCGAGGACCGGCACGCCAGCACGCAGGCCTACATCGACTACATGCGGCCACGCTGCCAGCAACTCTCCCGCGTCCTCAAGCCGACGGGCAGTTTTTATTACCACTGCGATTGGCACGCGAGCCATTACGTTAAGGTGATGCTGGATCAGTTGTTTGGGGAGAACAACTTCCTCAACGAGATTATCTGGAAACGCACGCACGCGCACGGGTCCGCCGACAGGTTCGCGGCGATACACGACACCCTGTTCTTCTACCATGGTGGCAAGGGACATCAATGGAATGCCCCCAAGCTCCCGCACGACCCCGGCTATGTTGCAAAGCATTTCAACCAGATCGATAACCTCACAGGCCGGCGATTCCAAGCCATCACACTGACCGGCTCTGGTATTACCCAGCAGGGTCAGAGCGGACAGCCCTGGCGAGGCATTGACCCGACCCGAGTCGGGCGCCACTGGGCTATCCCCGGTAAAGTCATGGATCGCTACAAACTCGCTGGCGATTCGGTGCAGGAACGGTTGAACTCGCTAGATTCTGCAGGTTTGATCTACTGGCCCAAGGGTGGCGACGGCGTGCCCCGACTCAAATGGTTCGCCGATGAACTCGAAGGGATGGCGATCCCGGACGTATGGACCGACATCCCCCCGATTTCTGCCAACGCGGACGAGCGTCTCGGCTACCCCACACAAAAGCCCCTCGCCCTCCTCGAACGCATCATCACCGCCAGCAGCAACCCCAACGACATCGTCCTCGACGCCTTCTGCGGCTGCGGAACCGCCCTCGTCGCGGCGCAGAATCTGGGCCGCCAGTGGATCGGCATCGACATCTCCCCCACCGCCTGCCGCGTTATGGCCAAGCGGCTGCGCGACGTCTGCAAGATGCGTGAGAGCGAGCCGGGGCATCGGGCGCACGATACGAAGTCGTTTATCGTGCGCGACTTGCCATGGACGACGCAGAAACTCCGCGCCATCCCCCCCTTCGAGTTCGAGAACTGGGCCGTCATCGCCCTCGGTGGCATCCCCAACAAAGTGCAAGTCGGCGACATGGGCATCGACGGCCGCATCTTCCCCGTTGGCACCAAGCCCACCGACGGCGGTAACAAGAAGACCAAGCACGGCGAGGCCGGCGCGAGCATGTTTGCGGGCGATTGGTTCCCCATCCAGGTCAAGCAGGCCGAAAAGGTTGGCCGCCCGGATGTCGACGCCTTCGAGGCCGTCATGGCCCGCGAGGACCGCCAGCGCGGCTTCTTCGTCGCCTTCGGCTACACCGCCGACGCGCAAGCCGAGGCCGCAGCCTTCCACAAGAAGACCGGCCGGATCATCAAACTCATCACCGTGCAAGAGATTCTCGACGAGCAGCACGCGCAGAAGATGTAGGCCGCCCAGGCGACCGGTTTTGTGCCGACAATACACGGGTAGCGGGCGAATGATCACTAGATGCTCTCGTGCTGTAATGGATGCCCATCTGAAAATAGAATCAGCCGAGTGAGTCTCGAACAGGCTGATGCACTGTGCCCTATCGGGGCTTGCTGTGCGGCCGATTGCTGCGGGGATGTTTTTTCGGACAAGCCACCCGTGTGTCTCTGAACGCCCCAACGGGGCGCCGGGATGTAGCCACGGGTCAAGCCAGGCGGCTCTGAGCCTCGCGTAACCCGTCGACAGCATCCACCCTCTCTTCCCCTGCCCCTGCGGGGCAGAGGCGAGGTAACACGCACCCTTCCACGGGTTGCGCCCACGAAGCGCGGGCTTCACCCGTGGCTACACCCCGGCGCCCCGTTGGGGCGAAGACAGTCGAACGCACCCGGCGGGTGATGACGACATCGTCTCCACCACTCGCTTCCCCCACCCCTCAACTCGATCCCTACACTCTCCCCCCCGTGTCGGGCGTGTGCCCGCTCGGCCTCCGCAACCGCCCTCCTGCAAGGATCACACAATCATGCGTCGTCCAAAGGTTTCGATCATCGGTGCCGGGAACATCGGCGGCGAGTGTGCACGCTCGATCGCGATGAAGCAGCTCGCCGACGTAGTCCTCCTGGACATCCCCGACAAAGTCGGCGTCGCGCAGGGCAAGGCCCTAGACATCGCCTGCTGCGCCCCGATCGAGCGCTTCGACGCCACGGTCAAGGGGACGAGCGACTATGCCGACATCGCCGGCTCGGACGTCGTCGTCGTAACCGCCGGTGTCCCCCGCAAGCCCGGCCAGAGCCGCGATGACCTCATCGGGATCAACACCGGCATCGTCAAAAGCGTCGGCGAGAACATCAAAAAGCACGCCCCCAACGCCATCGTCATCGTCGTCAGCAACCCGCTCGATGCGATGGTCTATGTCATGTGGAAGGTCACCGGCTTCGCACCCTCGCGCATCATCGGCCAGGCCGGCGCTCTCGACGTCGCACGCTTCCGCGAGTTCCTCGCCCTCAAACTCGGCTGCTCCGTCGAGGACATCACCGCCCTGCTCCTGGGCGGCCACGGCGACGACATGGTCCCCCTCCCACGCTTCACCAGCGTCTCAGGGATACCGATCCAGCAACTCCTCTCCGACGCCGTCATCGATGAGTGCGTCCAGCGCGCCAAAGTAGGCGGCGGCGAGATCGTCAAACTCATGGGCACCAGCGCGTGGTACGCCCCCAGCGCAGGCACCGTACAGATGGTCGAGGCCATCATCCGCGACAAAAAACGCATCATCCCCAGCGCCGCATACTGCGAAGACGAATACGGCGTAGCCCCCGGCCACAAAGGCAAGGGCCTCTTCGTCGGCGTCCCCTGCGTCCTGGGCGACAAGGGCGTTGAAAAAATCGTCCAGATCCAGATGACGGCCGATGAAAAGAAACTCATGGATGAGAGCATCTCGCACGTCCGCGACCTCGTCGCCGTCGTGCAACGGATGTTCCCAGAGATGGCGTGATAGAATGTTTTTCCAACAGGTGCCACGGGCTATGAAACAGCTGGCACGGACGGATACCGGTGGCACGGACGGATACCGGTGGCACGGACGGATACCGGTGGCACGGGCGAATACCGGTGGCACGGGCTTCCAGCCCGTGCGTACCACCCCGCCAACAGCACCTAATATGATGATGCACCAGCAGCACCCGAGCAAGGATTCACCCATGAAACAGCGTGGTTTTTCAAGTCTCCTGGCCGTGTTCGTGATCGCCACCTCGGCCCTGGCCCAGCAGCCCACGGTTACGACCGTCCGCCCCGAGGACGTCCCCGAGAGCGTCCGCAAGGCGTTCGAGGAGCAGCAGCGCAAGAAGGCCGAGGCCGCCGCACAGACGGCCACACCCGCCGCGCCGGCCGTCCGCGTCGTACCCACCATCACCAGCACCGACCCTGAGGTTAAGAAAATCGTCTCCCTCCTGGTCGGGGGCAAGTCGGCCCCCGCCGGCAACGGCCAGCCCGGCCTGGCCCTCGGCGCGGCGGTGGTGAACGTCGATGGCCTTGACAACGCCGTCTACTTTGACCTCGCCCGCAGCGACGACCTCGCACGCCCCTTCCGCTCAGGCGTCTGGCACGTCTACCGCCGGCAGGGCCAACTCCGCATCCGGCAGTTCGATGTCCGCGTCCCAGGCTCATCCGCCGCCTTCGGCAACCTCTGGGCCGTCCCCGAACTCTTGCCCTCCTTCAAGTTGGACCAAGTCGCCGTCGTACTCGATATGCCGCTGACAGCGCAGGCCGACGGCTTCGTCGCTGCGACGACCTCCCCCGCCCCGACCACTCTCGCCGGCGCCACCGAGATCACCTCAGCCTGGACCATCACACCCGCCGGGATCACCTTTGACGACAAGGGCTTTGACCCCACCGGCAAGCAGGTCTTCGGCAACGGCCCAACCCCCTTCGCGAGCACCACCGCCTCACCCATCGCCGTGCGCAAACTCGAAACCGGCGTCGTCATCTTCGACATCGTCCCACCCTCGGGCGAAGGAGCCTTGGTCGCAGGTGGCGAGGCCGCCGCGCATTACACCGGCTGGCTGACCACCGGCGAGCAGTTCGGCACCAGCAGAGAAGTCAACCCACGCACCAACACCGTCGAGCCCATCCGTTTCACCCAGGGCAGCATGATCCCGGGCTTCAACGACGCCATCCTCGGCCTCACACGCGGCACCGTCCGCCGGGTCTTCATCCCCGCCGCCCAAGGCTACGGCCCACGCCCCCGCGGCAAAATCCCACCCAACGCCGACCTCATCTTCCTCATCGAGGGCCTCTGGACCAGCCCCCCCAAGCCCGCTCCACCCGTCGCCAAGCCCGACACACTCCAAACCGATGAGGCCGCCAAAAAAGCAGCGGCAGGCCAAGAGAACAAAGAGAAGAAATAAAACGGATCGCCGATGGTTTCTCGTGCGGAACCCCTCCCCCGAGGGGAGGGGCAGGGGTGGGGTTGGACCACACCAATCTGCTCGTCAAACCTCAATCCTTAGAGGCACAATCGGCCTGCTGCACAGCCGCTGAATGAAAACCCGCAGCACCCCCTCAGTCCCTCGGCGGCGTCCCCGGCCGTGCCAGCGGCTCCTCCCCACGCAGCCGCAGCGCAAGGTCCGCCAGAATCCGCCGGTCCCAGCTCACCGATAGGTGCGACCCCCACAGCACTCCCGGCGTCCAGATCACGCCCTGCCCCGCCGGGGCCGCCTGCTTGGCACCCACCCACCCATCGCGCAGCCGCGAGTAGCACGTCAACTCCACAGCCGGATTACCACCCCCACCCCTCAACGCCGCGTCCAACGCGCCCAGGAATGCCGACCCGCGCTGCATGTCCTTCGCCGCCGGGTCCAGTGCGACGCGATCGGCCAGCAGCGCGCCGCAGTGGGGGGATGCAAGGGTGAAGATCCGCCGGGTGTTCACCGGCACGCGCGCCGCGATCGTCCCTGCTGTGCTGGGCAGTGCTGCATCCGTGCTGATCACCCGCGCGATCAGCCCGCCCATCGAGATCCCCACCAGGTCCAGAGGTCCATCTCCGACGTGCCCGCGCACCTGCTCCATCGCATCGCGGCAGATGCTCGGCATGTCCACCCGCGTCATATACGCCGCAGTCGTGATCGGCGCACCCGGCGACGTTAACCGCAGCAGCATCCGCCGCAGATACTCCCCCTGCGCCCGCGGGCTGTGGTACCCCGTCAGGATCACCACCGGCCGCACCGGCATCTTGGGGTTGGCCCGCAACCGCTCGATCACCTCCCGCACCTGCGCGTTGCTGGCCGGGTAATCCGGGTTGGTGTGCGCACGCTGCTTGACGCTTATTTCCATCGGCACGCTCACGGCCTCAACTCTTGCCGACCGTCAACGGCGTGGCCTGCTGCTTGCCCTTCTCCTGCGATTGCTGCTGGGCAATCTTCTCCCACCCGCTGCCCAACTCCCCAATCGGGTCCGGCGGGATGATCTCCACCTTCTTGTCACCCAGTTTCGCCTCACCCCGCCGCACCTTCTCCTGAAACTTCAGGCACTCCTCCAGCAGTTTGCCCAAAATCTCCTCCTCGGGCACGTTGGCAACCTTCTCCCCTTGCACATAGATGATCCCCCGCCGGTCCCCGGCAAAGACCGCCACGTCCGCACCCTCCGCCTCACCAGGCCCGTTGACGATGCACCCCATCACCGCCAACTTCATCGGCAAGTCCACCTTGCTCTGCACCGTCCGGCGAACCTCCTGCACCAACGCGATCAAATCCACCTGAATCCGCCCGCACGTCGGGCACGCGATCAACTCCGCCCCCTTGCGCTCACGCAGCCCCAGCGAATACAGCAACTCCAGCCCGTCCTCCACCTCATACACGCTGTCGCTGGCGTACGAAATCCGCAGCGTGTCCCCGACCCCCCCGGCCAGCAACGCCCCGAGCGCCACCACCGACCGGATGCACCCCGTCTCCTTCGGCCCCGCGTGCGTAACGCCCAAATGCAGCGGGTGGTCGAACCGCTTGGAAATCTCCGAATACGCATCGACTACCGTCGGCACATCCATGCTCTTGGCACTGATGACGATGTCGTAAAAATCCTGCTCGTAAAAAATATCCAGGTATTCCTCTAACTTGGCAATCATGATCGCCAGCAGGTACCCGCGCTTGTTGTCGTGGAAGAACGCACCCAGCTCCTTGAGCCTCTTCTGCTTGTCCTTGCGCTCGATGATCGAGCCTTCATTGACCCCCACGCGGATCGGCACCCCGCGCTCCTTGCACGCGCGGATCACTTCGATCACCTGCGCACGGTCTTGGATGTTCCCCGGGTTGAGCCGAATCTTGTGCACCCCCGCCTCCACGGCCTCCAATGCACGCTTGAAGTGAAAGTGCACGTCCGCCACGATCGGCACACGCACCTGCGCGATGATGTGCCGCAGCGCATCGGTATCCTTCTTCTCGGGCACCGCCACGCGCACCACGTCCGCACCCGCCGCCGTCAGCCGATTGATCTCCGCGACACACTTGTCGATCTCGTGCGTATACCCCGTCGTCATCGTCTGCACCGAGACGGGCGCCGGCGTGGTGCCGAACAACCCACCCCCGATGCGCACACGCCCAACGCGGTCATCGCCGAGGGTTACCTGACGGGTAGGGCGTCTTGGTTGCATAAGTAGGCGATTATACGCCCCGCCGATGTTTCTCGTACTGAACCCCTCCCCTGTACAGACCTGGGACATTGGTAACACTGCGTCAGGACATGGGTGGCAGTGCTCACCCCGCCCCGGCGGGTCGTGTCAACGTAGCCAGAGACAGCCGGCGGCGCGGCATG